>NZ_CP032364.1:0-312271 GCF_003589745.1 Lachnoanaerobaculum umeaense | reverse complement strand
GGATACTTTGCCTTGTCACTGTTTTCTTTCCTGCTTTGCTTTACATACTCCGCACCGTCATATCCAAATACTCTAAGTGGCATCAGTTTATTTGCTACTGTCTGATTTTCAAGTCCGAACAATGCTACATTGATTTTGCTTTTACGCCAGTACTTTGCAATATCCCTTTCCTGAGATCTGACTCTGCCGTCAATCTTTAGCATACTCATTGGCAATGCATCTGTAAGCGTAGATTCATCTACTACATTTCTTCCATCAAATAAAAGTACATTTAAAATATCCGCAAATACATCATTATACTTTTCAAGCACTTTTTGAGTTATATCCTTACCTTGCATATCTCCTCCTTATTATACCAAAAAAATTTAATATTGGATTATTCTTTGAACTTTTGAAACTTAGAATTTTTAGAATTTCGAACAAAATCTAATGCTTTGATTTTACGATATATATGTCTAAAATACAATAAGAAACTTTTTAAGATTCACTAAATATAACTTGATAAATATTCCACACTTTTCGACCTAGGAATAAAATATATTTTATTATGGAATAGATAAACATACCAAGTAGCCTTACTATATGCAAAGGGGCTGTCACACAAACAGCCCCTATCATACTTATTCATTTTTATCAATTTTTATTTATATACTTTTTAAAATCTTCAACACTCATATCTGCCCTAGACGCAGCTTCATAAACACTTAATATTCCATCATTTACCAGCGATATAAGAATATTTATAATACCTTCCTGCCTTCCTTTTTCTATTCCTTGTTCAATACCTTTTTTTATTCCTCTAGCCTCTACTCTATCCAATACTTCACACATATTGACATTCTCCTTTCCCTTCAATTCGTTTATAGTTTCTTCAAATCTATTATCTCCTGTCATTGCCGACATTAGTGTTAAAAGTTCTTCCACATGCTCAATAGTAGTTTCATCAGCTATATAGTCTCTGTTTACCCGCATCTGATAGAGGTAATCAGCCAGTATCCTAAAATCACTTTTAAATAAGTCTATCTTTTCTCTATCCAGATATGCTATTTCAAATAAGTTTATCTTAAAGTCATTCACATATGGCTTGATATCTTCATCTATATCCAACACTTCGAAAAGTGTTTTGGGATAGTTCCATCTCTTTTCATATCCCAGATACAGCACCAATGTAATCACAGGATACTTTGCCTTGTCACTGTTTTCTTTCCTGCTTTGCTTTACATACTCCGCACCGTCATATCCAAATACTCTAAGTGGCATCAGTTTATTTGCTACTGTCTGATTTTCAAGTCCGAACAATGCTACATTGATTTTGCTTTTACGCCAGTACTTTGCAATATCCCTTTCCTGAGATCTGACTCTTCCATCTATCTTTAGCATACTCATTGGCAATGCATCTGTAAGCGTAGATTCATCTACTACATTTCTTCCATCAAATAAAAGTACATTTAAAATATCCGCAAATACATCATTATACTTTTCAAGCACTTTTTGAGTTATATCCTTACCTTGCATATCTCCTCCTTATTATACCAAAAAAATTTAATATTGGATTATTCTTTGAACTTTTGAAACTTAGAATTTTTAGAATTTCGAACAAAATCTAATGCTTTGATTTTACGATATATATGTCTAAAATACAATAAGAAACTTTTTAAGATTCACTAAATATAACTTGATAAATATTCCACACTTTTCGACCTAGGAATAAAATATATTTTATTATGGAATAGATAAACATACCAAGTAGCCTTACTATATGCAAAGGGGCTGTCACACAAACAGCCCCTATCATACTTATTCATTTTTATCAATTTTTATTTATATACTTTTTAAAATCTTCAACACTCATATCTGCCCTAGACGCAGCTTCATAAACACTTAATATTCCATCATTTACCAGCGATATAAGAATATTTATAATACCTTCCTGCCTTCCTTCCATTCTTCCCTTTTCTATTCCTTGCTCTATACCCTTTTCTATTCCTCTAGCCTCTACTCTATCCAATACTTCACACATATTGATGTTCTCCTTTCCCTTCAATTCGTTTATAGTTTCTTCAAATCTATTATCTCCTGTCATTGCCGACATTAGTGTTAAAAGTTCTTCCACATGCTCAATAGTAGTTTCATCAGCTATATAATCTCTATTTACCCTCATCTGATAGAGGTAGTCAGCCAATATCCTAAAATCACTTTTAAATAAGTCTATCTTTTCTCTATCCAGATATGCTATCTCAAATAAGTTTATCTTAAAGTCATTCACATATGGCTTGATATCTTCATCTATATCCAAAACTTCGAAAAGAGTTTTGGGATAGTTCCATCTCTTTTCATATCCCAGATACAGCACCAATGTAATCACAGGATACTTTGCCTTGTCACTGTTTTCTTTTCTGCTTTGCTTTACATACTCTGCACCGTCATATCCAAAAACTCTAAGCGGCATCAGTCTATCCGCTATCGTCTGATTTTCAAGTCCGAATAATGTTACTTTAATTTTACTTTTACGCCAGTACTTTGCTATATCCCTTTCCTGTGATCTGACTCTGCCGTCAATCTTTAACATACTCATCGGCAATGCATCTATAAGTGCAGATTCTTCTACCACATTTCTTCCATCAAATAAAAGTACATTTAAAATATCCGCAAATACATCATTATACTTTTCAAGCACTTTTTGAGTTATATCCTTATCTTGCATATCTCCTCCTTATTATACCAAAAAAATTTAATATTGGATTATTTTTTGAACTTTTGAAACTTAGAATTTTTAGAATTTCGAACTAAATCTAATGCTTTGATTTTACGATATATATGTCTAAAATACAATAAGAAACTTTTTAAGATTCACTAAATATAGCCTAAAAATCTTCCACACTTTTCACCTTAGGAATAAAATATATTTTATTATGGAATAGATAAACATACCAAGTAGATTTACTATATGCAAAGGGGCTGTCACACAAACAGCCCCTATCATACTTATTCATTTTTATCAATTTTTATTTATATACTTTTTAAAATCTTCAACACTCATATCTGCCCTAGACGCAGCTTCATAAACACTTAATATTCCATCATTTACCAGCGATATAAGAATATTTATAATACCTTCCTGCCTTCCTTTTTCTATTCCTTGTTCAATACCTTTTTTTATTCCTCTAGCCTCTACTCTATCCAATACTTCACACATATTGACATTCTCCTTTCCCTTCAATTCGTTTATAGTTTCTTCAAATCTATTATCTCCTGTCATTGCCGACATTAGTGTTAAAAGTTCTTCCACATGCTCAATAGTAGTTTCATCAGCTATATAGTCTCTGTTTACCCGCATCTGATAGAGGTAATCAGCCAGTATCCTAAAATCACTTTTAAATAAGTCTATCTTTTCTCTGTCCATATATGCTATTTCAAATAAGTTTATCTTAAAGTCATTCACATATGGCTTGATATCTTCATCTATATCCAAAACTTCGAAAAGAGTTTTGGGATAGTTCCATCTCTTTTCATATCCCAGATACAGCACCAATGTAATCACAGGATACTTTGCCTTATCACTGTTTTCTTTCCTGCTTTGCTTTACATACTCCGCACCGTCATATCCAAATACTCTAAGTGGCATCAGTTTATTTGCTACTGTCTGATTTTCAAGTCCGAACAATGCTACATTGATTTTGCTTTTACGCCAGTACTTTGCTATATCTCTTTCCTGAGATCTGACTCTGCCGTCAATCTTTAACATACTCATCGGCAATGCACCTATAAGTGCAGATTCTTCTACCACATTTCTTCCATCAAATAAAAGTACATTTAAAATATCCGCAAATACATCATTATACTTTTCAAGCACTTTTTGAGTTATATCCTTATCTTGCATATCTCCTCCTTATTATACCAAAAGAATTTAATATTGGATTATTATTTGAACTTTTTGAAACTTAGAATTTTTAGAATTTCGAACTAAATCTAATATTTTAATCTTACGATATATATGTCTAAAATACAATAAGAAACTTTTTAAGATTCACTAAATATAGCCTAAAAATCTTCCACACTTTTCACCTTAGGAATAAAATATATTTGATTATGGAATGGATAAACATACCAAGTAGATTTACTATATGCAAAGGGGCTGCCACACAAACAGCCCCAATCATACTTATTCATTTTTATCAATTTTTATTTATATACTTTTTAAAATCTTCAACACTCATATCTGCCCTAGACGCAGCTTCATAAACACTTAATATTCCATCATTTACCAGCGATATAAGAATATTTATAATACCTTCCTGCCTTCCTTCCATTCTTCCCTTTTCTATTCCTTGCTCTATACCCTTTTCTATTCCTCTAGCCTCTACTCTATCCAATACTTCACACATATTGATGTTCTCCTTTCCCTTCAATTCGTTTATAGTTTCTTCAAATCTATTATCTCCTGTCATTGCCGACATTAGTGTTAAAAGTTCTTCCACATGCTCAATAGTAGTTTCATCAGCTATATAATCTCTATTTACCCTCATCTGATAGAGGTAGTCAGCCAATATCCTAAAATCACTTTTAAATAAGTCTATCTTTTCTCTATCCAGATATGCTATCTCAAATAAGTTTATCTTAAAGTCATTCACATATGGCTTGATATCTTCATCTATATCCAAAACTTCGAAAAGTGTTTTGGGATAGTTCCATCTCTTTTCATATCCCAGATACAGCACCAATGTAATCACAGGATACTTTGCTTTATCACTGTTTTCTTTCCTGCTTTGCTTTACATACTCCGTGCCGTCATATCCAAATACTCTAAGCGGCATCAGTTTATTTGCTACTGTCTGATTTTCAAGTCCGAACAATGCTACATTGATTTTGCTTTTACGCCAATACTTTGCTATATCCCTTTCCTGAGATCTGACTCTACCATCAATCTTTAACATACTCATTGGCAGTGCATCTGTAAGTGTAGATTCTTCTACTACATTTCTTCCATCAAATAAAAGTACATTTAAAATATCCGCAAATACATCATTGTACTTTTCAAGCACTTTTTGAGTTATATCCTTATCTTGCATATCTCCTCCTTATTATACCAAAAAAATTCACTGTTGGATTATTTTTTGAAACTTAGAATTTTAGAACTTTAGAAATAAAACCATATAAGATACTTTAATTCTAATCTATATATCTTCAAAATACAATATCAATCTTATTATTGTGCTTACTAAACTTTTTTCAGTATTCTTACAATATTGAAATATAACTTGCTGAAGTGTAAATGTTAATTCAACTTAAAAAAGTAAAATTATGTAAGTTGCATTTAGTGTTACAAAAGCAAAGAAATATAGCATTTATACTACTATAAAGATGCAATAAGTGTTACAATATAAGTGTTATATGGAGCTATTTAGGTGCATATAAGTCATTTTTTGAATGACAATTAAGCGGACTTTAGTCGAATTTTTTTGAGTGTAGGACTAATTTCCACTTGTAAGATACCATTATGAGACACCCTGACAGCTACCTATAATTAGAGTTATCTATTTTTCAGAAGATAGGGTTTTAAAATAATCCTATCTTTTTCAATTTCTCTGATACCAAATGTCATCAGCTTTTCATAGAGATCATGGTACATGAAGGATGCCACCTCTAAAGGACTCTTGCCACCAAATTTTTCAACAGGTGCAGAATTTATATGGCTTATAACAAGATTAAGAGAATGTTGATCCGTTAAACCAATAGATCTCAAATCTGTTTGTTTTGGAAGGATATAGCGTAGTTGAATGTGATTGTTTTCAAGAGAACCTTTCTGCCCTGATTGCATAGGATCACAATAGAATACCCTAGTGCGTGTGGAGCCATCCATATCTGTTTCCATATCCTTTGCTGCATAAAATTCACAACCTCTATCAGTTAGTAAAACATTTACATATTTTCTAAATACATCTTTGCCAAGAATAGTCTCTAATGTATTTACTCCATCTTTCATAGCAGAGGATGTTTTTTCAGTTTGATAGAGTGCGAATAAGATGCCTGATGGAATAAATTTGAAAGTCTGAATAAATGGTCCAGTGGTTTCGTCGTTATAGACTGTATCCATTTGAGTTATAAGAGTATTCGGATTGTCATCAATGTATATCTTATAATCATTATATGTACGTCCAATCAGATGTTTATTATCTGCTCTTTTTTTAAATTTCTTTGATTTCTTTTTTGAAGGTTTTCTTGAGACTTGTCGTCTAAGGTCAAGGACAGTTATACCGGCTATCTCATGAAACACATCACCTTCTATGTAGTTGTACAGTGTTTTCTCAGATATACCAAGTTCAGGATGTGAAGCAAGTATCTGATATGGAGATAGCCCTTGTTTAAGTAGAGGAGCTATAGTATTGGCTAGATCTTTAGCCTGCTTTGCGGTTAGATTCACACCCTGCCTAGAGTCTACTAGTGTATATCTATAATCTAACCAAGCATCTTGTGGGGAATAGTCATACTTATCGAAGCGACAATGCCTCCGATTACTACAGCCATTGCAGGCACCGGGAGAGCGGTCACGCCTCTTGCAGTAGAATGGAGAAAAAAGTATACATTCAGTAGTACATTTACGTCCAAAAGGGCATTTCTTGTAGTTATTACATTCAAGAGGCATACTACATCTGTGAGTCAACTTACGATGCAACTTAATTTCCTTACAAACAGTAGACTTGTTTTTACCTATAGTTTTAGCGATAGCAGTTTTAGTGGAACCATTAGTTATGCCGGCGAGTATAATGTGTCTATCTTCGAGTGTTAAGTGATAAAAAGAATTTAAAGATTTTATATTAATACCTACCTTTCTGGTAGCTGTCTTACATAAAATGTACTACTAAATGCAACTATTGTAAAAGTTGAAATATGTGTAAGACTAAATGCAACTTTAATATAGGGATAGTGGAAATAAACTTTTCACCCTAGGTGAAATATAACTTTTGTAAAGGTAACTTGACATAAATTATAAAATCATTTATACTTAATGTAAAGGTAGCTTGACATTAAAGAGGTAGTGTATTTGAAGAATAACTTAGATAAATTAAGAAAGCTCAAAAGTTTAACCCAAGAAGAATTCGCAAAAGAATTAAAAGTATCAAGGCAGACTGTCAGTGCAATAGAAAACGGCAAATATAATCCGTCTTTGGATTTAGCTTTTGAAATAGCTCTATATTTCAACAAGACAATAGAAGAAATATTCATATATGAAAAGGAGGAAAACCATGAAAAAAAGTAATATAATTTATGGACTGACTTGTATTATATTATCCGGAATATCGTTATATATATCTATTAATTTTGATGCTACTAAAATCTCTGGAGTATTTTACGGACTCACAGGTGCTTTAGTAGCCAGCGGCATTGTCAATATAGCTCAGTATTTTTATTGGAAAAGGCATAATGAAAAATATGAGAAAAAATTAGAAATTGAAAGAATAGAACAACAAGATGAATTAAAACAAAAGCTTAGGGATAAATCAGGAAGATATGCATATTTGATTTGTATGTCTATCACTGCTCTATCTATCATGGCATATTCTTTACTTGGAGTTTTAAACATCATGAATACAGAGTATATCGTGATATATTTATCAATATACTTGATTAGCCAATTATTTATCGGAATAATAGTATTTAATCACTTATTGAGAAAGTATAATTGATAAAATATTAATCATAAAAAAGACAGCTCTCGCTGTCTTTTTTATATCCCCTTGTCATTTAGGATCTTTATTCTTATCCCCTACAACCCAGTAATCACATATCTCACCACCTGTTGCCAAAGTACTTTTTCTGTGTAGAACGCCTTTCCCTTTTTCAAACATAAGATGGTCAATATCACAACATAGAGGCAGTAGATCAAGATAACCCTTATCTCTTGCGAACTTTTCCATAGGGCATCTTGTAAAGTGATAATAAAAACCGTCTCTGTGAAGCTCTTCATCGAAATTAAAATCCCATGTTTTATCTCTATACTCAGGATGTGCATCCGCCCATTCAGCCATTTTATGCATTCTATCGTCAAATTTTTTCATATCCTTAGGATTGTTTAGATCAAATCTGCTTATTGCTTTGCTAATTAATCTATTGTTTAAAAATTCAACAATTACTTCCTTAAACTCATCCACACTGAAACCACCGGCTCTACATACAGCCATAAATACATAACCGGAATATATATTCCCTGCCATAGGATTGTTTGAACCGATATCTTCAGCACTCTCAATCATCTGCTTGTATAACTCTCGTCCATTTTTTAGACTTTCTTCAGTCTTATTCTTTCCAAACTTTTCAATCATCGGCTTTTTTAAGAATAAACTCATTAAACTAAAATACATATCCTTATATTTCATTAAAATCACCCCCTGAAATTTTTTATGAACTGAGTTTTGACTTTTTAAGTAAAGTCACGACCTAAGACTTAACACTTGTAAGTTAGTGTATGCCAACTGCTATCATTTTTATCCATCTTTTTCTATAATTAGATTATTTATATATGCTCTCAGAATATATTATCCGTTACAGTTCAGTTACCATATATCTTGAGACTTTTAATTTTACAATCCTTGTAGTGATTAACTCTTTCGTAAAAACGAGACTCAGATTAAGCAGCCTGGGACTTGTTTAAGTGCAGTTCGCTGCTCCCCAAGCGAACAAACGAGTTTTTACAGACTGCGTAAAATACTGCGAAGTTTTAAGAAAGAGTTGCGATTAGAATTGTAAAACAAAAGTTCTAAAGTGGCTACCTGAACTGTAACATTCTCTATGATGACCTTGATATTTTTTCATATAAAAAAGTTGCAATTTTCTTGCCCATATTAAACCCATCAAGAAATCTCTTCTGTATTTAAAAAATCAATCTCCATTTCACCTTATACGGATATTCCTTCACTATACTAAAATCATCTTAGCTTCACCTCTATAGCCCCAAGTTTTGAAGTTTCATATATAATACATCCATTCTCTTTCAAAGTATCTATTGTCTCCGGACTTGGATGACCATAGTGATTATTTTTACCACAGGATATAATTGCATAATCGGGACTTGTATTTTCTATAAATGCTTTTAGTGAAGAGTTTTTTGAACCATGATGAGCCACTTTTAATATATCAATCTTACCTATATCAAAGTATTTTAGTATACTTTCTTCGCTAACTTTTCCGATATCACCTGTAAATAATAGCCTCTTTCCTCCAACCTCTATTACAAAGGTCTGACTTTGTTCATTCACATCTTCCTTATCAGACTTATCCGGCCAAAGACAATCTATCTTTAGATGACCTTTTTTAAGACAATCTCCCATACTCAGATATCTGATATTGCTACCTGCTACTACTGCCTTTTGCTTTAGCTCATCATAGGAGTCATCTCTCATTGCCTGATATGGAAGATATATATTTTCGATTCTGATATCACTCTCAAGTAAATAAAGTATTCCACTTATGTGGTCAATGTCGGAATGTGTGACAAATGCCATCTCAATATCATCCACTCCCTTATATAAGAGAAAAGGCTCCATAGTATATTCACCTAAAGACTGCCTGGATGTACTGCCACCATCTATTAATATGTCCATATCATCAATATGCATATAGATACCGTCTCCTTGACCGACATCCAAATAAACTACGCTTTCGGTTCTAAAAAATGGAAAAAGTATAAGTACCGCAGGCAGAGTAAATAATAGAATAATTCTTCTTCTCTTTATAATTGTCAGAGCAATAACAGCTACTAGAACCATATAATAAATAAGAATTTGTAAAAATTTCGGTCTGCCAAATACAATGCTGTGACAAGCTAGATACCTTGTAATACTGCAAAGATAATCATAAAATCTTAGAATAATTATCGCAGGCAAACTGATATATTTATATAAAAATATATTTATAATATTTAGAAAAATAGAAAACAGGGCAGAATACAAAACAAAACTCATAAGAGGTATAACTATTATATTCAGTAGAAAGGCATATATTGGAAATGTATAAAAATAATATAGGGTTATAGGTAATGTCAAAAGCTGAACTCCAATACTGACCACAAAAATCTTAAATAACTTCTCTCCATAATTATTATTCTTATCCTTTTCTTTAGGCTTAAATTTTTTTATAATAAATGCTACCGGTCCACCCAGGCTTAGCACTGCACCAAAAGATAGTTGAAAACTTAACCCAAAAAGTTCAAATGGTGAGATCAAACAAATAATTACCGCACTGATGCTAAGTGCTGATAAAAGGCAATAGCTTCTACCTACTACCTCTGCAATAAAATAAAGTATCAGCATAGTACCTGCTCTCACAATGCTTACACTATCTCCCACTATAAGTCCATAAAATATTAAAAAACCTCCTGCAATACAGGCAGAACATAGAAAGCTTCTTTGTAATATCTTCCTTAAAAGCTTATACAAACCTATACCGATTAAAGATACATGCAAACCGGAAATAGCCAGCAGATGTGCTATACCATTTTTTTGATATGTTTTATATACATTTTTATCAAGTTCTCCCCTCATACCTATTACAATAGCCTTTACAATTCCTGCCGTACTGCCCACAAAGATCTCATCTATTTTATGGCTGATATAATATCTGACTTCAAAGAAAAACTGACCTATAATATCATAGCTTTTATCCGCAATCATATAATCCTTTACTGTCATTCTACAATAGATACCCTTAGTCATATAATAGCTTTTTGCATCAAATTCACCCGGATTTGTAGCGGAGTCTATTGCTTCTATCTTTCCTTTAAATATAACCTTATTTCCGATAAAAATATCATTATGAAATTCTTCTTTATTCAAATAATATATCATTCCTTCAGATATGATAATCACCTTATCATCTTTAAAATCTATATTTTTTATTCTTCTACAAATATAGGTATTCTCACCATTTGCAGTATTCTCTATGAATATATTCATATTTTGGATTTCATACTTGATTCTAAAAGCAAAGATACTAAAGAATACAAAGAATATAAGAAAGTATATTTTTTTAATTTTAAATCGAATGATTTTTTTGAATACTAATATAAAACAGACCACAGCCGGAGTGATAATCACCACCGGCTGGTATATACCACAATAATACCCCAAAAGCTCTCCAAGCACACAGGCAATTACTATAAGTATACATGGTCTTTTCATTTAATTTTCCTCTTTAAGATAATCCAGATTTCTTTCTACAGAAATCCCCAAAGAAATGGTGTTGTATTTTTTATCTGATTTTCCATTTATAAGTATTTGTACTCTACTGATACTTGGCAATTCTGAAAGTGAATCTACAATTGAATATATAGTAATACTATCTTGAACATCAGGCAATGTGTTCAAAAATCCTTCATCAAAGTTCACATAGCAAATACCTTCATTCATAGTGACACTTACCACCTTGGTATCACTTGGTATGGTAGCCTTAAGACCTGTACTACTCGGTCCCTTCATAAGCTCATCCACTATAAGCCTCTCCATAGATGTATTCAAATCATAAAACACATCTCTTGATTCTGTTACCAGCTTAGTACCGGATTCATCTGCAAAATAAAGTAAGAGTGTAGCCTTTTCAAAACTGTTTATATTAGAGACACTGTTTATAAAATTGTTGGAACTTATAAGACCGACATTTTCACCCAATGCATTTACTAGAGGTTGATCACCTGAACGAATACTTATATATTCTATACTCTCTATCTGAGTCAGAGTCTTTGCCAAAGCTGCCCTTGCAAGTACCTCCCTACTTACATCCATATTCTGGTAATTTGTATCAAAATTTAAATAGAGTATATTCCCATCTATATTAAATCCCTGATAAGTCACCTTATCAGGTAATGCTCCTAAGGCCTCCAAATCATCAGGCACTTTCAAAAACTGTGCTATAAGATCTCCAACAAGTGCTGCAACATCATCTTTTTGATATGTTGATGTATATCTACTTTCAACAAGAGTGTCCATAGCAGTATTTATATAATAAATAAAGTACTCATTTTCAGCAAGAGGCTTTACCTCTTTTTTCTTACAAGCCATAAGTGTTATAGAAAAGAATATCATCAAGAACAACAATAATCGTTTTTTCACTTTTTATCCCTCCTTTTCACATGATTTAGAGGAATTCTGACTGTAAACATAGTTCCCTCGCCCTCTTTGCTGGAAACCTTTATAATACCGTCATGCATATGTATCACATTTCTTGTAATAGCCAATCCAAGGCCTGTACCACCTGTCTGTCTGGATCTTGCTTTATCAATTCTATAAAATCTCTCAAAAATAAGATCCTGATATTCAGGTGCTATACCGTCTCCTGAGTCTTTTACCTTTATATAAAAGAACTTGTGGTCAGCATCAATACTTACTTTTACATAGCCGCCATCCTTATTATATTTAATAGCATTTTCTATAAGATTGTTTATAGCAAGAGATAACTTAGTCTCATCCACATCAGCATTCACTTCTCTTATTGTTTCAAAGGTCATCTCAATATCTCTCTTTTGTGCAATAGGTCTTAACCTTTTCAAAATTTGCTTTATAAGCTGATTTATATCAACCTGCTCAGTTACAAGCTTTGTAGCCGACTTATCAAGCTTTACTAAAGATAATAAATCATCTATTATCTTGGCTTCTCTATCTATCTCATCAGAGATATCCTGCATAAACTCAGCATACATTTCATTTGGCACATTCTCCATACTCATGAGGGAATCTGCCAATACTCTTATTGATGTGATAGGAGTCTTTAGCTCATGTGATACATTTGCCACAAATTCATCTCTGGACTTATCTGCTGCCTGAAGTTTTGCTAATGTAGCATTGATATTTTCCGATATAGACTTTGTAAGCTGATATTCATTATGCTCTATCTTTTGATCAAGCTTTCCATATCCTATACTTGCAATGTCATCTCTTAGATTTGTCAAAGGCTTCAACAGTCGATTTGCTATTATTACAGACAGTACTACAACTATTGCAGTCAAAGTTATATACAGAAACTTCTCTGTATTTCCCACACTCTCAGCCACAGATACAAGATTCTCTGTAGAAGCAATAAACATCAAAACACCATCAATATTTTGATTATCTATGCTTTCATATATAGGAATAGTTTGTAATATATATGATTTTGACTTATTATAAATATTTGTATTACTACCACCAAATGTATCCACTATCTCCGGAGAAATATTTATCTTTCCTAAAGACAGATTAAAAGTATCTTCAATAGTCTTATATGACTTGTCAATGATAACTATTCTACCATTGTAAATTTCTGCAACGGTGTCTATCTCTGACCTAAGCACTTCCCTATCTTCAGTATTTTTTAAAAAGTTACCTCTTGTCAACTTATTGCTGAGCATAAGTCCCTTTGTCTGAATTTCTATTTTTCTGGCATCTATTCTGGAAGAAAAATTTGTACGGCTGACTATTCTTCCATATATAAAGATTGGTAAAATTCCAAACAATAAAAAAACTATTGTTAAGAATATTCTCAAATTTATGGGAGGTAACTTAAATTTAAGCCTTTTCTTTTCCTCATCCATTAGTTGACTTCCTTGCAGCAGCTATAGCCACTGTTCCAGGTCCGATATGTGTTGCTACAGATAATGACAAATTGACAATATCTACCTTACCATAAATAGGCTCTAACTCTGCTGCAAATTCTTTGGCAAAATCCATTGCATCATATTGTGCAATCATCATTCTTGAATCCTTACACATAGGATCATCCATTCTTTCAATCAAATCTTTCTTCAATGCATCAACCATTATTTGCTTAGCCTGTTTAAAGGTCCTCGCCTTACCATATGCATCTATTTTTGACTCATGAATCTGAAGTATAGGCTTTATCTTTAAAAAAGACCCCAGTGCCGCTGCCATTGGTGTTATTCTTCCACCCTTTTTCAAATACTTCAAATCACTTACCATTACATAAATACCTGACTTGCCTGCATCCTCTACAAGTATTTCTTTTATTCTTTGTGGTTGTACTCCATCTTCTAATAAAGCTATTGCATCAAGTCCCGCACTTATTTGTGTAATAGATATCCTCTTATTATCTACTACAAATACCTTTCCATTAAACTCATCCTCATTTGAGAGCATTATTGCAGTATCGCAGGAACCCGAAAGTCCTGATGTCATAGGTATATGTATTATGGAATCATATTCCTGTAAAAGTTCAGTCCACATATTCATTACATCTTCAGGAGAAGGCTGTGAAGTCACTATATCCGCTCCATCCTTTTGTAATCTCAAAAACTCTTCATAAGTTATGTCTTTACCATCCAGATATTCCTTGCCGTCAATCATAAATGGCATTGGCAGAATATACATGCCATATTTTCTTGCCTCTTCTTTTGTTAAACCACTATTACTGTCCAATACAACTGCTGTTCTCATTAGCCTCTATCCTTACCCTTCGCTATTTCATCTATTACATTATTTTTTATCATATCATCTATGATCTTTTCGCCACTCTCTGACTCATTTTCTTCCATCTTTGCATGAAGAACATAAACCGCACATACAAAGGCAAGAATCAAAATAAGTATAAATAATCTAATCATCCAACTACTTCCTTTATTACTCTAAGTGCATTTTTATATGTTATATTCTCAATAAGACTATGTCCAAATCCGGCCTTATCCATTGCTTCAATCAAACTCTTAGTTCCGCTTGCGTCCTTCCATTCCAAAATATCATCAAAACCATCATAGTCTGAACCTAAAGCTACAAACTCACTTCCACCCAAATTTACCATATATTTTAGCATCTCTATAGCATCATCTATATATGCCATTCTTTCTCTGTTTGAAAAATTATTTGACAAGAAATCCGGATAAAAGTTAAGTCCGGATATGCAACCCTTATTTGCCATCTTCTTTATAAGATCATCTGTCAAATTTCTTGGGTGATCACAAACCACTCTTGCATTTGAATGACTGGCAACAAATGGCTTTCTTGCCATATCAATTATATCATAAATTCCTGCATCTGAAAGATGTGAAACATCAACTATCATGCCCATTTCTTCCATCTTTTCTACAACTTCAAATCCAAACGGCTTTAGTCCATTCTCTGTATCAGGAATATATCCTACAAGCTTACCGTCCTTTATTACTCTCTTATTTCCAAAGCCGATAGAATTCTCAAAATTCCAAGTGAGGGTCATCATCCTAACCCCTCTATTATAGAAATGTTCAAGATTATCTATGCTTCCCTCTATTGCCTCACCTTCTTCTATAGTCAAAAAGGCTGAAATCTTTTTATTGCTTATTATATCATCATAACTTTTTACAAAAGAAATATCTGATGAATTTTTCTCTATCTCTACTTCAAATAAATCAATCAACTCATTAACATAATCATAGGGTGATTTTACATCACCTAAATGTGTAAACATTGCAAAACACTGTAGTAATGTATCTGATTTTTTCAGTTTATTTATATCTATCATCAGCCGATTTTCTTTCAGATTCATTCCGGCTTTTCTACCTTTAAATATTTCGCTGATCGTATCACAATGTAAATCTACTATCATACTTCCTCTTTCGATAAATCCTTATGCCACCACTTTCCGGATACAAATCTATATACAAAATTTGATGCCCTAAAGATCCAATCTATGATCATTGCACACCACACACCTATAGCACCTATATGGAAGGTATTTGCTATAAATAACGATGTAGCAAATCTAAATACTGCCATTGAAAAAAGACTGATTCCCATAGTAAATCTTACATCATTTCCTGCCCTCAGTGCATTTGGAAGCACAAAGCTTAAAGGCCATATAAACATAGCTATTCCCATATGTATCCATACCAATACCGAAGTTAATTCCTTTGTTGCATCAGATACATTGTATATGGAAATAAAGAAGTTCTGAAAAGTAAGAATAAATATGGCAGGTATTATAATAACCAGATATCCTACAAACATCAGCTTTTTTACATAATACTTTGCTTCTTTATAATCTCCTGCACCCACGCAGCGACCTATAACAGTAATCATTGCAATACCTATAGCATTGCCCATATTTATACCAAGACCATCCAGATTATTTGCTATAGCATTTGCAGCTATTTCAACCCTACCAAAGTTTGAAATAATTGACACCACTGCCACTCTTCCTACTTGAAAAAGTGAATTTTCGATACCTGAAGGTATTCCTATATAAAGTATCCTTCTCATAAAATCCATATTCAACTTAAAGACTTCTTTCATTCTCAAGTAGACTATGGCTTTCTTATTTTTTGATGCCAATATAGTTATAATAATGGCTGCCACTCCTCTAGATATTACACTTGGTATTGCAACCCCTGCAACTCCCAGCTTTAAAACAAAAATTCCTATAGCATTTCCCACAACATTTATTATATTCATGAGAATGCTTACCATCATAGATGTCTTAGAATCACCTATACTTCTGTATATGGCTGCACCTGAGTTATATATTGCCAACATTGGAAAACTTATCGCAGTTATCATTAAATATTTTTTACAAGCATCAAATACCTCATTGTCAATATTTCCAAATAAGAGGTTTATGATAGGATGTGCAAATAAAATAGCAAATATTGATATGATCACAGAAACCACAAATGCCATAAGTTCAAGCTGTGCTGCCGCCATGCAGGCATCTTCATTTTTCTTTGCCCCTATAAATTGACTTATGACTACCGCACCACCTGTAGCAAGGGCTGCAAGTAGTGCGATAATCACATTGTTAACCATATCAACAAGAGATACTCCTGACACTGCCGCCTCTCCGGCAAAGCTCACCATCATAGTGTCAGACATCCCAACTGTAATAGCCAATAGCTGCTCTATTATCAGTGGAATGATAAGTGTCTTCAAGTCTTTATTTGTAAATAATTTCCCAGTGTATTTTTTATTATCCTGTGACATATGTTCTCCAACCGACTGTTGCTTACAAGTTTTCACTCACCAATAAATATCCTGAGTTTGGCTCTATCTCAAGGCTCAAATAACCATTATCACTAAAATATGTAACTCTTCCTACATTATATCCTGATGGACTTGTATATATTACTCTGCTTATTGCGGCATTATCTCTCATTCCGGTAAGATATAGTGGAATGTCGAGCTTTCTCTTGTCCTTACCCGAATGAATTATAATTACTGATATATTTTCTTTAGACACTCTGGCATATCCCACTGTACCATTGCTTGAAATAAGCTTTATAAGAGATCCATGTCTAAGTTCTTTTCTAAGTCTATGCCATCTGTTCAGGTATCTATGATACTCCAACAGTTCCAAGTTTTCACTTCCCCATGGATAGGTTCTTCTACTGTCCGGATCTGTAAAACCGCACACTCCAACCTCATCACCATAGTACACTGTAGGTGCACCCGGCAGAGTTAACTGCATCATTATAGCCTGTCTCATAACCTCAAGACTTACTCCTGCACTTGCATCCTCTGATTTATGTGTGTTTATTCTGCCCACAATACCATTTGTTCTGGTAAGGAATCTTGAATGGTCATGGTTTGAGAGCTGATTCATAGATACCAATATTGCATCATAATGCATCTTACCCAAGGCATTCTTTAACATAATAAAGAACATATCCGAATTTCCCTTCAGACTCATATCCTCTCTATCTGAATGCTTTTCAAGACCTGTCAAAAACCAGCTCACCGGCTCCATAAAACCGTCATAGTTCATTACTCCATCCCAGCACTTTCCATCCATCCAATAACTTGGATCACCATAGTGTTCTGCCAAAATGAGTGCATTTTTATTTGCACTCTTTACAGACTTCCTAAACATAGACCAAAACCTATGATTAAATTCAATACTGTATCCCAAATCTGCCGCTACATCAAGTCTCCATCCATCTACATTGAATGGCGGTGATACCCATTTTTGTCCAATACGCAATATCTCATCAATAAGTTTTTTGCTGTTTTCATAGTATAGTTTTGGCAATGTATCATGTCCCCACCATCCGTCATACTCATCTCCTACAAAATTAAAATAGGATCTGAACTCACTGGATTCTGACCAATATGCACCTATAGGATAGCTTTCATCTGCTCTTTTATAAATACCTTCTTTATCCATCCATTTATTAAATGAACCACAGTGATTGAAAACCCCATCTATAATTACTTTTATATTTCTATTATGTGCCTCTTTCACCAGCTTTACAAACAACTCATTACTCGCCTCAAGATTTTTCTTTACGGTTACTCTTTTCACATACTTAAGTGCATTTTTATTGTCACTATCAAACTCACCTAAAACACCTTCTGCATCTTCCACTATCTTTCCTATGTGTGGATCGATATAATCATAATCCTGAGTATCATATTTATGATTTGATGGTGATACAAAGAGAGGGTTAAAGTATATTACCTCAACCCCAAAGTCCTTTAAGTAGTCCAATTTTTGTAAAACACCTTCTAAATCTCCGCCATAAAAATATCCCACATCAAAATTTGAAGGATATTCGTTCCAATTTTCCTTATGCTTTACCGGCAGGCCTATATAGATATACTCATCATCTACTACATCATTTGTTTCATCTCCACGATTAAACCTATCAATGAAGATCTGATACATCAAAGCTCCCTTAGCCCATTCAGGTAAAGAAAAATTTTTATTATATTCAAATAATGTATCTTCTTTTAAATAATCTGTAATCCCAAATCTTGTGTAATAAAATATCTTCTTGTCGTCAATTATTTTAAAATAATATTTAAAATAATCCATATCAATCAAATCAACATAATAATAATCAAAGTACTCGCTTGAGTGAAGTTTTTCCATCTTTAATTCACTACCGCTTTGGTGATCTACCCATATAATATCCGGTTTATCATCCTTAAAAACTCTTATCTGTATTCGTATTTCTTGTCTATTCTCAAGGCTTTGTATTGATACATAATCACTTGTTTCATCACTAAAAATACCTTCAATATTCATCTAAAACAATGCCTCAAATTCTTCAAAACCAATTTTTTCTTTTTCTATAAGAAGTGCTGCACATGATTCAAGAACATATTTTCTCTTCAATATTATTTCTCTTGCCTTTTTATAGCAATCATTAATAATATTTCTTATTTCTTCATCTATCATATTTGCAGTTTCTTCACTATATGCCTTAGTTTGACCGAAGTCTCTTCCTATAAAAATCTCATCACCTTCATTGCCATAATTTACAAGTCCGGCTCTCTCATTCATACCAAACTCCATAACCATAGCCTTTGCAACCTTAGTCGCTTGCTTAATGTCAGAGCTTGCACCTGTTGTAATATCTCCAAAGATTATTTCTTCGGCTATCCTTCCTCCAAGGCTCACCATAATATCATTTAGCATACCGGATTTGGTATGGAACATCTTATCCTCACTCGGTAATGGCATAGTATATCCTGCTGCACTTACACCGGTAGGTATAATAGAAATAGTATGCACAGGTCCTACTCCTTCCAGTTCTCTAAAAAGTATTGCATGCCCTGCCTCATGATAAGCAGTAATTGCCTTTTCCTTTTCACTTACTATCCTTGACTTTTTCTCTGTACCTATTCCCACTTTTATAAATGCCCTATTTATATCATTTGAAGATATATATGCTTTACCCTCTCTTGCAGAGAGTATTGCCGCCTCATTCATCAGATTTTCAAGATCTGCACCCGTAAATCCTGATGTCTGTCTAGCAACTGAATGTAAGTCAACATCATCTGCCAAAGGCTTTGATGACACATGTATCTTTAATATTGCCTCTCTGGCTGCTACATCCGGTCTACCTACTGCCACTTTTCTGTCAAATCTTCCCGGTCGAAGAAGTGCCGGATCCAAAATGTCCACTCTATTTGTAGCTGCCATCACAATGATACCCTGGTTTCCTGCAAAACCGTCCATCTCAACCAAAAGTTGATTTAGGGTCTGCTCTCTCTCATCATGGCTTCCACCAAGTCCTGAACCTCTTCTTCTGCCCACTGCATCTATCTCATCTATAAATATAATACATGGTGCATTTTTCTTGGCATCCTCAAAGAGATCTCTCACTCTACTTGCACCTACACCTACAAACATCTCAACAAAGTCAGAACCTGATATTGTAAAGAATGGCACTCCTGCCTCTCCTGCTACTGCTTTTGCCAGGAGTGTCTTTCCTGTTCCCGGAGGTCCTACAAGTATTATTCCCTTTGGAATCCTTGCACCAAGCTTAGTATACTTACCCGGATCCTTTAAGAAATCCACAACCTCAGCCAGTTCCTCCTTCTCCTCTTCAAGTCCTGCCACCTTTGAAAAGTTCACATTTGTTGTCTTTACAATTCTAGCCCTACTTTTGCCAAAATTCATCATCTTATTATTGCCACTACCACCTGCTGCAATTCTACCATTCATATAAACTATGAAAAACATTATCATAACAGCAGTCAAACCTATCGGCAATATTGTATTTGTAAAAACACTATCCCGTGGAACATCTTCTAATATATATGTTATATTACTTGAATCCATTTTCCTTGTGAATTCATTTACATCAGATATAAAATAATGTACCTCACCCTTTTCATTATTAAAGTGAATTATAGCCTCACCTGTAGGTGTCTGTGAATTCTGTCTTATCTCAATCAGTCCAATATTGCCTTCCTCAACCACTGCATTAAACTGAGTCGAGTTCAATTTAACAATACTAAGCTGATTTCCCATGTTAAAGATCAGCCATATTACAAGTGCTACAACAAACAGTAAGAAAAACATTCTTACAGGATTATCTACTCTTTTCATTTCGCTCCAATCTATTCTGAGAGTTCCATGACTCCAATATAAGGCAGATTCCTATATTTTTGGTCATAATCAAGTCCATAACCCACTACAAACTTGTCCTCTATTTCAAAACATACATAGTCTACATGTACATCCATCTTCTCTCTTCTTGAAGGCTTATCAAGGAGAGTACAAAGCTTTATAGACTTCGGTCCTCTCTTTTGTAATATATCCATAAGATATGACAATGTATTTCCCGAATCAATGATATCCTCTACCACAAGAACATTCTTATCTACAATACTGTTATCCAAATCCTTTACAATCTTAACCACACCTGAACTCTTGGTTTCAGCCCCATAGCTTGAAACACTCATAAAATCAAGCCTTACATTTAGATCAAGTCTCTTGGCAAGATCACACATAAACATTACTCCACCCTTTAATACACATATGAGAGTAAGTTCCTCGCCCTTATAGTCCTCATTGATCTTTTCTGCAATCTCCAAAATTCTTGTACGAATTTCCTCTTCTGATATTAATATATCAACTTTTTCCTTCATATTCGCTCCTAATTAATTCTATTTTTAAAATATTTTTTGTATTGCTATCTATATTGTAGAGTTCACCGGTTCTGTTAAGTCCGGTATTATAAATATCTCCGCATCCAAATATCCACAAAATATCTGCCCCTATTGCAAGTACTGCATGTTTGCTCCTGATTCCTGCGGCTATCTTCTCATCAGTAAAAAGCTTCTTTATTGCCTTTCTTCCTGATTTTATATGGATAAAATCTCCACCCATATACTGTCTCATGGTAATATTTTCTTCTATAATTTTTATCATATCATCTTTATCCACAATGCTATTTATGCACAAAGATCCCCTGTTATATTTTACTATATTTTCAATGACTTTGTCAAAATCCAGCCATCTGATATTACCATCTTTAGGGACATCATTCATATTAAAATCGTCTAAAATACTGTATTTTATTTCAGGAGATATAATATCACTATCATATTCAGCTTTTTTTTGTTTACTACTAAATCTCAGTTCCCTATATTCATTATATACCTTTATGGAATATTTCAAATCTATTTTTTTTCCGTTTTCCGACTTTGCAAGATTCCATACATCCTCTATATGTACCATACCTATATCTTTGATACCGAAATTCTGAGACTTTAATATCTCTTTTAAACTATATCTAATGATATATGTAGCTAATATATGTGGCTCTTTTAGAATATTCTCCTTATTTAATAAAAAATCTCCGCTTCCGGTGTTTTTTAAATTTTTTTCACAAAATTTTATAGCCAAACTTTCAAAATACTCATCTGCCTCTGATACCAACTTAGAACTTTTATAAAAATTATTTACTACATTACTATTAACATTTTCTCTGAGGATTGGAAACACCTCATTTCTTAAGATATTTCTTGTATATTCATTTTCAAGATTTGTACTGTCAATCATATACTCAACATTATTTTCGCTTAAATAATTTTCTATTTCCTCTCTGGAAAATGAAATAAGAGGTCTAATGATTCTCTCGGTTTTTGCCGGTATTCCCTTCAATCCTGAAATCCCACTTCCTCTGGACATATTATGTAGTATAGTTTCCGCATTATCATTTTTATTGTGAGCTACGGCTATCTTGACTTTCGATATATCTATGTTCTCACCCACTGCTATTCCTTCAGCAACTTTTTCAAATGCCTCGTATCTTGCTTTTCTACCTGCTTCTTCTTCACTTAATTTTAAATCTTTCGCCATTTTTGGTATATCACAAAAAAACGAAAAAAAACTTATACTAAACCTTTCACAAAACTCTTGAACAAACCTCTCATCACGTTTTGCTTCTTCACCTCTTATACCATGGTTTATATGTACAACAAAAAGCCTTATCTCTAAGGCTTTTTGTATTCTGCTTAATGTATGCAGGAGGCATATGGAATCTGCACCCCCACTTACACCAAGTACTATTCTATCTTTTTTTTCAATCAGATTATTATCTTCTATGAAATGACTCAATGCATCTATATCTAACATATTATTTTTCTGCCTTTATAGCAATTTCATTTGGAAAAACCAAGCCAAGTTTTTCTCTTGCCATTTCTATTATATAGCTATCTGTCTGAACATATTTTCTTTGTTCTTCAAGCTTTTTTGATCTTTCATTCTCACTATCAAGTTCTTCAAGTATCTTTTGTTTATAGGACTCTCTTTGTACAAGTTCTTTTTTTATACTGTTTACCTTTACTCCCAAAATAATAGCCATAGATAATACTACAGTAGTAACTGTAACAATAGCAAATTTATTCTCTAATATTGCTATGGCTTTTTTTCTTTTTCTCGCCATTAAAGTTCCCCTTTTAAATCCTGCTAAAAACTGCATTTCATTGAAAAACTTTTTTATTTTTCAAGATAGTTACTATATTTATAATAGTATCATTCTATTCTTTTTGCAAGCCTCTATCATTTCAACAGGCCATACACTGGACTGTACTTCTCCAATATGAGCTTTATTAAGCAATAGCATGCAAAGTCTACTCTGTCCTATACCACCACCTATTGTATATGGAAGTTCTCCTGCCAAAAGAGCCTTGTGGAATGGCAGATTTTTTCTATCTATGGCATTTGCAGTCTTTAACTGATATTCCATAGCGGTTTCATCTACCCTGATGCCCATACTTGAAATCTCCAATGCACAGTCTAGATTTTCAAACCAGAAAAGAATATCTCCATTCAATTCCCAATCATCATAGTCAGGAGCTCTACCGTCATGTGGCTGACCATCACCTAAAGCACCACCAATTTTTTCTACAAAAACACATCCATATTCTTTTGTAATAAGACATTCTCTTTCCTTAGGAGTCTTATCAGGATATCTTTGTCTAAGTTCCTCTGAAGTAATAAAGTATATGTCATCCGGCAAATGATTGACCGCTTCAGGATATTTATACCACACCTCATGCTCCATATGCTTTATAACTTTAAATATAGTTCTTACTGTGTCTTCCAATACTTCTATAGTTCTGTCTTCTTTTCTTATTACTTTTTCCCAGTCCCACTGGTCTACATAGCAGGAATGAAGATTGTCAAGTTCCTCATCTCTTCTAATGGCATTCATATTTGTATACAGACCTTCACCCGGTACAAAATTATATTCGCCAAGTGCCATTCTCTTCCACTTTGCAAGTGATTGAACAACCTCATACTCTTCATTTGGTACTCCAAGAATATCAAATGATACAGGACGCTCTACTCCACTTAAGTTATCATTTAAACCGCTTGACTTTGATACAAATAAAGGTGCAGAAACCCTCTCCAGATTCATTTCCTTTCCAAATTCTTTTTGAAATGTATCTCTGATATATTTTATCGCTTCCTGAGTCTGTCTTACGCTTAGTACAGGATCATAACCCTTTGGTAAAATCAATGCCATAAATAACCTCCAATATTAATAAGAAATCCTTCTCTTTAAAAAACTTATGATATCACTAAGTACAGCAATATACAAGATATAATGCAATAACTTAATAAAAATACTCAAAATAAAAACTGCCTTTTAAGGCAGTTTCTTTAAGTTTATTCTATTGCGATTGTCTTCGGTGATTCCGGTAAGATCTCCTTCTCCTTAGGTAAAGTAAGTTTCAAAATACCGTTATTATATGAAGCCTTGATATCTTCCTCGGTTATTGCTTCTCCTACAAAGAAACTTCTCTGGCATGAACCGAATCTTCTCTCCCTGCGGATGTATTTCCCCTGTTCATTCTTTTCATCATTATTTTCTTCATGCTTTGCACTGATTGTAAGGTAGCCATTCTTTAAACTTGCAGTGATTTCTTCCTTATTAAATCCCGGCACCTCTATACTGAGCTCATAATTGCCGTCAATTTCCTTAACATCAGTCTTCATACTTGGAGCTTCAAACTTTCTAAAATCTCCTCCCCAAAAATCATTATTAAAAAAATCATCAAATAAATTATAACTTCTTCTAGGTACTAACATATCTATATCTCCTTTTTAGTATTCATTATTATTTACAAGTAAAACATTTGATTGTTATCTATGTCTTATTTGTTATAGCTGTACTATAACATAAATTGTTAGCACTGTCAATACCTGAGTGCTAATTTTTATTTATTAAAACTTTTCTTTAAACCTTGACATTCATCTTATAATATCCTAAAATTATATTCGCGTTTAGATTGAACTGTCCGTGTCCAGGCTTCAATATAAACTTTTAGAAGTAAAATTTTATTCAACAAAAAAGTTATTTATTTATTGGAGGTAATTGTGGCTAATATCAAATCAGCAAAAAAGAGAATTCAAGTTGCTTTGGTTAGAACTGAGAGAAACAAGTCTATCAGATCAAAAGTAAAAACTGCTATTAAGAAAGTTGAGAGTGCTGTTGCAGCAAATGACAAGAAGCTCGCTCAGGATAACCTTAAGAATGCTATCGTTGAGATTACAAAGGCAGCATCAAAGGGTGTATATCACAAGAATAATGCATCTCGTAAGGTTGCAAGACTTTCAAAGGCTGTTGATAGTATCAATGCATAAAACAAGCTCCAATGACCGTCATCATTGGAGTTTTTTTGTTTCTCCTATCTTTTGGCAGGATTTTTTATCTACTTATAATCATTTTGCAAATCTTATTTCCCTGACCTGAAAATTTCTCTTCATATTCTGTCATTATATTTTCTTCAGACTCTTTTTCCGAATGAAAGTCAAAGCTACAAAAATCCAATTTCCACTTTGAATCCTTCACCACCTCCAGAGAATATTCAAAAAGTCCCACATTGTCAGTCTTAAACTCTATTACACCATCTTTCTTTAATATAATATCATATATATTTAAAAAATCCGGTGATGTAAGTCTTCTGTTTGCGTGCCTATCCTTTGGCCATGGATCTGAGAAATTAAGGAATATCTTATCAACCTCGCCTACCTCAAATATTTCTGAAAGCTTCTTAGCATCTGCACATAGAAACCTTAAATTATCTATACTTTTCTCTGTTTCCAGATTTCTTTTTCTTTGTATTGCCTTCATCAATACACTTTCATATTTTTCTATGCCAATAAAGTTTATATTCTGATATCGCATTGCCATATTTCTAATAAATTGCCCCTTGCCCATACCTATCTCTATTTGCAGAGGTCTTTTTTCTTCAAATATATCCTGTATATTTCCTTTTAATGCTATAGCTTTGTCCTCTCTAATGCATTCTTTTGCATCAGTTATAAAATCCTCACAACCTTTTATATGTCTAAGTCTCATTGTTCTTACTCCATTTCTTATATAGCAATCTAGTATACATTATAAACATCAAAAAAAGCAACAGACATTTAATCTATTGCTTTTATATTTATTTTTTAATATTACTGTTCCTGAATTTCTCTCTTTCCAAGAGTAATACTTACGGTCTTCTCAACATAATTTCCACTCTCATCAAGTCTTTGAACTGTCAAGTCTACTGTTCTACCACTCTCATAGTATGTAAGCATATTTTTAAGGCTCTCCATAGTTCTTACACTCTGTCCATCAAATTTTGTTATGATATCCTTAGCCTTCAAATCTGAAGAAGCTGCAGCTCCACCTTCTACTACTTTATACACATATATGCCCTGTGGCATATCATAGGCTTTTGCCATTTCCTCATCAATATCCTTACCCTGTATACCAAGATAACCTTGATTTTCCTCTGATACAACCGTTCTTGTTTCCTTGCTTGAAAGCTCGGCTATAAGGTCCTTTACTGTAGATATTGGTATGGCATAACCCATTCCCTCTACAGCGGTATCTGAATACTTGGCGGAATTTATACCGATAACCTCACCTCTCATATTAAGAAGTGCACCACCTGAGTTTCCCGGATTGATAGCTGCATCTGTCTGCAAAAGGTTTCTGGATGTACCGCCTTCAGTCTTTACCTCTCTATTTAGTGCTGATATATAACCAACTGTTACTGACTGTCCATAACCCAAAGCATTTCCTATAGCTACCACTCCCTGACCTACCTTAACATTATCAGAGTTTCCAATCTTTGCAATACTTATCTTTGACAATGTGTCCTCAGACAAATCAGAAAGCTTGATTGCAACTACTGCCACATCATTGTCACTGTCACCACCCTTTATAGATGCTGAAGCTTTAGTACCGTCATCAAATTCTACTTCCAGACTGTTTGTATCCTCTACAACATGGTTATTTGTAACTACAAGTAATTCACTATCAGTTTTTCCTACTATAATACCTGAACCACTAGACTCAGCCTCATAACTTTGTGGTCCAAAAAAGCTATTTTGTGTGATCTGCTCTTTACCATATATAGATACTACTGATGGCATTGCCTTATCTACAATAGTAGATACATCCATGTTTGAAAGATTTGTTGCAGGAGCCGCAGTACTTTCACTAACTGTATCATCGGTAGCCGCTTTAGTTGTATTATCTTGACTGCCTATAATAATATTGTCAGCACTTTTCTTCTCTATATTATTTCCGATATAGCTGCTTGCAATATTGTTGACACCAAACATTACACCACCTGCTACTACGCCAAATACTGCTGCACTGGCTACAAATCCTATAGCCTTTCCTACCTTTGATTTCTTTCGCTCCTTACCCTTACTCTGGACTTTTTGAGGCTGTGCGGCAAAAGTCTCTGTTCGTACATCTTCTGACTGAGTTCTTCTATTATCCTCTCTATCCATTTCTCTATTATATCCATCTGCCTTCACCTCCTCATTAATATTTACCGAAGCATCCTCTATATTATTAGAATTTATATCTGTATTAGTATTAAACTCATCTCTATTAAAATATTTTACTTCTTCTTGATTGAAGCTTTGTGAAATATTATCAACACTTACTTCATTTCTTGCTATACTCTCTGCAGCCCTTGCAAGGCTGTCAGTATGTTTTTGTATAATACTATCTATATCTCTTTGCTCATTCTGAGATTCAAAGCCATTTTCAGCTTCTCGTCTTATGTTCTCTTCACTGTTAGCATTTATTTCATTATTAAACTCATCTCTATCAAATCCCATATTCTTACTTGTACGATATCGTACTCTCCTTTCATCTATATAAAAAAGCATTGGTAGCTTTCCCTCTATGGTTAATAGTCTACCAATGCTTTGTGTCTTATTTGTGTTTTAAATAAGTTTTAAATGTGTTTTTTATTCCGGTTTTGCTTCTACAGTCTGTACATTGCCGCTGCCCGGTCCTACTACATTAGGTGCCGGTGCTACAGTTTCTTCCTTTGTAGCAGCTGTCGTCTCTTTTGCAGCAGTAGTGGGTATAGCCTCTACAGTTGCTTCTTTTGTAGATTTATTATTTGCCTTTGTCGTTTCACTTGAACTGTTTTTCTTGGTTTGTGATTCATTAGAGGCTGCTGTAGTCTTTGCTTCAGTACTCTCTACAGTCTCTCCCGGACCATTTACCTTCTTTTTTGTAGGCTCTGTTTCTGCTGTAGTATTCCCCTTCTTCGTATGTGATTCTGTTGAAGGTGTAATAATCTCTACGCTTGAAGCCTTTGAATTCTGTGTAGTCTCTCCCGGTCCAACATTTTCATTTGCCTTTGAACTTCCTGAAGTTTTATCTTTCTCAGACGAACCGTTCTCATTACTTTGATCTATATAATATTTATTACCGGCTCCATCAGTATAATATTCATCATCTTCATTCTTATCCATCCAAATAGTCTCACCGTCTTCATCCAGTTGATAATATTTTCCATTATTATCTATGTAGATGTCCACACTCTTTTTGGCTTCTTCTGTTGTTGATTTCTTCTTGCTCTTAGTTTCATCTTCATCGTCATACGATTTACTGTTAGACTTATAAGCTCCACTCGTTTTCACTCGTTTTACACTATCTCCATTCTTATAAATACCAGTATCATCAGAAATCTGATCACTATATGCTTTTACCTTAGCAGATACCTCATAATTCTCATCTCCAAAAAGGAACTTATGCAATTCAAGTACATTGCTTTCAAGATTTACCGGAACTACTATAAATCCCTTTGTTCCAAGAATCATATCATCCATATCAAAT
Source organism: Lachnoanaerobaculum umeaense (assembly GCF_003589745.1). GTDB lineage: Bacteria > Bacillota > Clostridia > Lachnospirales > Lachnospiraceae > Lachnoanaerobaculum > Lachnoanaerobaculum umeaense. Next base: position 283,434 of record NZ_CP032364.1, on the reverse strand, counting down.
GGGAATCCCTTTGTATCCTTTATCTTGTACTTACTTATATCATTTATTATATCAAGTCCATCCTGCCATGTCATATTGGTTGCTACCATTGAAAGCATATTTCCAAGCAAATCATTAAGTGTCTTCAGATCCGCCTTCTTTGCTTTATCAAAAGCCAACTCGATAACTTTTCTCTGTCTTTCTGTTCTCTGATAGTCTGTATCCATATATCTAAGTCTGGCATATGCAACAGCCTGAACCCCGTCCAAATGCTGCATACCGGGCTTCTCTAACTGAACTGAACCTATTCCTGTTCCCTTTACAGTCTCTGTAATATATGAGTTGATATATTTAAACTCAGGTTTTGTAATCTCTATATCTACACCACCCAAAATATCGATTGCTGTAGCAACCGCTTTCCAATTGAATGTTACATAATCTGTAATATTCAAATCCAAGCTATCATTAAGCATCTTTACAGCTCTGGCAGGTCCACCATAGCTATAAGCATGCGTAGCTTTCTGAAATGAATTCTTTCCTACATCCAAATATGTATCTCGATAAATAGATACCAGCTTAATATCTCCTGTAGCTTGATCAATTGAACATATAATTATAACATCAGATCTATTGCCCTTACCAACACTACTGTCTCTGGAATCCACACCGAATACTGCAATATTTCTATAACCTCTCATCTCTTCCAGCTTTTTTTCTGAAAGATCTGTATTGATAACCTGTTCAACATCATAATCCGGTCTTTGTATCTTGGAATACTGCTTCAATACATATGCATAGGCAAATATTACACCCAGTACCAAGACCTCAGCTATGAACATTGTAAAGAAAAATAGTATCTTTGATTTCTTCTTTCTTCTGGACTTCTTATTTTCTTCGCTCATTATAATCCTCCTGCTAATAAGCATTTTTGTTGATAAATCCCTTAAATATTGTCAAAAACATTATCTTGAAATCAAAACCTAAAGTCCAATTTTCAATATAATATAAATCATGGTCGATCCTCTTTTGTATTGAAGTATCACCTCTAAATCCATTCACCTGTGCCCAACCGGTAAGTCCCGGTCTCACCTGATGTTTTATCATATAATGCGGTATCTCTTCTCTAAACTTCTCTACATAAAAGGGTCTTTCAGGTCTTGGTCCCACCAAGGACATATCACCCTTTAGGATATTGAAAAACTGCGGCATCTCATCAATGCTGGTCTTTCTTATGAATCTACCTACAGCCGTAACTCTCGGATCATTCGGCGTAGTCCACTTTGACTTTTCCTCTGAAGGCTTTTGTACAGCCATAGAGCGGAATTTATACATTTTAAAAGGTTTATTATGTAAACCTACTCTCTCTTGAGCATATATTATAGGTCCACCATCTGTCAATTTTACAAGTATCGCAGCAATTATCATTAGTGGTGAGAACAATATTATACCAAACAATGCCCCAAATATGTCAACAATTCTTTTTATATAAGCATTGTGTAATTCAGTAAGCGGCACATGCCTGATATTTATAACCGGCAATCCCTGTAAATCCTCTATATATGGAATAGTTGGAATGAAATTATTGTAGTCAGGTATAAACTTCGTATGAACTCCGGATTTCTCACAATCATTTACTATCGCTTCCAAATGCTCATATTCCTTTATACTTAGAGTTATTGCTATCTCATCCAGTACATTCATTTCCAATATCATATGTAAATTTGGTATAGTTCCTATTACCTTTACTCCATTATAGCTAAAACCTCTATCTTTATTATCATCTAAGATGCCTCTTATATTATAACCCCACTCCGGATTTTGCTTTACTCTGTCTATATACCCTTCTGCAGCTCTGGAATATCCAATCAACAGAATATGCTTTTGATTATATCCCATCTGCCTTATATTCATCAAGAAAATTCGTATACATGTTCTCTCAATTATCATAAATACAATTGTCAAGATATAGAATATAATTACCAACCTTCGTGAAAAATGGTGCATATTCATATTTTTACCACCCAGATAAAGGGTTAGAGTAAATATCAAAAATCCAATAGAATTAGCTTTGAATATATTTGCTATCTCACTTCTTCTTCCTGAAGCTCTCTTTGGTGTATATAATTCAAAGAATTCATAAAGTATCAAAAATACAGGTATAATAACTACCAGAGCACTAAAGTACTCCTTTGTGGAAAGTGCCAATAATGCGTCATCATTATAGTACATTATAAGATAAGCTATTAAATAACTTAAAAATATAACTAAAGCATCTAAGAGTATATGCAGCCTATTCAATCTTTTTTGGTTTTCTTTAATCATATATTGCTCCATATCACACTTTTATGTGGCATACAACTGCCTTATTCTACTAAAATCTTATTTTGATTTTACAACTAAATGAAAAAACTTTCATTACATTTTGCTTAATCTTTAGTAACGGTTCTTAGGAAGTATGTCTTTTTATAAATCTATACACATATTCAAAGGTACCCACTATAATTTCAACTTCTAAAGCCAATATATCCGACTTTTTTATCTCTGAAAAATCTACTCTGTCGCATTCTCCAAGATTCCTGAATCCCTCTACAAGTCCGCTTATATAATCCTTTATAAAGCCCTTTTTCATAAAGAATCCCATCTTTACTAAAGTTCCAAGTAGGAGCGGGAAAAAGTTAAATACTATTTGTAGATTTGTCATATTTTTATAAATCAAATAAATATTATTTCTTGCTGCAAGCCTTACCTTAAATGAATTATATTTTGATCCTGAGGTTGCACTTCCCAGATGATATACCTTGGCATTTGGCTCAAATCCAATAATATATCCTCTAAGTCTTGCTCTAAAGCTCAAGTCCATATCCTCCAAATATGCAAAATGCATTTCATCAAAATAACCTATTTCATCTAAGATACTCTTTCTATATATACTTGCACCTGCACAAGCTGAAAATACTGCTCTTTTTTTTGTAAAATTCTCTACCTTTTCACCTACACCTATCTGATACCCCCATCCAAGAAGTGAATATCCATCTCCGGCATCATCTACCAGCTCCTTATTATTAGCATTTATCATCAGCGGATTTATTGCAAATATCTTCTCAGACTTTTCTATTGCATTAACAAGCATTTCCACATAGTCCGGAAATACCTCAGTATCATTGTTTAGTAAGATAACATACTTACTGTCGCAGGCTGCAAGTCCAACATTTACACCACCTGCAAATCCAAGATTTTCATCCAGATAAATCACCTTTATATTTAGATTGCTTTCATAGCTTTCAAGTTCCATCAAATACTCAACAGATTCATCCTTTGAGCCATTGTCCACGATCAAAATATCAAAATTTTGATAAGTCTGATATCTGAGTGACTCTATACAGTCGCCCAAAAATTTTATACCATTATAATTTGGTATTATTATTGTCACTTTACTCATATTTCTCCAGGATACCTACAGGTATTTTTTTATATTCTCATCAATATAAGGTTCACCTATTTTTTCATTCAACAAATCCCTCAGAGCAAAATTTGACTTTCGCAATGTAAGATTAGGATTGTAATATGGATCTCCCTTTGCCAGTATTTCAGGCCACCTCTTCATAAATGTTGCAGTTTCTCTATTAAACCTTTCAACCTTTTCAGGGCTGTCCTCAAGTCCTCTGGACTTTGATTCATAGTGATAAAATAGTGCATAAGGATTATAAACTACAAGATAATCTTTATCCCTTACCTTCATACAAAAGTCAATATCATTAAATGCTACAGCCAACTCTTCACTGAATCCGCCAACCTCTTCAAATACAGACTTTTTAGTAATAAGTGCCGCAGCTGTTACAGCTGAATAATCCTGCAATGTAAGCGCCCTGTGGAAATAGCTGTTTTCTACCTCTGAGAGTCCTATAAAGGTATGTCCTGCCACACCACCAAAGCCTATAACCACACCTGCATGCTGTATGGTATCATCATTATAAAGGAGTCTGGCACCCACTATACCTACATCTTCTCTTACAGCATACCACATCATCTCTTCTATTGAAGTCGGATTTATAAGCTCAATATCATTGTTTAAAAAGAAAAGATATTTACCATTTGCAAAGCCCACACCAAAGTTATTGATAAGAGAATAGTTAAACTCTCTCTCCCAACGTACAACCTTTACATTATCAAACTCTTTTTGAATCTTATCATAATAATCAAAGGTCTTTTTATCTGTAGAATTGTTTTCCACAACAATAAACTCAATGTTCTTATAACTGCTCTTTGTCATTATGGAGCGAATTGCCAAATCAAGATCCTCTCTGTGGTCCTTGTTTGGAATGATAATAGATAGTAATGGCTTATCTTCCATAATAAAATACTTGTGATAAATTCCGTAATCAACACCCTTGTCTATCTTTTCTACAGGTAATGACTTTCCTACTCTTTCAATATGTGCCTTTATTGCCCTGGCACCTGCTTCAAATGCATACAATTTACTTTGAGGATTTGAAGCTGTCGAATTCATATGACATCTCCAATGGTATAGAACCTTTGGTATATGTACTATCTTCTTTGCATTCTCAGTTACTCTGAATATAAAATCATAGTCCTGTGCACCGTCAAATGCCGCATCAAACATTCCGGCTACATCAACGAGTTCCTTCTTTACTACAAAAAGATGGCAAATATAATTCACACTCTCCAATAAATCGATATTAAAATCAGGCTTAAAATGAGGATCAAATAATGAACCGCCGTCCATATCAAGCTTATCCTCATCAGAGTATAAGCAATCACAGTTTTCTTCATTTATTGCCTTTGCACATTCATACAACGCATTCTCAGTAATGACATCATCATGGTCCGCAAGTACTATATAGTCACCACTTGCCATCTTAAGTGCTTCATTTGTATTGCCTGCAATACCTAAGTTTTTACCAAGCTTATTGTATTTTATCTTGCTTCCTATGTTTTTTTCTTCTATATATTTTTTTACAAACGCTTCCTTATCATTACCATTTTCACTTCCGTCAGCCAGGCAAACCTCAAAATTTGTATAGGTCTGTACAAGTATTGAGTCAAGCAGTTCTCTAAGAAAATTGTCCGGAGTCGCATAAAGAGGTATTACTATTGAAAATATAGGTGAATACTCAAATTTTTCTTCTCTTTGTGCATCCAACTCTTCCTTTGTAGGTTTGGTCTTTTCATACCATTCACTGTATTCATAGTCATTATCCATGCCCTGTATTTTACTCTTTGACTTTCGTATAAGAGCTCTTAAACCATTCTTTTTCATAAAATTAAAAGCCACTCTTACAGTTTCCATATTGCAAAGATCTTTAAGCTTTTCCATTCTCTTATAGGCTACGCTCGATCGTTTATATATAAGCTCCTCATTATACTTGATTTTCTTCTTTTGATTATCAACTACTATCTCAAGATAATAGTCTTCTCCCCTTTTGTAATCAAACTTAATATCGAATCCATAATCTTCATCATATACTTTTCCAAAATACACCTGACTTACATCATCTCTTCTGGTCTTAACATATTTGAAATCAACACTTTCCATCTTACTATTATAAACACGAAAAGAAGGCTGTGAAGTTGGTTTTTTACCCACTACCCAACCATTTAAAGTAATATAGTTCTCGCGTATGCGAACATAGTCCACCTTATGTTTCATAAAGTATTATCCTTTTTATATATATTATAGTAACCAAAACTATTCATCAAAATTGAGTCTTTCCTCTTCAACAACCAACGGCCTCTTCATTACCCTCTGATTGATGGTAAGTATATACTCTCCTATAAGTCCGATAAAAAATATCTGTATTGAACCAAGAAAAAGCATTCCTATAAGAATAGGAGCCATACCTGCCGGAAATCTGTCCCAATATACCAGTTTTAATATCAAATATATTATCGCAATAATCATTGATATACCTGATAGTATAACACCGGCAAAAGTGGCAAGCCGGAGCCCTACCTTAGTATATGCTGTGATTGATAACATAGCTGCATCATATAATCTGTACAAATTATTACTGGTAGTTCCTGCTCTTCTTTGTGGCTGCTCGTATGGAATCTCTTTTCTTCTAAATCCAAGTTCAGCCACTATTCCTCTAAGAAACGGAACCGGATCATCCAGATTTCTCATCACATTTATAAATGCCCTATCATACAATCCAAAGCCTGTAAAATGCTCTATCTGCTCCACTTCTGAAAGTTTCTTTATAGTTTTGTAATACAGACTTCTAAGATGATACATTATCTTATTTTCCTGACTGGATTTCTTTATTCCGATAGCTATTTTATAGCCCTCTTCCCAGGCCTCCACATATTTAGGTATCATTTCTACCGGGTCCTGAAAATCGGCAGCCATCAACACTGTAGCATCTCCGGTACTTTGCAACATACCATAATATGGAGAGTTGAACTGTCCAAAATTTTTGGCATTAAATATTCCCTTTATTCCTTTGTCATTCTCACAAAGTTCTCTTATCAATTCTCTCGTTCTATCTTTTGAATCATTATCAATGAAGATAATCTCATATTCATAAGATGAAAGATTTTTATGAAACTCTTCTCTTATGGCATTTGCCATAGGTACCACATTTTCCTCTTCATTAAAACATGGTACTACTATACTTATTTTTTTCATTCTACCATCCTGTAAGTATCATTGTCTTTATAACAGTATTGCCCTTATCCCTCATAAGTTCAAGTGCCTGTTTTACATTCTCAAAACCTTCAAATGTATGTGTAATAATTTTTTCAGGTATGAACCTTTTATGCCTTACCATCGATAAAAGTCTTTCCATCCTTACTCTGCCACCTTCACCCAGTTCCATGTATATGCTTTTACCTGACATCCCCCTTCCTGAGGAAAACTTAGGTATTTCCATACTTCCATCACCTGTAAAAAGCTTTAGATTTACAACTTTCCCAACACCATATCTTACCATATCTATAGCATCTGAAAAAGACTTATCATTGCCACCTGCAATTATTACCACATCTGCTCCCTTGCCATTTGTTGCTTTAAGAACATATTCTGTAATATTGTCTTCCTTATATGATATAACCTCACTTGCACCGTATTCATATGCCAGTGGAATACTTACACCTCTACTCCCCACTGCAATGATCTTTCCGGCACCACGAAGGGCAGCACCACATATTGCCATAAGACCTACTCCACCTATGCCAAGTACCACTACAGTATCTCCAAAGTTAACTCTTTTTGCACCTGTAAAACCTGTAGTTGCCATATCTGTACACATAAGCCCACTCCCAATACTTACGCCTTCCGGTAAAAGAGCCAAGTTTAAATCCGCATCAGCCACTTCAAATTCTCTTGCAAAAACTCCGGGTGTACTTCTTCCTAAAGTGTTTGCACTGAAGTTTGCTCCTGCATGCAAAAAGTTACCATCCTGTATATCCTTGTCATGAAAATTTGGAGTCATAGAAGGAATCACCACTATATCTCCTACCGTGAAATCTCTGACATTTTCACCGACTTTTAAAACCCTAGCCACAGCCTCATGGCCCAAAATTAGATTATCAGGTTTCTTTGATCCTGAGCCATACACTGTATTTACATCAGATGTACAAACTGATATAGCTATCGGTGTCAATATGGCATTGTATGGACCTGAGAGTATCGGATTTGGTAAATCTATAATATCCGCCTCGTTTCTTCTTATGAGTACAAATGCTTCCATTGTATTTCCTTTCCAAGAGTTCTATACCCTATTATATATCCTAAATGCAAATGCAACAATAGTATGAATGCAAACAAAAACGCTTAGTCCAGTATTAAAGATGAAATCTTTTTAATACCGGTCTAAGCATCTTTTCATTCTTTTTAAAATTTTAATAATTATCTCTTGTCTCCAACAAAAAATACAGCGACTGTTCCGGGACCTGTGTGAGCACCTATAATATGACCTATTTCTTTAACTTCAACATTTCCCTTTAAATTTGGAAAACGCGCCTCAAGCATACTCGCTAATTTAGCTGCCTCTTTCTCTGAATCTGCGTGACTTATAAAACACTTTCCTGCATATCTCTTTCCATCAACCGCCTGTATTTCCATTCTGGAAACTATAGCTTCCATGGTCTTTTTCTTAGTCTTTACTTTTTCAATAACGACAAGCTTGCCTTCTCCATCTACACACATAAGCGGGCAAAAATTCAATGTCTTACCTATCTTGTATGAAAAATTACTAAGACTATTTTCTTTCAAATAGGTAGTTAAATCGGTAGAGAAGAACCAGTGATTAATATACTTTTTAGAGTTTTCTGCATAATTCTTCAGTTTGTCAATAGGCATCCCCTCATCCCTTTTGTCTGCCAAAATATCAATCAACAGGCCCATACCTGCTGACGCAGACAAAGAGTCTACTACATGTAATTGTCTTTCAGGATATTCCCCCTTAAGTTCCTTCACTGCTGCCATCGCTGATAGATACGAATCGGATATACTTGATGAAAGACAAATATGTAATACATCTTTACCATCTTCCAAAAACTTCTTAAAGTATTCCTTGTATTCTGCCATGTCGATTTGACTTGTTACCGGACTTTCTCCATTTCTCATTCTCTCATAGAAATCCGGCAAAGGCACGCTCTCTCTCTCACTTCCATCATATGTTTTTCCACTTATACTATATGTACTGTCTATATGATGAATATCCCTACTAGCGTAATACCCGTTAGTCATATCTGCGGTGGAGCTGCATGATAAAATATAGTCCTCCATGACTATACCTCCTAACGTTTTTTTGCGACCTAACCAACTGGATTTTAATATCAAAGCATCATCTACGCACATATATAAAGTTCTCTGATATAAGGATTGGTCAATCCTTTTTCTGTCTATACATATCAAGTCAATCTTCTGTCAATTGCAAATCTTCATGCAAATATATAATAACATACATTTAGGCTATTTTTCAATATTTTATTGTTTGATTTGTATTTTTTATGCTATTTTTTATTTGCAAAAAGATTTCAAAAAAAGTATTTTTGCTATATAAACATTTATATTAAATATATTTGTTCAATATGGAAAATAATAGTTCAGCTATTAAATAATCAGTCAATAATTTATTTTATACTGAAAAAATATCAATAATTGACTGTAATGCCTCCAAACTTCCATTATCTCTTATCTTATAAAATAAATGTTCCAAAGTCTTTTTTTTACCAATTCTTGCCATTTCCTTTTCAAGACTTTCAGTTGCATCTGAAAAAACTTTTAAGTTTTCTTGAAATAATGCCCATTTCAAAAACTTCTCCACCCCTTCATCTACCATAAAGGAAGCTTTTTCAATGCTCATCTTCTTTTTTTCATTGTTTTCATCTGCAAACTTCTTCATATCATCCATATTGTAATAATATATATTGTCCAAATTCCTTATTCTCTCATCAATATCACATGGTACTGCCAAATCAATAAATACTTTTTTATTTCCAAGTATTATATTATCTTGAATGTGATCCTTTGTCAGAGTAAAATGTGGGCCACTTGTAGCTGAAATAATAACATCCGCATCCTCTATATACTTATATCTGTCATTATATTCTATTATACTTACTCTATTTGTTACCTTTGGAGACATATCTATATTATGTCTTCTCTTAGTAACATATATATGTGAAAAATCATAGCTTAGGGCATTCTTTAGCACTATATCTCCAATCTTTCCGGATGCTCCTATTAGAAGCAGACTTCTTCCATCAAAAGAATCTACAACATCCTTTGCCGCCCTAAGTGTCAAAGTCGCCGTAGATACTCCGGATTTTGAAATTAATGTTTCAGTTTTTATCTTTTTTGCCTCAGTAATGGCATCTCTAAACAATGTATTCAGATATATATGTGCTGTATTGCATTCTCTTGCAAATTCAATAGTATCCTTTACCTGCCCAAGTATCTGATCTTCACCTATCAACATAGAATCCAGGCCTGCACTGACTTTGTAAAGATGAGACACCGCATTTTTCCCTGTATAAAAGATCAAATAGTCTCTAAGGTTTTCTATATCTGTACCTATTATTTCTTCACATTTTTCTAAAATCAGATTAATAATACTACCTGTGTGTTTTTCATTACCTGTACTAATATATATCTCCGTTCTATTGCATGTATTAAGTATTGCAGCTTCATCTATCAGTTCATCATTACAAAGAGATTTTAACAGCCTTTCTTTATCCTCATTTTCAAAAGCAAAATATTCTCTTATTCTTTGTGGAGTGTTTCTAAAACTGAAGCTTAGGAGTAAGATCATTCTTTTCCCCCAAACTCAGCTATCACATCCAAAGTACTTATTATGTCATTCATTCTATGTGCATTGGATATAAATAAAGCCTCAAATTGACTTGGAGCCACATATATACCATTCTCTCTTAAAAAACTGTAATAACTTGCATATTTGTCAAGATCGCAGCTTAGTACATCCTCATAGCACTCCACATTCTTTGATGTGAAAAATATCGATACAAGAGAGCCTACTCTATTTATATGTACTTTTTTCTCTCCCTCATTCATTATCTTTTCAATACCATCAGCTAAAAGTCTTGCATTCTCATCTATATGTGCATAAATCTCAGGGTTTTGAAATAATACTTCAAGAGTCGCAATACCTGCAGTGGTTGCTATCGGGTTTCCACTCAAAGTTCCTGCCTGATATACATCACCAAGAGGGCTTATTTTAGCCATAATCTCTTTTTTCCCTCCATAGGCTGCAAGTGGCATACCTCCACCTACTATCTTACCTACAGTAATCAAATCCGGCTTTATTCCGAAGTATTCACAGGCCCCTCCCTTTGCCAGTCTAAACCCTGTAATAACTTCATCAAATATCAAAAGAGCATTATTCTTTTTTGTGATCTCTCTAAGAAATTCAAGGAATCCGTCCTTTGGAGGAATAACACCCATATTTGCAGCTACAGGCTCTACGATAACTGCTGCTATCTTGTCATTGTATTTATCAAATAATGCTTTGACACTTTCTCTGTCATTAAAATCTGCAACAACAGTATTTTTTGCATAGTCATTAGGTACTCCACCACTTGAAGAAATTGCCTCTGTAAGCACACCGCTTCCGGCTTTAACCAAAAGTCCGTCTGAGTGACCATGATAGCAACCTGTAAATTTTAAAATAAGGTCCTTATTTGTATATCCTCTTGCAAGTCTTATGGCACTCATTGTCGCTTCTGTACCTGAATTTACCAGTCTTACCTGCTCCATAACAGGCATTGCTTCATTTATCATTTCAGCCAATATATACTCCTTCTTTGTGGGAGCACCAAAACTAAGCCCTTTTTTTAATGCTTTTTTCACCTTTTCAAGTACATATGGATGAGCATGTCCGAGTATTGCCGGTCCCCATGAGCATACATAATCTATATATTCATTTCCATCTACATCAAATATCTTTGAGCCTAAGCCCGACTTTATAAATACCGGATCTCTGTGTACCGCCCTTGCCGCACGAACCGGTGAGTTCACACCACCCGGAATATATTCTTTAGATATATCAAAATACTTTTCAGACTTTTTATAATTTCTTGATTGCATCCACTATCCCCTTTACATCATATTGTTTTGCTGTAATCAATTCCTCTATTTCAAATTCCCTAAGAGCCTTTGTGGTCACAGGCCCTATAGATACCACTCTGTTTAAAAGAGCGGATTTATCCTCTATCATCTCATACAAAGCCTTTGCGGCACTTGCACTTGCCACGACCACATAATCAAATTTCTTTATTTCCTTATTGAGCTCGAAACTTCTTCTGTAGTCAATAATTGTGTCATAGATAGAAATATCTCGAAACTCTATACCTGCTGTTTTAAGTCCGTTTGGAAGATTGTCATTTCCAAGATTGGCTCTTAACATAAGTACTCTGCTGTTTTTATCAAGTTTTGGTAAAATTTCTTCCACAAAACTTTTTGAGTCAAACTTACTAGGAATAAAATCTGCATTCACTCCATATTTTTTCAAAGCCTCACTGCTTCCGCTACCTATAACACATATTTTTTTATTGTATAAGCTCCTGACATCTATATCATAGTTTTTTATCTTTTCAAAAAATATATCCACACCATTTGCACTTGTAAATAAAATATGCGTGGCAAGCTCCAGTTCTAAAACAAAAGTATTTTTATCAATTTCTATCTCTTTTGTAGCAATCAGACTCATCTCACAAATATTTGCTCCAAGCTTTTTAAACTCAGGTGACATCTTTTCTAACAGAGCTTTAGTGGCAGTAAGAAGTATATTTTTACCCGATAGAGGCAATATCTCTTTTTTAAAGAAAGCAAGATTCTTTTCACATACATTACCCACCACTATAAGCGCCGGGGAAATAATATTTTCTCTTTTTGCAATCTCTTCTATATTTGAGAGCTTACCTCTGAATACTCTTTGATTATACCTTGTTCCGTTTTCAATAACAGCAGCCCCAATATCCTTATTCATTCCATTTGATAACAGACCTTGTACTATCAAACTTAAATTTGATATTCCCATCAAAAATACCAGACTCCCATCAAGCTTTGCTATATTTTCAAAATTTAAGTCAAGTTCTTCTCCTTGCTTTTTATGTCCGGTAAAAACATGAAACTCTGCGGCTTCCCCTCTGAATGTCACAGGTATTCCGGCATAGCCAAGACCTGCATAGAATGAGCTGACACCAGGCACTATTTCAAAATCAATATTTCTTTCTAAGAGATACTCGGCCTCTTCACCGCCTCTGCCAAAAATATAGGGGTCACCCCCCTTTAGTCTGACTACATATTCACCTAAAAGAGCATATTCTACGATGGTTTCATTTATTTTATCCTGTGTAAGATAATGATTTCCTGATATCTTACCTGCATAAATAAGCTTTGCATTAATCTTTGCCCTGTTTAATATGGTGGGATTTATCAGATTGTCATAAACTATCACATCTGCAGTTTCAATGCATTCACATGCCCTTAATGTAAGCAGGTTTTCATCTCCCGGACCCACACCTACCAGTGATACACTCTTTATTTCTTTATCAAACATTTTCCCTCTTTAATTTGTCTGCTAATTTCTCTACTGTAATCAGCAAATTTTCTAATGTATTTTCTATACTGTCCATCTCCATGTATTTACCATCAAAATAAGCTTTTATACTATATTTTTTTGAATTATCAGATATATAAATACCTGCACTTGTATGGCAATCCGCCTGCAATACGCTTAAATACCTTCTCTCTGCAATAAATAAATACTCACATTCTTTATCCTGTATTTTTTCAAGTATCTCTACCATATCATCATTTGCATATTCTGCGCATAATATTCCTTGTGCAGGTGCCGGCAATATATCTTTTTCCTTGATATCAAAAATACTTATCTTCTCCAAAATATCACTATATTCTCCGGCATATTTATTATCAGCAATAAGCCTGTCAATTCCTGCTCTTGCCAAGATAACTCCATCCACCTCACCCGAAAATATCTTTCCAATTCTGGTTATTACATTTCCTCTTATAGGTAGTATTTCAATATTTTTGTTTAAAATTCTTAACTGTTCGTATCTTCTTTTTGAGCTTGTACCTATTCTAAATCCTATTGGTAAGTTTCTTATATCTGTATTTAAATCTTTATTTACCACAAGAATATCATTGACTGCTGCCCTTTTTAAAACAGGCATAAGCTTTAATCTGTTATCAAACTCTAAAGGAAGATCCTTTGCTGAATGTACTGCCAGATCTATATCACCATTTATCAGTGCTTCTTCAAGCTCCCTTGTAAATAAACCTTTTCCACCTATTTCCTGTAAAGATACATCAAGCCTTTTATCACCCAAAGTATTCATTGGCACATATTCTATTTTCATATGGGGGAAGCTATTTACTATAGCATCCCCCACCAATTTGCTCTGTGCAAGTGCCAAAGCACTTTTTCTTGTACCTATTCTTATTGTATCTTTATGAAACATATAATGCCTCATTTGCATGCTTAAGTATAAGTTTTCTTACAAATTCATACTCTCCAAGACCTTTTAACTCAAAACTCACCTGCTTTTTTCTTTCTTCAAGCATTGTTTTAAAGCTGTCCTCATCACCTGCCATATCATTCTTTGCATGGTCGCCTGCAACTATCATAAAAGGTGCCAAATGCACTGATTTATAATCTGTAAGCTGTGGCATCACATCTTCAATGTATGGATAACCTTCTACACATGCAATGTATATATCGCCTCTTCCGTAGTCTACAAGCTCATTTCTAAGCTCTTCATATACTTTATTTGCCTCATGATCTGAGCCATGCCCCATCAAAAGATATGCCTTATCCTCTCCTTTCTTATAAAGAGTATCAAACGCTTTTACAATATAGTCAAAGTCTTCTTTATCTTCTAAGAGTGCATTTCCGATCTTTATCTTTTCAAACTTATCCTTATAGCTTAATACGGTATCCTTTACCTTATTATGTTCTACACCATTTATGATATGGGTACTTATCACTAAAAGTTCTTTTACTCCTTCTCTTATTGCCTCTTTAATAGCCTCTTCTATATTATTGATATGAAAATTTTCTGTCCTCTTTAACTTTGCTCTTATAATATTACTGGTCCACGCCCTTATAAATAAGCTGTCACAAAAAGTCTCTCTAATATCATTTTCTATTACATCTATCGTCTTTTTTCTTGTATCTTCATGGCTTGTTCCAAAACTTGCAACTATAACTCCTTTTTTCATCCGATTATCCCCTTATCTATACACCTTGCCAATTCCTTTGCATAATATGTTATATAAATATCCGCCCCCGCTCTAAATGCGGATACTGCCATCTCACACATTATCTTTTCTTCATCTATAAATCCGTTCTTAGCAGCGGACTTTACCATGGCATACTCACCGCTTACAGAATATGCAGCCACCGGTACATTCGTTATTTCCTTGACCTTTGCTACTATATCCAAAAAGCTCATTGCAGGCTTTACCATTACAATGTCCGCACCCTCTAAAATATCTTCTTCTACTTCTTTTAGAGCTTCCCTTACATTGTGTACATCCATCTGATAGCTCTTCCTGTCACCAAAAGCAGGTGCAGAATCTGCCGCAGCTCTGAAAGGACCGTAAAATGCTGAAGCATACTTTGCTGAGTATGCCATTATAGGAATATTCTTATATCCGTTTTCATCTAAAAGAGTTCTTATCTCTTCCACTCTTCCATCCATCATATCAGAAGGTGCTACCATATCGGCACCTGCCTCTACCTGTGAGAGTGCAATCTTTGCCAGGTACTTTATAGTAGTATCATTATCCACATCATTCTTATTTAATATTCCGCAATGCCCATGTGTGGTATATTCACACATACATACATCGCCTATTACATAAATCCCCGGATATTTTTTCTTTATATATCTGATTGCCTCTTGTACAATTCCATGGTCATGGTATGCCTCACTGCCTACTTCATCTTTATGCTTCGGTATACCAAAAAGCATTACAGCACTTACACCCACATCTAAAAGTTCTTCTATAATATTGTCACATCTATCTATACTCATTCTATACTGTCCCGGCATAGACTCTATCTCTTCAAATATGTTTTTGCCTTCCTCAAAAAACATAGGATAAATAAGGGCATCTTTACTTATCCTTGTTTCTCTCACCATATTTCTGATACTGACATTTGCTCTCAGTCTTCTGGTTCTAAACATATGTCCTCCCTATTTCAGTCAAAATCTTTCTGCTTTGTATTTTCACTTTCTTCTTTCTTACATTCCGAAATGATTTCTTTTATATTATATCTTATTGCACTAGCCACTCTTCTTGCCAATTTATGATTGCTTCCGGATGAAGTAACTCCTATAACCATCTCTTCCTCTGTAACAATTCCCGGAAAGTAAAAATCACAGTTTTTATAGTTTGAAGCATCATTTACTATAACTCCTGCTCTTTTACAGTCCCAAACGATTCTTTCATTCAATTCCTCATCATTGGTAGCAGCTATAACATAGTCAACATTTTCAACATCTGAACTGTCATATGCTCTTTCTTTTAAAATAAGTCTATCATCTTGCAAATCCATTATAGTTACAGCTATAGACTTAGCTACAACTATTATTTTACATCCAAATTCTTTGAGCTTTAAAATCCTTCTTGCTGCTATATTTCCTGCTCCTACCACCAAAAATGTCTTATTGCTTATATCTATAAATAATGGAAAATACTTTGCCATATTTACCTCCTAATAATCTAAAAACAGTCCAAGGTCTCTAAGATAGAAACCCCAAAATTCTGCTCATATTATAACATATAATAATATAAATATTATCGGAAATATATTGTAATAATAGAAATATACATCAAAAAAGCAGGGCTCACCCTGCTTTAATAAGGTCCGTTATAAATATAAATCACTTATACTCTGATTCCTTTGCCAATAAGTATAGTACACTTATTGGCAAAATAATCATAATTCCCAAAACTTTAAATATTGTCATTGTCACCACATACCATGTTTGCTGCTTTTTCATATATTGCATCCTTTCTGCTAATATAGCTGCTATTAATTTTATCTACATTGCTTATCTATCTTTTGTATTTTCATATTAGCATATAAGCTGTACATTAAAAATGCCTTTATTTTTATATTTGTACCTATAATTTATTTTCTCACCCATTTACCCTATACTTACTGTATAAATTTAAATCTATAATAGCTGAATCACAAGTACCTTATTTATCAATAATGATAAAATCACTCCTCGTATACATATAATCTTCTCCTGTCTAATCGATTACTAAATACATATCAAGCCATTCGTCTTCCCCCATAATTGCATATATTTTACCATTTATAAGTCCAAGTTCATCACTTTATCCGGTATACTTTTATCTCATTTTCTTATACTCATCATAATAGTAAATTTCAGAAACCCTCTCAAACTCCCATGAAAACTAAATCCCTCACCTACTAGGGGAACATATGAATGTATATAACTCTACAGTAAATGACTTGGGATCACCCCCGCCTACGCGGGGAACACGCAAATCCGGTGAATCAATGCCTATAAACCCTACACTGACCAACTTTTCTATCAACTCCTTATCTAAGTCCTTAGAATTCGCAAAGCCTTTCTTTAGCTGAAAAGCCGGACTTGCCTTACCTATATCATGTATTGATCCTATAAATACTGCTATTTGCTTTCCAATATCCGTATCATCTGCAATGGTTCTCTTTTGCCCCTCACTTATCCAATGTTCCCACAAAAGTCCCATAATTCTTCCCGTATCTTCTAAATGAACCGTGAGTGGTAACCAATACATTAATCCGTCCTTTTCTTCTTTCTTTGCCCACAAAGCCTCCAGCATATCTCCTCCTCTTATCTTTTTTCTATAATTTTATTTTACTATATTAGCTGTCCTTTAAAAATACCTGCATTTCTATATTTTTATTTATATTTATTCTTGTAATTTATTTTCTATATCAAAATAATTTTAGTCTTAAATTACAGTATTGTAATAAGATTTTTAATTGGTATAATAAAGATATAAAAGGATTTAACAATAATCCTGCATGGCTTTTTTATAAATTTTCCATACTTATATTCTTAAGTTTTATCGTAACGTGGATTCAAAAATATTTCTTTGTTATAATAAAGGAGCGAAATATGCAAGAGAAAGATATATCACAAAAGATGTTGGAACAATTCGATGATGTCTTTTCAGACATAGTAAATGTACTTCTATTTAATGGTGAAAATGTAGTGGATGAAAATTCTCTACTTGATACACCTACAAGCAGCATGCTAAAGATTGACGGTAGCGTCCATTCTCAGGATAGAGATGTTGCTAAGTATTGGCAACACAGCCGTATAAATATTGCTTTATTAGGTTTTGAAAATCAAACCGTACCTGATAAGCTGATGCCTTTAAGAGTAATCAGCTATGACGGTATAGAGTATGGAAGACAAACTAAAAAACGATGTAGATATAAGACTAAATATCCTGTGATTACCCTGGTGTTATATTTAGGATACAAAAAGAGATGGAACTATCCTATTAATATACTCGATATTGTTAATGTTAATGACAGATTAAAACCATTCGTTAATGATTACAAAATCAATCTTTTTGAGATAGCATATTTGGATGTGGAAAAGATAGCATTATTTAAAAGTGATTTTAGGATTCTTGTTGATTATCTGCATCAATTACAGACAAACAACTCATATAATCCAAAGGATTATACAATAAAGCATATAAATGAATTACTAACCCTTATGTCCGTTATGACAGGAGATAAAAGATTTGAAGATTCAATAAATGAAGCTAATGAAAAGGAGGCTAAATATATGTGTGAAGTTCTTGATATTATTGAAAATAGAGGAATAGAAAAAGGTCTTGAGAAAGGTCTGGAGAAGGGCAGGCAGGAAGGTGCCGATATGGTCAGTAAGCTTAATGAACTGCTGTTAAACGAAGGTAATATTGATAAACTTCGCAGAGCTAACACTGACAAAGATTACAGATATAAGTTGTTAAGAGAGTATAATATATTGCAGTAACTTTTTGATGTATTATTTCCTGTAAATACAGTAAGTTTTATAGTACAATCAATGATTTTATAGAAAATATTGGAATTAATAAATGGGTGCAGAAGTCATTTGTATTAATGATTTTCTCACCCATTTACCCTATACTCACTATATAAATTAAAATCTATAATAGCTAAATCACGAATACCTTATTTATCAATAATGAAATGGCATTATTTTTCGCAAATCTCTTTGGCAAAAGGAATACTTGGTGATGCACCTTTTCTACCCACTGCAATACTTGATGCCATTGCCGCCTGCTTCAATGCATGCTTCACATCTAATCCCGAAGTAATGCCTGCAATAAAATAACCTGTAAATGTATCACCTGCCGCTGTGGTATCTACGACTTCAGTCTTATATATTTCCTGTTTTATTTTCTCATACTTATCAACATATACAGAGCCTTTTTCTCCCAAAGTTAACACAATCTTGGTGTTTGAAAATCTTTTTGTTAATTTCTCTACCAGCTCATCTTCATCTATACAAGTAATTCCAAGTATATCTGCTGCCTCTATTTCATTGAGTATAAGATACTCTACCTTTTCAATATCACATTCAAATATCTTTTCATTTATAGGTGAAGGATTTAAAACAATTCTCATTCCTTTGGCATATCCCTCATCTATAATAAATGCCAGGTTACTTATTTCGTTTTGAAGTAAGAGTATATCTCCACTGTCAAATTCTTTTAGCACCTCTTTTATAAATTCCTTATCTATATTTTGATTTGCACCACCATATAGAAGTATACAATTATTGCCGGCTTTATTCTTTTGTATGATGGCATGCCCTGATGATATATCATATCTTTCTATATAAGATATATCTACACCTAGACTTGATAGTGTATCCAAAAGCATACCTCCGTCTGCACTTCCCACAGCTCCGGCATGGTAAACCTTAGCTCCTGCCTTTGCCAATGCTACAGACTGATTGAGACCTTTTCCTCCACAAAATATATTCATATCCATTGAAGATATAGTCTCACCTTCTCTCACAAAATGGTCTACATCATATACATAATCCAGATTTAGTGAACCAAAATTAAGTACCTTCATTATCAACTCTTACTTTCTAAAAATATTCTACCCATAAACATAATAACTGGATTCGCCTATTATAAAGTCCTCCGGAAAGTTCTCATATTCCATTGTATCAAAATTGTAAATTCCTATTTTACCCGGTTTGACTCCCTCGTTAGATTCTACTCTTTCATAACTTACTATTGTAATACTCTCATATTCAATGCTTCTTATTTCAAGCTTTGCAAAAGATTCTTCTATAGGGACATAGATATTTATAGCATTCTCACTTATATACTCCACTGTCATATTGGAGAAATTCATTATACAATCATATAATGTATTTATAATAAAAATATCACTGTCGTTCAGATTATAATTTTCCTTTTCATAATCATATTCTGTGAATGATAATAAATCAAATATGCTGTTCATATCTATTGCAAAATTAACAGCAAACTTCTCTTTATTATCCTCAGACTTTGTACCCCAAACTGCAAGTGCAATACCATCAAAATCCACAAATCTGTCCATTTTTTGTTTAATGTCTTTAATTTTTTTCATAGTATGAACTCCTTCGACCATAAT
The DNA here is from genome assembly GCF_003589745.1 of Lachnoanaerobaculum umeaense. Lineage (GTDB taxonomy): Bacteria > Bacillota > Clostridia > Lachnospirales > Lachnospiraceae > Lachnoanaerobaculum > Lachnoanaerobaculum umeaense. The sequence continues at coordinate 263,266 of NZ_CP032364.1, read as the reverse complement.
ACATTAATCCTAATACCATTATACTTGCTATTTATATCTCTTTCAATATATAAAAAACAGGGCATCCACACCAAAGTGTGAATGCCCCATTATTATGCTTTACTATAGATTATCTCCAAGCTCCGCTTTCATTTACATGATAACCGTCAGGTGTAGTTTCATTCTGGTACATAGATCCAAAAGGTCTTGAATTTACATCACCATAATTCCATCTACCTGCAACATTATCAAAGAACCATGTCTGTGCAGGTGCTGTTGGATTCAAGAAGTAGTACTCTCCTCCTATCTTGCTCCAGTTAGTATGCATAGCACCACTATTTGGATCGAGGTAATACCATCTTCCGTCCTGACCGTCATGATGCCATCCCTTTACCATCTCACCAAAGAATCCATCATGATTCATTGATAGGTAATACCATGTATTATTGCTATCTAAGAACCAACCTGAATCCATAATGTTGTCATTTCCAAAGTGATACCACTCAGACTTTGTTCTTCCCTCATAAGTGTAGGTCAGATAAGCCCAACCTGTAACGCTTCCACCATTTGTAAGGTTGAATCTCCACTTACTAGCATTAGGATTGCTCTGAGCCTCAGCCGGGTTCATAAGCTCCCAGTTACCGTCAAGACCAACTCTGATACCAGAGTTATTTCCGGTTGACTTTTTGCCGGCAGTACCTGAGCCACCGCCTGAACCGCCACGGCCACCACGGCCACGACCACGACCTCCGCCTGAATCTAAACCACCACCTGGTGTAGGTTTTGTATTAACTCCCATACTCTTAAGAATAGTATTCAATTCATTAAGTACCTTTGAAAGTTCTGATGAAACAGCCATACTTGGTGCTGTTCTAGCCAACAATGCTTTTGCTTCTGCTAACTTAGCCTGCAATGCAGATGCATCGCTTGCTTTGTACTTACTCAGATCTAATGCATCACCCTTTGTTATACTATCATTTAATCCATCTACAAGCTGATTTCTAAGTGTCTGATCATTTGTATAGTAAAGATATACTGTCATATCTCCATTTACTATATCATTCTCATCAACATCTCCCACTCCGGTTGCCGTTTTCTTCAAGCCTACATAGGTCCATGTGAGACCTGTATTCCCATCTTCAACTTTTGAACCTGCTGCCGGTATATCGCTTCTATATTGTGATGATACACTTCTTAGAGTACTTCCAGGTGCAACCTGAGCTGTTGTCACTGTACTTCCTGTAATTGTATCTACAAAAGTTACAATACTATCAGCTGTTGTATATCCAAATACATATTTTTCTCCATTAAGGAAACTATATGTAAATAGTCCATTGAAGCTTGAAACTGGATTCCACTGACTATCCGCATCTGTGAGTCTATCTGCATTACTTCCTGTAGCCATATGGTGTAACATATATGTACGACCACTGTCTTCAAGTGCTCCCATATTTACAAAAGAATCAAGTAATAAGTTTGGATCTACATAATCCTGCCATGTACCACTAACCTTTTGCTGAACCTTAGCTACTATACTCCATACTCCTGTAAATCTATCATCTGTTAGAGTATCTTGAATAGCCATCTTGTCAGAGTTGCTAACTCTTGTTCTATTTATAACTACTCTAAAATCTCCAGGAATATTTAATAGTGGATTACTAGCACCTATACTTCCTCCTGGACCAACTACTCCATCCGATCTTAAAGCATCATTTCCTGATATAGGATCCCAATTACTTGCGTCTGTATCATAAAGTGCCTTAACGATTATTCTACCTGTCGGCATTGTAAATCTTATTGTTGTACTTCCGTCATTTGAAAGATTTAAAGGCTGACCTAGTACGAATTCCCAATTACTTGTAAATATATTTGAACCGCTAATAGGGTTTGCTCTAAGCTCTACAACTGTACCCGCTGGAACATCATCAAGATCAAGTCCTGCAGGTGATACTACATTTATATCTGATGGATTAACTAATGTAATAACATTGCTAATATTTGCTGCAACAAAATCCAATCTTCTAGGACGTGATGCAGGTGTAGAAGTTGTATCTGTTACCGGTCTTGTCACCAATGAATAATTTCTACCCGGTGTAAGGTTCGGTACTGTTAGTGAGTTTCCTGTTGGTGTTGTCCAATCAGCTACTACATTACCCTGATCATCCACAACAGCATAGCTCTGTCCCGGTGTTACAGGTGATAATACCATCTGCATTCTATTTGGATCTGATGGATCTGCTACAACCTGTGGTGCTACAGCTACCGGTGTTGTAACATCTGTAGGACTTCCTACAGCAGGTGATGTTGTTGGTGATGTTACACTTGAAATATTGCTTCCAATTGTTACTGTTGCATCCGGTGCAACCTCTCTTATTTGATACTCTGTATCTGCTAAGATTCTTGGTCCTGAAATAACACCATTTAATGCCTGTAAGTTCATATTTGAAAGTGACTCAACAATTGTTCCGTCAGGAGTTGTTACCACATACTGCACTGTAGGATCACCATTGAAGTTAGATACTGTTATTTCAGCTGCACCTGTAGATGTATTGATTGAAGTTGTAGCTGTTGGCTGATCAAGTGATAATGGTGTTGTTGTTACAGCTCTTGCTGTAAATACACTTCCATTTGGATACGCCGCAATATCTGTTCCTGCAGCTATCTCTGCACCACTTGCATCAAACCATTTGATTACATATCCTGTATCCGCACTTGCTGAAGGTCTTACACCTACAAATTCAGCTGCAATACCCGGATCATCCGGATCAAGCTCTGCCCATCTTATAGCTCTTGGTGCTCCAGTCCCATCAAGTGGATATACTGAACCTGTTACAGGTCCTGCAGGTGTTATATCACCATGGCTTCCGGCAAATTTGAATGTGAAAGTTAACCAACTGCTATTATGTTCAAACTTCGCTACCAATCCCTGTCCAGGATCTACAAGATGATATGGTGTTGATGAAATAAATGCACCATTTTCATCTGTTACCTGTGTACCTGTATCTACATCATAATATCCCTTAAACTCATATCCTGCTGCAGCTACTGCATGTGGAAGAACAGTTGTAAGTGGAATATCCACAGAGTTATCTCCATTTACCGGCAATCTAATAGCGTTTGTATTTGCATTAGTATATGGATGGCTTGTTCCAACCGGATAATCCGGATCTTCTAAACTACCATTTCCCTCTGTCTGGAACATTACCTGTGACCAGAAGCTTGGTATTCTTGGATATGTAACAGTTACTACATATGAATCTGTAGCTAAATCCGCTGTTGCAGTATTACCTGCAGGGTTTGGTACAACACCGGCTGCTCCAGGAGTTCCTCCTGAAATACTATATGTAGGTGTATTATAGCCCTCAGTTGATAAATCAGGATAAGGTATATTTACTGTTGAATTGATTGCTCCAAGTGTCTCAATCATTCCGTCTGAACCAACTGTTGTTGATGTCTTTGTAGCCACTATTGATGTAAGATCTGTTCCATCTTGGCTAAGATACTTAGTTCTTACATTTAATCTATAGTTTGGATTAGGTACATAAGTATACTCTAGTGTAACTCCCTGGTTTGGCATCTTTGCTGCCGCATTCAATGCTCCTGTAGCAAGATATGTTGTACCTGTCTCTGTAGTAAGATCAAGAAGTCCTGATGCGTCGGTTGCTGAATCAGATAAAATACCACCATTTGCATTCTTATTGATTGTCAATAAAGTATGCTTATATGGTCCTACAGATCCCATATTTGTGAAGGCTGCAGATTGAAGCTTGTATCTTGACTCTGTATTTCCAGGTTGTGGAGTTATAAGGTCTGTCTTAGGTGATATACCTGTAATAGTCTCTTCAGCTTTAAAAGTATGATTAAACTCTGACTCTGTTGAAGCTACTGCCCCTGTTGTATCTAAGATTTTATGTTCTACTGTAAGTCTTGACTTTTGAGCAGGATCTACATCATACTCCATTACAGTTGTCAAGTCTCTATTTACCATCTGTCCGGTAAATGATGGACCTGCTGCATTATATACAAATCTATATTGACTTGCAAGATTCTCAACACCATCTACAAGAGTGGTTGGATTTATATATCTTCCATCTCCATAAGCACCTGATGTATCTGAAGTCTCTGTCATACTACCGCTCGTAGTATTTTTTGTGAATGCTATTTCCTTTATAGTTCCCTTATATCCATAAATATTTAAAGGTCTTGATGAAACCACCTGCAAAACATTCTTAGACTCTTTACTATTTACACTATTATCTGTTGGTACAGGTACTGTAGGTAGTGTTCCTGGTGGTGATCCTGGTGGTACAGTTGGTGTCTTATCATGAACAGTATTAGATATAGGATATGTACCATCTGTAGTTAGAGGTGCATGCACATTTGTAGCACTCTCATGTTTTTGTGTATATATATACTTTTTATTTGTATCTGCTACAAATGCCGCATAATATGTAGTATTTGGACTATACGGAATAGTATTTGGTAAATGATTCACTCTTGTCTGAGAAGGATTTACCTCAGGATCTTCCTTATACCATCCCTTTAAAAGATATCCCGGGAAATTATAATTTGATGGAATTGATGGAGGTGTATTACCATTTAGATTTACACCACTTGCATTCAACCAAGTTGTATTCCAAAACGGCATCTCATAATAATTAGTACCACCACTTGTAGGGGACTGATTATTTGCAAATGTATCGCCTATAATAGTACTTCCATCTGTATATGTGCCCGGCATAGCAGCACCTTGATTACCACTAATACCAATCAAATGGGCTCCACCCAAAGCATCATAGGTTTTTCCCATATCAAATGAAATATTACCTGTAGCTGCATACGCCGGCATTGCCGGTGCGAGCATGGTAAAAGCCACGCCCGCAGACAATGCAGCAGTTAACTTTGCTTTTATTGTCTTTCTTTTCATTTCTTCTCCTATGTCACTTAGTTCCAAGCACCATTTGCATCTACACTATAGCCATCCGGAGTCTTCTCTCCGGCATACATAGATCCATATGGTCTGGCACTATTGTTCAAGTAGTTCCACTTGAAAGCATTGGCATCCCATGTATAGGTATTTTGTGGAGTGTTGGTATTGAAGTAATACCACTTTCCATCAATATTATGCCATCCAACAAGCATTTCACCATTCTGGTTGAGATAATACCATTTACCGTCCTGCTTGTCTAAATGCCATCCTGTATTCAAAATACCTGTGTTATCATTCATGTAATACCATTTATTTGTATTGGTATCTTTTACCCAGCCCTTTACCATCTGTCCAAGATCAGGACCTGCTGTAGTATTCATATAATACCAGTTACCATTCTTTGAGTCATATACCCAACCTGTTGCCATAGTTGAGCGAGCATCAAAGTAATACCAGCGGTATACTTTCTTTCCGGTTTCATCATTGAAAGTAATCATACCCCACATATCATTAAGAGGTGTTCCTCCGTTAAGTACGAATGACCATCCACCTGTTACAGGGTTTGTCTGCCATTTTCCGTCTACTCCAAGTACGAATGCTCTTACATTACTGTTTTCATTGATAGCTGTACTCTGCTGTGACTTCTCTCCCGGTGTCAGAAGTCTACTTCCTCTACCACTTGAAGAGTTACCACCACCACTGGCACCACCGGTTCTTCTATTTCTATCCCCGGCTCTGTCAGCAGCGATCTTTGAATACTTGTCAATAAGTCTTCTAAGTGCATCTATTGCCTGCTGAAGTTCTGCATAGTTTGCCTGTCTGAGATATGTATTACCATCAGGAGATACAAGATCTCTAGCCTGTCTAAGTGTCTCAACTGCATTTGCAATAGCCTCGTTGATTTCAGCAATCTCAGCAACCTTAAGATAAGGATCACCTGTAAGTATTCTTGCTTCGTCAATTGTCTTATCAAGATCTACTCTTGCCTCTGCTACTTCCTTCTTATTGTTAGTATAGAATGCATAAACAGTAGTCTTCTTTGTCAACTCATCTGTAGTATCAAATACAGAAAGTTTATCTTCCTTCTTTGACCAATTTACATAGTCATACTGTACACCATAAATATCTTCAAATGGTGTTACAAGTGCATTTGCTACATCATTTTGAGCATAGTCAGTTACTACAGTATAATCTGTTGTGTAAGCACTATCCTCGACTGAGTCTTTCTTTCTAACTTTAAACTGTTTGTAGAAGTTTCTACTTGTATCATTTAAGTGTAAATTATCAAGTACCGGCTTATTATCCACAAATGTAACCTTGAATGCCTTTGAGTAAACCATAACATAAGTATGTAATAGGTTTCCTGTGAACTTCACAAGTCCGGCATTGTTTGCTACATCTGTTGTAATTGTTGCCTCAACAGGTGTTCCTGATGTAACATCAAATAACTGATAGTCTAACTGATCTACATCTGATGCCGGCAACTGTGCAATCACATCTACAGTTGCATTTGATGCTGTAGCCATTATTCCTGCATCAACTCTTCTTCCATCTACATATCTCTCAAGCTTAATATCAAGTGAGTACGCCGCTGTATACGCACCCGGATGAGTTGAACCTGAGTATGAAACAGGTTTTACAAGATTTGACTCTGCACTTGTTGTATCTCTCTTATCAAAGATAACTTTATAATCTACTGTTGCTCCATTAACTGTATTGAGTGCTCTGTCAGCCGGAGTTGTAAGTTGATTTGCAAGTGCCGGTATTTGAGATGGCTCAAGACCAAACTCTCCTACTCCTGCTTTTCCTCTCAAATCTTCCTCTACATTAGCATCATCTCCTGCTATCTTTGTAGGCTCATATACAGCCTTAAGAACAATATTTGAATTAGAAAGGTTAAATGTATAGTCAGCCTGAGTTATCTTTCCGCTAACTCCTACAGCTCTACCTGCTAATACCTTCCAATATAGGAAGTTCTTACCATTTGAGTTTATAGGATCTGCATGTATAACAACGCTTTCTCCTGCCTTAGCATCTGTATATGTATCACTTCCCACATTTGTAGTACCTACTGATACTATATCTCCGTCTCTGGTTTCTACAACATACTTTGCAGCTTCTGCCATATCACCAGGATTTGCAATGATCTGATTTCCATCAGGAAGCTTTGTAAGTGGATCAGGAATAGCTGTGTTGCCCTTCTTTCTTGCCACTACTGTGTATGTTGCATTTGGATTCAAGTTGTTGAAAGTTACTGTTGAAGGATTGCTTCCTACCGGAGTCATCCATCCATTGTCACTTCCAGGATATTGTACTACATTTCCATTCTCATCTATAAGTGCATAGTCTGCATCCGGATCTGCCGGATTTACAACTATCTGTGCCATTCCATCATTTTCAGGATCATATCCAATATTGTAGTTGTTATCTACTGTTGGAATATATACATCCTGTGGAGTTGATACAGATGTACCTGTAATACTTGAAACAGGCTGTCCTACTGTAGCCTGAGTATCAGGTGTTCCCTCCTGTACATTATAATGTGCTCCCGGTGTAAGATTTGGAACAGTTGTTCTGTTTCCATTTGCATCTCCAGGAACTACTGCAATAATATTTCCATCCGGATCACTTATTACATATACATTTCCAGGTGTAGTACCTTCTATTACTATTTCACCACTACCGTTTGATCCAATTCTTCCTACAGGTGAGATTGAACCCATGTTTGTTCCCCATGTGTTAGGGTCTTTACCAAAGTGAGCTGTATATGTAGCTCCATTTGTAAGTGATGAACCATTTGTTATTACATTTGTACCATTCTTCCAGCCTAAGAACAAATAGTTAAGCTCAGGTGTTGGTGTTGGGATAGATCCTAATATATTACCCCATTTATTATCATAATATGTATGAAGACTTGATGGTGCTGATATGCTTCCATGTTCTCCTGCCGCAAAGTTTATATCTATCCAATATGCCGGATCTTCAACAAACTTAGCATATAATGTAACATCATTATCAAATGTCATTCCCGGTGTTACAGGTGTTGTTGCTGCTGCATCCAAATACCATCCTTCAAACTTATAGTATGGTGTTGGATTTGCTGCCGGAGTTGGAACTCCACCAAGGTCTGTAATCTTTTGGAATGTGTAAGCATTTCCACTTGCTGCTGTTGTATGATCATCCTTCAAGAAGCTGAATGTAGTTGATGGTACCACACCATAGTTATATGGTGCATTTGCAACTGCAAAACTCATTGTCTTCCAATAAGCCGGATCTCTATTCAACATATAATCAAGGTTTACATTTGCTGATGGCATTACTCCTGTAAAGTTTCCTGCCCCGTCAAATGTTCCTGCAGCCGGTGTTGCTGTAGCTGAACCATAAAGGTATCCGTAAACACCTGTGTATGGAATATTCATTGCTGCTGCATTTGTAAATGATATAGGATTTAAATTTCCTATTCTTTCATTTGTAGTAGAATCTACAAACTTTTGAACTGCAAAATATCCTGTTGTATTTGCATATTCATAACGGATTGTTACATCCTGGTTTGGCATATAGCCTGTGAAGCTCTGATCTGCATTAAAGCCAACTGTTCCTCCAGCCGCTGTCTGCATATCCGCTACTGTAAGTACATGTGCACCTGTTGATGTATTTCCTGTTGTGATCTGTGCATTTGTCAAACTGTATCCTAGAGTTGTAAGTGGTGCCGCTGATATAGCAGCCTCTGCCGCTCTATAGACCTGAGTTGTCTGCATTACAGCACCTGTTGATGTATCTATATGCTCAACTTTGAAAGCCTTTCTTACACTTGGATCAACTCTATATGTATATTTTACAGATGCACCACCTATTGACATAGTACCATTGTAGTTATTTACCGGATCAAAATAGTTTGGTGAAGCCGGTGTCTGAACCGCTGTGTACAATACATATCCAGGTATAGTCAGCGGTGAAGCTGATATAGGATCTAAGTATGGATGCGGTGTTGTACTAGTCGCAAAACTAATAGGAACTGTAGTTGATGAATTCTTATGAACTACATCAAAGTTATAAGGTGTAGTTGACGGTGTCCACTTAGCAAAGTAGTTGACAGTTCCTGTCACTACCGGATTATCTAATCCTGTCTCTCCTGTAGCACTTGCTGTAAGCACTGTATCACCTGTATCATATTTATTATTATTATTTGCATCTGTATATTTGAACCATCCAACAAAATCATAACCTGTTCTTGAAACTAATGGCAATGAAGCTGTTGGTGCTCCTCCTGCCGGTGAAACTATATCAGGTACGGTAGTAGGTGCTCCTCCTGCCGGATCAAACTTTGCTACTGATTCATTTCTCACATATCTAAAGATAACTGATATATCATTTCCAGGAAGATATCCTGAAACTCCATCAGCATCTACTGAAAGACCATGTCCTGTCGGTGTAACCTCAGGGCTTGTAAGTGTCTGTGCCGGACTACTTCCCGGTACTGTGTATGAAACTGTATGTAAGTATGCACTATTATTTATAGGTGCTATAGCTACAGGTGCACCCGCTGTTGTAAGTACGCTGCTTGTAGATGTACCTGGTACTGTAGAACCATCCATCATAACATGACTTACTACATATGTAACTGCACTTGCATTAAGATTTACTAACTCTCCGGCTGCATCTCCATAAAGTGAACCCTGACCTTGCTTATCAGCACTAAAGTTATTTAAGTTATATGGCAGTGGAGCTCCGGTTCCATTATCAGCCTCAAGTACTGTTACACCTGCAAGAGGTACAGACTGAAGTGATGAAAGACCGATTCTTGAAGCAGATGTAAGATTTGAAGTAACCTTAGCCTTGCTTCCGGTAGTATCAATCATCAAGTTAGATGCTCCACCGGCACCTGAAACATTTCCTGTAATATTTATGGCACCTGACAAACTTACTTCTGAGCCTGTATTCTTTGTAATAGCACCACCCATATAAGATTTATTACCTGTAATAGTACCATAATTCATATTTAACTTAGAACCACTTAACAAATGTATAGCACTTGCTACAGTAGCATTCGCTGACTTATCATAGATACCATTTCTATTAGCATCTGTAAATGTTTCACCGATATCATACTTGCCATTTCCATTAGCATCTACAAATGCCTCCGGACCATCCCAAACACCATTTCCATTGGCATCTATAAACTCCTCAGTTGGATCCCATGTTCCATTTCCATTAGTATCTGTAAACTGCTCATGTTCTACCGGTGTTATCTTATTATTTGTAAGTACTGCACCTGTAAGAGTATTTACCGTACCGGCTTTTGCAAGTACTAAAGAGCCTGTTATATTATTTACTGCATCCCCTCTACCATCTACTTTTATATCTGTAAATGAAATAGATGAGTTTGCATGTTCCACCTTAAATAGTGGACCTGTAAAGTTATTTGCTCTCTTTATAACCTTTTGATTGGTTCTTTGACCGTCAGCACCAACTGTTATCGGATATGCCGCTACTTTTGAGTTGGTAGTTGGATCAAGTACATAGTCAGTAGTACCAAAGGTTATTGACTTTCCTGTCGGAATAGTAATAGTAGAGTCAATCTCTGTATCATTCATGATATAGACATATGTCTTTTTAGGAGTTCTACTTCCAATCTTGGCTACCGCTGCCTCAATGGTCTTAAACGGTTTAGACATAAATCCATTATTGGAGTCATTACCATTTACCGGGTCTACATAGTATGTAGGTCCTCTCATAGACCAAGCTATAACACCTGTCTTCTCTTCACCCGGAAGAAGGTCGAATTTCAATGAATACGCAAGACCTGAGTCGGTCGCTCCATATGTACCTCCCGGCATGTATGAGGTATCTACCAAATCTGTTCCATAGTTTGACGTAAAGCTTCCATAATGTCCTACCCATGTAGTAATGGCACTTGGGTCAGATGAATTTCTCTTTTGCATACCAAGATTTGGATATTGTGGACTATATGTAAGCATATCAAATGAACCAAGAGTATATGTAGCACCATTATCAGCCTGGCCATGTATACCCTCATTTTTATTTCCTGTATTGGTCTTTGGTGTTGACCAAACTGCCGCATAGTCATCCTGTGCAATCATTATATCAGTACCTGCTGCAAACCATACTGTTCTACCACCATCTGTTCTACCAGCATCTACTATCTTAGCATTTGTTTCTGCCGGATTCATATTTGTATTCTTAACAGTATACTCTGTTAAGATATATTTACCGTCAGTAGTAGGCTTGACAGAAAGTCTAATCTCAAGCTTCATATCAGTATGCCCATCAAATACCTTTATAACCTCACCGTTTTTCACCTCTCCATCATAGGCGGGATAAAACGGACTTGCTGTGGCATTTGCTCTACTAATATTATTTTGACCAATATTCATCTTATTACTGAGACTAATAGTATCAGCCCCTAGATGAATAGCTGTATTAAACCCCTGTGGATTACTTGATGGATAGGTAACCGAAAGCGGTCCACCCGGATATGACTTAACATATGCTTCATCAGCCTCACTGCTAGGCTCTGAAGTTACATCATCAATCAAACCAGCGATATCCCATTTCCACCCTGCAAACGATCCTGATGAACCTGAGGTTATCCAACCATACTTATATGCTGTTGTCGTACCATTACCATAGGTAGCTCCATACTGATTGTAACCATTACTCGTATTTCCCGGATATTCATGGTTATGCGTTGTTCCATAACCATCATTCGGTCTACCAACCATAAGCATGGTATCATTCTCTAAACTTGTAGAGATTGGCGCAGACTGACCTGTGACACTTGAAGACGCCCAAGCAGTCAATCCACCCAGAGGAGCTCCGGTAAGGACCATAGCTCCTGCAAGCAACCCGGCGGTTGTTTGTTTTACCTTCCTTATTAAATTGTTTTTCTTCATATCTCTCCTCTAACTATCTATCGAAGAGTACAAAATCACTATCTAAGTTGTATGCTCCATCTGTAGCATAAGTGATTTCTGCTCCCCATCTCTCATGTTTCTCAGCTGTTGAATCATAGTGATAGAATCTTCCGTTCTTCTTTCTTGGTCTATCACCATCACTAACTCTAGCTACGAACTTTGAGTTTTCAACTATTATCCAGTTGCCCTCTCCGTCTCTTAAAATCTTTGTGCCTTTTACTACTTTTCCGTCAGTTCCGACTACTACATATTCGCCATGACCTGTTCTTGTATCTTTTAGGATACCATATTTAAGATCTGCATCTGCATCAAGTCTTAAACCGTTGAAGTAGAACTTGCCATCACTCTTTGCAAGTGTGCACTTTGCTCCGATAGCCTTACCATTATCCTTGAAACCAAATACGGCGTTTGTATCTCTAAGTGATACTGTAACCTCTCCGAGTATCATTGAACCGTCATTTAACTCATCAGTTCCAAAGAGATATAGGCTACCTCTGTCTATAGCAGCTATAGGTGAGTCTATCGCATCTGTAAGGAAATCTTCCTTGCTCCACTCATCTACATCAAATCTGATACCGAAGGTATCATCTTCCAACATAACCACAAAACCTGTCTGCATACGTCCTATTTCATCAAAGGCATATCTTCTTCCAAGTACTGTAGCTATTCTGTCCTTAATTACACTGCCGTCTTTCTTTGTTCTGAACCAGCTACGCTCGCCCGTATCGTAGTCTTCCTGGCTCATCTCCTCATTTGGCACTGTAAATGTCCAATAGTCATCTTTTAGCTCACCGTCTATATCAAGTGAACCATATTTTACCTTAGCATTGCTTGCTGTTGCTCTAATATTTGCATTAGTTACAGAAAGCTGAGGTATCATAACTCCGTTCTCATCAAAGAGATAAGCCTTACCGTTTATCTCTCTTTGCTTAGACTGATCTGTAGTCTTTGCAGCATACTTTCTACCATTAGCCCCAAAGTATAACCACATCTCATCATATTCAGCATAGTTTCTTTGTCCAAGCTCTGAATAACCCGGGTTTTCTCCTACTTGTGAATAGAATAGCCACTGATCAGTGAACATTGCTCCGTCAGCACCAAAGTAATATACCGCTGTCTTGAATGGATTGTCGTCCTCTACTGCATTGCCCACTGCATCAAAGAATCCTGTAAGCATTACTCCATTCTCATCAAAAAGATATCTCTTTCCATTAACCTCACGAGTATATAGTCTTCCCTCTTTACCTCTATATGCTTTTCCGTCAGCTCCGAAGTAATACCATCCTTCTTCGTCGTCCTCGTCCTTTGTGAGTATCCAGCGATCAGCCGCCATAACTCCGTCAGCATTTAGGTAAAAAACATCGTCTCCTATGGTAAGTAATGAATCTCTTACCATATTTCCATCATCACCTAGATAATACCAAGCATCACCTGACTTACGCCAAACATCTGATACTGCGTTGTTAGCACTATCCAGGTATCTCCACTCACCTGTTGAGTTGTCCCATCCTTCTGCATGTGCAGTTGAAGGAAAAGCCCAAAGGAAGAGAGCGGAAACCGCTAGTAAGCCTACACGACTTACCATGCTCCTTTTTTTCATCAAACTACCTCCTTAATTGTGATCGTCTGCATACTGGTGTATAAGGTCCTATACTATGTTCTACATACTTACTCCCATATCACTGTTTAATGTATAACATCAAATCAGTTTGTTTATACCCAGTCATAAAAATTTATATATATTTCTTTAAAACAAACAAAATAACCCACAAAAATATTTGCCCAATATATTTTCGCAAGTTCATTGTTATATGTTATAATTAAAGAAATCTATACCGTATGATTGTTTTGTAAAAGCTGAAACTTTACTAAATAGTCTTTAATTTCTATTTTATTGTAATATTTTTGCGAACAGCTCAAAAATAGCCTTTACAATTATTGTAAAACTGCTGTCAGTCCTCTTCCGGTCGTTTCACCCTGTGAATTAACAAGGACATCTAACCAGATGATTTATGTACATTTCCTTTCTCCTCATATCTAACTCTACCTCTACCTCTTCTATTGCCAGGCATAAACTGCCTACATTAATCTTATGTTATAAATATATTAATATAATATTATTTAATAAGTACTTTGTCAAATAAGTCAATAAGTTGAAAAACAAGTTTTTTTATGCTCATTATATATACTATTATTCTACTCGCCTTAATTTTGTCAGTATGTTTTATAGTGTATTATATCATGCTCTATAATTTTTGTATAGTAATTATTAATAAGTATATGTTAGTATTATCTAATTTTGAGCATTTTATTATTCTTGCTTTTTCATAACAAAAAGTCGGATGAATGTTCAGCTATTCATCCGACCTTTTATTATATAATATATTTAAATTAAGGATTTTTTACTGTTTTGCTGCTGTAGTTTCAGGTATCTTTATTTCTGAAGGTGCTTTTGTTTCAGTTTCACTTGTATCAATTCCTACTACATCCTCTGTCAGTATAGCAGCTGCACTGTCCTTTGATACCATATCATCCTTGTCTACTGACAATACAAAATAGTATCCCTCTGACAAAAATACAACAGTGTGATCACCCTTTTCACCAACTGTTAGAAATGCCTCATTTGACTCAAGGCCTTTACCCTCTTCACCTTCCATCTGATCCAAAATATCGCTAAGCTTTACACTGTCCTTTTCAAAACTTAAAATATCTCCTGCCTTAGCACTGACTCCGAAAAGTGTGTAACCTTCTGATTTATCATCATAGTAATGTAATTCTCTATCAGGATTTGCATACTTTACAGTTCTTTCTCCCTTTTCTGAGTTAACCTCATCTGATGTAGCCTCTCCAAAGGCATTACCTATATCAGCATATGACATCTCAAGATGATTTGCTATTTCAAAGTTTATATCCACCTTTGGTGCCTGAGCCTCTGTAGCAGTTGTCTTCTCTTCTGCCTTAGCAGTAGTGCTCTCTGCTACTGTCTGTGCTGTTGTTTCTGCTGTTTCTTTCTTTGATCCACATGCACTAAATAATAATGCACTTCCAATTGTTAACCCTAAAACTGTTATTAAAAATCTTTTCTTCATTCTTATTCCTCCTAAGTCAAAAGACTCCTTAGCGTCAGTTAATCTGCTAATATTTGACACTATATCACCACCATATTATAAAAACAAGTTTTTTATATGGAAATATTTTTTAAGAAATGTAGTATTTTTTATAATAATATGACCGGATAGCGGTAAAATTCACCTACTATCCGGCCACTTTAAATCTAACCCAATACCAGTCTTGCAGCTCCATATATTCCGGCATCATTTCCAAGTTGTGCCAGTACTATATCAGCCTTTGTCTTTGTAATTGGTGTATAGAATACGAATTTTTCAGTTATTTTTTCTATAAGGAATTCTCCTGCCTTTGATACACCGCCACCTATTACAAAAATCTCAGGGTCTACTGTTAAAGTTAAATGTGACAGTGCTATTCCAAGGTATTTTGAAACAGTATCTACAACCTCCAAAGCTATAGCATCTCCTGCCTTGGCTGCATCAAGTACATCCTTTGCTGTAATGTCTTCCAAAAGTGACAATCTTGAGGTAGCTTTCTTTTTACTTAAAAGTTTCTTTGCCTCATTTACTATTCCTGTAGCACTTGATATCTGTTCCAAACATCCTACTCCACCACAGTTACATTTCTCTGTTTCAGAATCCCTTACATGCATATGTCCTATTTCGCCACCAAGCCCATGTTTTCCCGGCACTATTTTACCATCAACTATAATGCCTCCGCCTACACCTGTGCCGAGAGTTACCATCACTACATCCTGATAATTTTTGGCTCCTCCCATCCATGCTTCTCCAAGTGCTGCTACATTGGCATCATTTCCAAGGGCTACAGGCATACCGTCCAAAATATCAGAGAGCATTCTTGCAGGGAACACCTCTTTCCAGCCTATATTTACTACAACTTCTATATAGCCATTTGGCAATACCGGTCCGGGAACTCCCATTCCAACTCCTACACAGTCTGTAAGAGTAAGTCCACCTTCTTTTAGGTTTTCTTTTATAGATTTTCCTATCTTCTCTATCAATGCCTTGGTATCATTTTTGGGTTCAGTAGGTAACTCCCATTTTTTTAAAAGATCACCTCCCAATGTAAATATACCAAGTTTTACACTTGTTCCTCCTATGTCAACACCCACGCATACCTGCTCCATACTTCCTCCTTATATAGTTATTTAAACGTTATTCCTCTAAAGTCCTTATCGCCAAGCACTGTAAAGTTTGATAAGAACCCACTCTTTACAATACCATAGATATTTACATCAAGACTTCCACTGTATTTTATTACACCTGACATATTCATTATAATGGCTTTATCATTCTTTGTCATATATATATATCCATTTTTCATGTCAATTTTACTAAGCTCACCAAGGAATTCTTTCTTTAAAATAACCTTTCCTTCTTTTGAGTATACATACAATGTATGATTGAATTTTTCAGAACTGTTTTTATAAACCACGCAAAGTTTATTTCCTTCAAAATCCAATGCCTCAATATCATTTTCTGCTTTTATTGTCTTTATCAGTTTTGGTGAAGCCACATTTTTTGATGAGAAAAAATAAAGGCCGTCAGATGCTATTGCTACTGAGTTTATTTTATCAAAAAATCTCACTCTTGCAACCATTGATGATACAAACTCTTCATCAAAACCTCCAACCACTCGGTTTGGCATGTTTTGACCTATTTCTGAAAAATCATAGAAAACCACTCTACCCATCATAGAGCTTCCCTTTAAATACTGAAAGGTGGCTAAAAGTGCTGTACCGTCAGGTGATATAGCTATATCTGTTGGAAAACCGTCTCCCGACAATTTTGACTTTATACTTATCTCCAACTTATTTCCCTCTTTATCAAAAAAGAGTATATATGTGGATCTGGAATCTTCCACCAACGTTGTAACTATTCCGGTTCTTGAGACAACTGCTTTCAATATAGGTAATTCAGTTTCTATAGCGAAGACTCTACCATCTTTAGTATAGCTTTCTATCTTATATCCACCAACATCAAAAATTATCAGATATTTCCCATTTTTATCAATTTTAGGATTGGACATCTCATAACTTTCTATCCAAACATCCTTACCATTTGGTTTTAAGTACAATGCTCCGTCTCTTGAGTACTTTAAGAATCCATTTCCTAGGCTTTCATATCCCACAAGACTTCCTTCACTCAACTCATGTATCCATTTTAATTTAAATTTATCATAGGTCTTGAATCTGTTAATCAGTGTATATGCAACCACAAAAACTCCTAGAAAAACAAGGAGGATTATGATAACCCTCCTCCTTTCCTTAAAGAAGCTCATATCCTTTCTTCTTCTTGATCTTGGCACAGCATTTTCTTCAAGTGCAGCAGTATCTATTATTCTGCCCTTTAGTTTCTGCTTTTTTATTTCCTTATTTTCTATCATTTCTTACCTATTTTGCTTTGATACAGATCGATAGCATCACTAATATTTGCTGCATCCTTATCTCTTATCAGTTTTTGCAATGCTTCTATTTTATCTGTTCTTAAAAAATCTCTTCCCAGATAAGACTCATACTTATCTGATATGGTCAGATTTATTTCAGATCTCCTACCGGTTATATTCCCAAGACTCTGTTTGTTAATTTCCAATTCTTTATTTAGATTATTAATTCTTTCTCCGGAATTTTCCATTATCTCGTCTGCAATAATTTTCTTTGTATTATTTTCAAACTCGTTTACAGCTACTCGTCTCTTTTCATTTATAGCCTGTAGTTTTGCATCAGCATCTTCTATCTCTAAATCATAAGATGAAAGGTCATACTTTTCGTCAGCTGAATCGTTGTTTATCTCTTTTGTAATAAGATTGATTCTCTTTCCATCATTGTCTATTGTATCTCTCATTGCCCTTATTTTGAGAAGACTGTCTCTATGTCTTGCCTTTGTAAGGTTACCTATAATAATATATAGTCCTCCTACCAAAAGTACTATAGCAAAGTAAATAAATGGAAGATATATTGGCTTATGTTGAGGAATCATCTTATAAATAGCCACCGGTATAGCTAGGAATACTACAACAACTGTCAGAATGATATTTATAAAATCTATGAATTTATGTGGAAAGTATAAAGTGTAGTAAACTCCGGTATCACAAAAGTTCGGTATTCCATCTCTTTTCATTTCATTTTTTATTTCTGTTTTTGTAGCGGCAATATGATCCCTCAAATCTTTAGTTTCATCTTCTATTCTCTCATTTATTTTTTTGTTCTTTGCCTTACCTCTTTTAGCCTCCAATGTTTTTTTGGCTTCCTCAGCTTTTTTTATTTCGGCATCATATGTAGAAGTGATTTCTTTCAACCTTTTTGAGGTGGTATCAGCTATCCTATCGCTTGTGTTTTTTTTCTCAGTCTCAATAGCTTTTGCTATTCTCTCACCCTCAAGAGTCAGTCTCTCCTCCTCTGTACTCAGTGTATCAAGCTCCAACAAGGCATTTTTTGCACCCTCAAAAAAACTGTCATAGTCTAATATAGGTTCCACCATAATATATTCTCCATTATTTTATATTATTCTTCTATTATCTGTATCTCCAGATAGTCAAAGTCTATTTGTTCTATAAAATTGTCAGCACCAAACCTGACTTTGCCTCTAGCTGCAAATTCATCTATATTCGGCAATAGCCATATAGGTTTTGCTAAATCAAATTCATGACATATCTCTCTGATTGTATCAAATATCATTGTCTTTCTATCTTTACTGTAATCAGAATCCTCCGCTACATAGTCCTTGACCATGCGATTATCCTTAAATAATCTGCCCCAAAGCCTGAACATTTTAGCTAAGCCTCTTTAAAAGCTCTTCTCTTTGCTTTTCATATCCCGGCTTACCAAGTAATGCAAACATATTGCTCTTATAGCTCTCCACTCCCGGCTGGTTGAAAGGGTTTACTCCAAGTATATATCCACTTATACCACATGCAAATTCATAGAAGTAGAAAAGACTTCCAAGTGAGAATGCACTCTCATCCGGAATATTTATCTTCAGATTTGGCACATTGCCATCTGTATGTGCAAGTATTGTACCATTCATTGCAGATTTGTTTACAAAATCTACACTCTTTCCTGCCAAATAATTCATACCATCTGTATCTGTCTCCTCTTCCTTAAGCAAAATCTCTGCCGGAGACTCCTCTATATCAAGTACTGTTTCAAACATTATTCTGGCACCATCTTGAATATACTGGCCCATTGAATGTAAGTCTGTAGTTAAATCTACAGCTGCCGGGAAGATACCTCTTCCATCCTTACCCTCACTCTCTCCAAAGAGCTGCTTTATCCACTCTGAAATATAGTGAAGACTTGGCTCGTAGTTTACAGTAACTTCTATATTCTTTCCTTTTCTAAGGAATATATTTCTAATTGCAGCATATAATAATGAAGGATTTTCTTCAAAAGATTTTCCTATCACTTCTTCTCTGGTCGCTGCAGCACCTGCCATAAGTTCATCTATATCTATTCCGGCTACTGCTATAGGAAGTAGACCTACTGCTGTAAGCACTGAGAATCTTCCACCTATATCATCCGGCACTACAAAACTCTCATAGCCTTCTTCATTTGCCAATGATTTTAATGCACCCTTTGCTTTATCTGTTGTGGCATAGATTCTTTTGTTTGCCTCAGCTCTTCCATACTTTTCTATAAGCATCTCTTTGAACACCCTAAAGCTGATAGCCGGCTCAGTCGTAGTTCCTGACTTGGAGATGATGTTTATTGAGAAGTCTTTATCCTTCAATACATCTTTCAAGTCTGCTATATATTTTGATGAAATAGAGTTTCCACAGAATATTATCTGTGGTGTCTTTCTCTGTGATTTATCCAAACAGCTATAAAAACTATGGCTTAAAAATTCTATAGCTGCTCTTGCTCCAAGATATGAACCGCCAATACCTACTACCAAGAGTACATCAGAGTCTTCTTGTATTTTCTTTGCTGTTGCCTTTATTCTTTCAAACTCTTCCTTGTCATAGTATATCGGAAGGTCAATCCATCCCAAAAAGTCTGACCCCACTCCTGACTTTGATAATAATGTATCCCTTGCGTTCAAAGTTATTGTTTTAAAATTCTGCAATTCATCCGCACCTAAAAATGCCATTGCCTTTGAGTAATCAAAACTTACTGTCTTATTCATATTACACGCCTTTCTAAACTTTAATCAAAGTAACATTTTTATTTTATAACAACTATATACTATTGGCAATAGTGAGGAGCATCAATAGTTTCTATCAGCTTTGTAGTCAACTTAACGCAATTTTCTATTGCCTTTCTTTCAAACTCTGCATAGTCCATACTTGCACTGTCATCTGCCTTATCAGATATTGCTCTTACTATAAGCACTCTTATATCATTCAAATATGCAACTTGTGCTATAGCTGCACCCTCCATCTCGGTACAGTAGCCGTCAAAGGTCTTTTTCAAATCCTCTTTTGTCGCTCTGTCAGATACGAAAATATCTCCACTTAACACTCGTCCCTCAAATACAGAAATATCTATAAGTTCTTTTTCACAAATTTCTTTAGCTATACTTCTAAGTTTGTCATCTGTAGGGAAGGCAAATACATCCATTCTCGGAACCTGGCCCCTTTTATATCCAAAGCCCTCTACATTCATATCATGTATTACAGTATCTGTAGAAAGTACGATATCTCCTATATTTATCTCATTCTTTAGTGAGCCTGCAATGCCTGTATTTATTACTATATCTACACCGAATCTGTCTACTAAAATTTGAGTACATGCTGCGGCATTCACCTTTCCTATACCGGAGCGTACCACTGTAACCTGTCTTCCTCTTATTTCCCCTTTTACAAACTCCATTCCGGCTATTTTATTAAGTTCTTTATTTTCCATTATCTCTTTTAACTTTGAGATTTCCTCTTCCATTGCACCGATTATACCAATCATTATATTCTCCTCACTTGAATATTTATACTTGTTAAATTATACTTAATATAATGTAACTCTCATTATAGCATAAGAATGGAATTAATTATGAAAAAAATAATATTAACAGGTGGTGGTACAGCAGGTCATATCACACCAAATATAGCTCTCTTGCCTGCATTAAAAGAAGCCGGATTTGATATAAAATATATAGGTAGTAAAAATGGTATGGAGGCCGGACTTATACAGGCACAAAATATTCCATATGACGGTATATCTTCCGGAAAACTTAGAAGATACTTTGATTTAAAAAATTTCAGCGATCCTTTCAGAGTCGTAAAAGGACTTTTTGAAGCAAAAAAAATCATAAAAAAATATTCACCTGATATCGTTTTTTCAAAGGGCGGTTTTGTCAGTGTACCTGTGGTAATGGCTGCCGCATTTTTAAAGATACCTGTTATAATACATGAATCCGATATTACTCCCGGACTTGCAAACAAAATAGCATCAAAGTTTGCCACAAAGATCTGTACTAATTTCCCCGAAACTTTACAGTATCTTCCAAAGAATAAAGCCATTCTTACCGGTTCACCCATCAGAAAAGAGCTGTTAAATGGCGATAAGGAAGCGGCGTGCAAACTAACAGGTTTTGGTGATAAGCCCACTCTAATGATAATAGGTGGAAGTTTAGGTTCTGTAATAGTAAATACTGCCATAAGAAAGGCTCTGGATGATATATTAAAGGAATTCAATGTAATACATATCTGTGGTAAGGGCAATGTGGATGAAAAACTACTTGAAAAATCAGGATACCTACAGTATGAATATGTGGACAAGGAATTAAAAGACTTCTTTGCACTGGCTGATGTGGTCGTATCCAGAGCGGGTGCAAACACCATCTGTGAACTTTTGGCACTCCGAAAACCTAATCTTTTGATACCTCTATCCGGTGCTGCTTCAAGAGGTGATCAGATATTAAATGCCGAATCTTTTGAAAATGCCGGTTATTCAAAAGTCATAGATGAAGAGACACTTGCAAATATTTCACTTGCAATGGAAATATCAGAACTTTATAAAAACAGACAAAAATATATAGATGCTATGTCAAACTCAGATGCTACAAATGGTGTAGAAAATATTATTAATTTGATAAAACAATATAGTTAGAGAATTTTCTTCATATATTATATCTTATGAAGTTACAGTTCAGTCACTATATATCTTGAGACTTTTAGTTTTACAATCCTTGTAGCGTTTAACTCTTTCGTGAAAACGAGACTCAGATTGAGCAGCCTGTGACTTGTTTGAGTGCAGTTCGCTGCTCCCCAAGCGAACAAACGAGTTTTTGCAGACTGCGTAAAATCCTGCGAAGTTTTAAGAAAGAGTTGCGATTAGGATTGTAAAACAAAAGCTCTAAAGTGGGTAGCTGAACTGTAACCTTATGAAGACAAACTAGAAAGCTCTTTGAAAAGTTTTTCACTTTTTGAAGAGCTTTTCTATGTATTAAATATATTTGTAATATTACCTTACTTTATTTTGCCTTATTATTTGGTTATTTTATTTTTTAATATACAATGTACACAAAAAGATATTTTATAATAGTATAAAACTACTATAGACAAATATTTTAGCAATATTGTATAATTTTTAAAAATAACGACAATCTTGAGCAACTTGAACAGGCTATATTTCTATAGCTAAAATACTAGATTGTTATAGTTAAGGAGGACTTTTTTGTGAAGAAAAAAATTTTAAGTGTACTTTTGGCAAGTGCATTATGTACCGGCCTGCTTGCAGGTTGTGGTGGTGGTAAAGAAGCTTCCAGTGGCGATTCTTCAGCTGCAAACAATGCAGCAACTGCTACAGATGACAATACCCTTACAGTTTGGTGCTGGGACCCTGCATTTAATATCAATGCAATGAATGAGGCAGCTAAGATTTATCAGAAAGATCACCCGGATTTCAAACTTAATGTAGTTGAGACTCCATGGCCTGATATACAGACAAAGCTTAGTACAGCAGGTGCTGCCGGTGATTTATCCACATTACCTGATATTTTCCTTATGCAGGACAATGCATTCTGGAAAAACCAGATCTCATTCCCTGATGTTTTTGCAGATTTGACCGCTACAAAGGCAATTGACTTTACAAAGTTTGCACCCGGTAAGTTGGCTTACTCAACAGTAAATGGTGTAAATTATGGTGTACCTTTTGATAACGGTACAGTTATTGCAGCTTACAGAACAGATATTCTTGAACAGGCAGGATATACTATTGATGACCTTACAGATATCGACTGGGACAAGTATATGGAAATCGGTAAGGATGTGCTTGCTAAGACCGGAAAGCCTTTACTTTCATCTATGGCTAATGAATCAGATATCATAATGATTATGCTTCAGTCTACAGGTGCTTCACTATTTGATGATAAGGGTGACCCTAATATCGTAGGAAACGAAACATTGAAGAAGGCTCTTGAGACCTACAAAGAACTTGCAGAATCAGGTGTTATGACTCTTGTAAATGACTGGGATCAATATATCACTACTATGAATGCTGAGACCGTAGCCGGAACTATCAATGGTTGCTGGATCATGGGTTCTATAAGAGCTGCCGAGGACCAGTCAGGAAAATGGGCAATCACAAATCTTCCAAAGCTTGCAGGTGTTGGAGAGCAGACAAACTATTCAAACAATGGTGGTTCAAGCTGGGCTGTAAATGCAGACTCAAAGAAGAAAGATTTGGCAGTTGATTTCCTTGCAAAGACATTTGCAGGAAGTACAGAGCTTTATGATAATGTTCTACCAAGTGGTGCATTAGCTACATGGTTACCTGCCGGTGATTCCAGTGCTTATGCTGAGAAGGTTGAGTTCTTCGGTGGACAGGAAGTTTATAGTATGCTCACAGATTTTGCTTCAAAAACTCCAAAGAACAATACAGGTGTTTACTACTATGAGGCAAGAGATGCTGTAGCTGCTGCTGCTGCAAATATTCTCGCAGGTGCTGATGTAGACAGCGAACTTAAGACAGTTCAAGATACCGTTAACTTTGCAATGAGTAAATAATATTTTAAGATTTTGTCAGGGGGTAGGTTTGGCCATAGTCAAGTCTACCCCCTTTTCTAAAAGGAGAACTTTATGGGAACTAAGAAAAAACTTTCACTCTCACAAAAGCAGAATATATCCGGTTGGATATTTTTGACTCCTGCAACCGTACTGATAGCTGTTATGAGCTTCTATCCAATGATCAGAGCCATAATTTTATCTATGCAAAGCGGTGTGGGTGCAAAAATATCTTTTGCCGGGTTGACAAATTATAAGAGAATGTTTTCAGATGCTATATTTATGCAGTCTTTAAAAAATACATTTATCTATCTAATTATCCAAGTCCCTATAATGCTTATATTTGCTTTGCTTTTGGCATCTTTATTAAATGACAAGCATTTAAGGTTCAAAGGACTTTTTAGAACCTGTATTTTCCTGCCATGTGCTACATCTCTGGTATCATACGCTATTATCTTCAGATCGCTCTTTGCAGTAGACGGTTATGTAAACACTGTATTGATACATTTGGGCGTTTTACAAACAGGTTATAATTTTTTATCCAATCCTTTTACAGCAAGAATTGTAATTATAATTGCTCTGCTTTGGAGATGGACGGGCTACAACATGGTATTCTATCTTGCAGGACTTCAAAATATAGAGTATTCAATATATGAGGCGGCAAAGATTGACGGTGCAACATATTTCCAGATACTTAGGAAAATAACTATTCCGCTTTTAAAGCCTATGATTTTGCTTACAGCTATTATGTCAACAAATGGTACATTGCAGTTATTTGATGAGTCTGTCAACTTAACAGGAGGTGGACCGGCAAATGCGACTATCACAATGTCTCATTATATTTATAACTCTTCATTCAAATATGTTCTGAATTTCGGTTATTCAGCTGCCATGTCATTCCTTATTTTAATTTTGGTTGCAGTGCTTGCAGCAATACAGATGAAAGTAGGTGATAAGCGTGACTAAGATGAGAAATATTGCAAAATATGTATTTTTAACTATTGTATCACTGATATCAATTTTCCCACTATATTGGATGGCAGTCAGTGCTACTCATTCCAGTATAGACGTGATAAGAGGTGCTCTCCTTCCGGGAAATTATCTCTTTAAAAATTTATCTAATTTACTCTCTGCCGGAGATGTAAGTGGTGCTATGGCAAATTCGTTTAAATATGCAATAATGATGACCATATTTTCACTTTTCATTTGCTCACTTGCAGGATATGGCTTTGAGATCTATCATGACAAGGCAAAGGATGTTATTATGGCTGTACTTTTACTGGCAATGATGGTTCCTTTTGTAGCTATTATGATTCCACTGTTTCAAATGTTTTCAAAATGGAGACTTTTAAATACTACTATGGGATTTTTACTTCCTACATTGTCCACACCATTTTTGATAATGCTTTTTAGACAGAGTGCCAGATCATTCCCACACGATATCCTTGAAGCTGCAAGACTTGATGGATTAAATGAATTTAATATATTCCTTAGAATCTTTATTCCGACTATGAAGTCCACTTATGCTTCAGCCGCTATTATTACCTTTATGGGTGCATGGAACTCTTATCTTTGGCCAAAGGTAATAATGACAGAAAAAACATCCATTACAATGCCTATGTTGGTAGCAAACTTAAAGGAAGGCTATGTAACAGACTATGGTGTATTAATGCTTGCAGTACTTCTTTGCAGTATACCTACAGTTATTATATTCTTCGTGCTCCAAAAGCAATTTGCAGAAGGTATTACAGGTGCTGTAAAGTAATATATGGTATGCTTTAAAAAGGTGTGAAAGCTTGTACTAAGATTTCATACCTTTTATTTGTAAAATATAATTTAAAGAGAGGTAAGAATGAATCAACATATACTTAAAAATATCTTAGAACCTACTATTTTTGAAGAGAACAGGCTATCCGCACATTCAGATCATAAAATCTATGCTGATAAGAATGAATTATTAAAAGATGAGTCTTCTCTTTATTACAGCTTAAATGGTGTTTGGAAATTTGATTATTCCATTAATCCGAATGCTACCCCTGACGGCTTTGAACTTGCAGATTATGACTGTAAGAACTGGGAAGATATAAGAGTTCCGGCACATATACAAATGGAAGGGTATGACAGACCTCATTATGCCAATGTGGCATATCCATGGGATGGTAGACAGGAACTTAAATCCGGTCAGTCTCCTATTGACTTTAATCCTGTAGCAAGCTATGTAAAATATTTTACGCTTCCGGCAGGTTTTTCTAAGGGAAATATTATTTTACGAATGGAAGGTGTCGAGAGTGCAGCAGCTATTTGGCTAAACGGTAAATATATAGGCTACTGTGAGGACAGCTTTACTCCTTCAGAATTTGACCTTACAGAATATATCAAAAATGGAGAAAACAAACTTGCAATACAGGTTGTAAAATGGTGTTCAGGCAGCTGGCTTGAAGATCAGGATTTTTTTAGATTTTCAGGTATTTTTAGAGATATCTATCTCTACACCAAACCAAAATACCATTTAGAAGATATAGGAATAAAACAGATATTTGAAGATAAGAGTTTTGATAAAGTAAGATTGGATATCGCTTTAAAACTTAACAATAGTGCTAATGTCAAGCTGAAATTATATGATGCCTTTGATATGACATTGAAGGCAAATGAGTTTAAGTATTTTTGTGAAGAAGGCGTTGTGGCTGAATTCGATAAAAATTTAGCTTGTGGAAAAAATCATGTTTTATTTGAACTAAATAATCCCAAGCTCTGGAGTGCAGAATTTCCTCATCTTTATACTCTATATATTGAACTATATGATGGTGAAAATTTGGTAGAGGTCAGTTCTGTAAAAATAGGTATAAGATATTTTGAAAAAAATAGTGATAATGTAATGACTATAAATGGTAAAAGAATTGTCTTTGCAGGTGTTGACAGACATGATTTCAGTTCAAAATTTGGTCGTTCTATTACCTATGATGAAGTCAAAAAAGATATAGTTACCATGAAGGAAAACAATATCAATGCTATAAGAACAAGTCATTATCCAAACTGCTCTGCACTCTATGAACTTTGTGATATCTATGGTATATATTTGATGGATGAATGCAATCTTGAAACACATGGCAGCTGGGACGGATTACTTAGCGGTGTTTCTGACTATGATATGGTAGTTCCCGGTGATAAGAAAGAATGGATGCCACTTTTGCTTGACAGAGCAAATTCAATGTATATGAGAGATCGAAATCACTCTTCCATACTTATCTGGTCCTGTGGAAATGAAAGCTATGGCGGCAGCGATATATTTGAGATGAGTGAATTTTTCAGGAAGAAAGATCCCGGTAGACTTGTTCATTATGAGGGAGTTTTCAACGATCGCCGCTACAATGATACTTCCGATATTGAAAGCAGAATGTATGCCAAGGTAGCTGATGTAAAGGAATATTTGAAAACTCATAGAGATAAACCTTTTATCGAATGTGAGTACACTCATGCAATGGGCAATTCCTGTGGAGGTATGCAGCTTTATACCGAACTCGCTTGGGAAGATGAACTTTTCCAAGGGGGGTTTATCTGGGACTATATCGATCAAAGTATTACCGGTAAAGATCCTTTTGGCAATGATACTCAGTACTATGGCGGTGACTTTGATGATTCTCCTACTGACTATAATTTTAGTGGAAATGGTATAGTATATGGTGGTGACAGAGATATCTCTCCTAAAATACAGGCTGTAAGATACAATTACAGACCTATTGATTTAAAGATTGATTTAGATAATGATAAGCTCTATATACACAATAGAAATCTTTTCAGAGATTTGAGTGATTATAGATTTATTATCTATATAAAAAGATTTGGACAAAAATTGTATGAGAGCTGTTTTAATTTGATGGGTGAGGGCTTATCTAAAATCGAATATTCTTTAAGCATAAAAGAAAGAGTTGAAAAGCTTTTTGATATATATAAAGATGAGCTGGTTGTTGGGGTCAGTGCAGTTTTTGATATTGATACTATCTACGATCTTTCCGAGGTCTCATTTACCGAGGTTGTTATACGAAAAGGTATAAAGGTATTTGATGCACTTTCATCAGAGCTTAATGACGACATAATTTGTGACACTCCACTGTGTGAAGACAAGCCTTATAAACTCACTATGGGTGTTGTAAACTTTGGCATAAAGGGTGAGTGCTTTGAAGTATTGTTCTCTCAAAATTTTGGTGGACTTGTTTCTTATAGATATGCCGGAAAGGAACTGTTAAAGTCTATACCAAGACCTAACTTCTGGAGGCCACCTACAGACAATGACTTTGGCAACAATATGCCTTTTAGATACTCTAAATGGAAGGTTGCTTCTCTATATGCTACAACTAAAATGCCAACTAAAGACAGCACTTATTGGCCTGCTTTTAGACCTGTTATAAAGGAATATGACTCTTATGTTTCCGTTACATATAAATACAATCTGCCTGCCTGTACAGATGAGCTTACTGTTGAATATGAAGTTTATGGAGATGGCAGTATCAAGATAAATATGGAATATAAGAGCGAAACCGGTAAATATGATATACCTGAGTTTGGAACAATGTTTAAGCTCAAGCCGGAATATGAAAATATCACCTGGTATGGTGCAGGCCCTATGGAAACTTATTCAGACAGACTTCCGGGTGCTAAGATTGACCTATATACCGGCAGGGTGGTTGACCAACTTGCCAAATACCTTTCACCACAGGAGAGTGGTAACAAATCTCTTGTAAGATTTGCCAAGCTCACTGACAAGAAAGGTCGTGGTCTTATCGTCGCCGGAAATTGTATAAATGTTTCTGCTCTTGCTTACTCTCCAAGTGAGCTTGAAGAGGCAAAGCATGACTTTGAATTGCCACCGATTACAAAAACTGTACTTCGCATAAATCTTGCACAAATGGGTATTGCAGGTGATGACACTTGGGGTGCTCCAACCCTTGATGATTATCTGCTAAGTGGAGAGGGCAATTTAAAATTTAGTTATATTATAAAGGGAATCTAATATCTTGAAAAACTTATTGAATTTTTTATCGTAAAATATAATACAAAAACTCCAAGCCTCAATAACCGCTTGGAGTTTTTTCATATATTACTTATTATCTTGCAACATACGCACCTGAACTATTTACATAATATCCGTCCGGTGTAGTAGTATCTACAAGCATTTTCCCACTATTAAGGTCAAGATAGTACCAGTTTCCATTGATATTTTGCCAGCCTACGAGCATATATCCGTCTGCATTGAAATAATACCAATTTCCATCTATCTCCTTCCAAGTATAAGTCACATAGCTACCATCAGAAAGAACATACCACCACCCTGTGTTATTTCTCTGCCATGTCCCTTGAAGCTGTGTGTTTTGTCCATTGTTTGGTACAGTCTGTGTGTTATTTTGTACAGCCTGAAGATTCACATTTAATCCCTCATTGTAGTTCTTGGCTGCCTCAGCTTGACTTACAGTAATACTGTTTGATGATACCCAGGGACCAAACTTTGCTCCATCACCACTGATAGCACGTACTTTCAATGTGTATGTACCTGTTTTAGTCAAAAGATTTTTGACATTTGCACTTGTAGTAATAAAGTTTTGCACTCCACCTATTGCTGAAGTTGAATTATCCCTCATAAGCTTCACTTGATATCCGGATGAGCCTTTAGATTCACTCCATGTAGCCTGACCTGAATTATTTAAGTATACTGTTTCTATAGGTGAAACCTGATTTACAAGAGCCGGTAATTCAATATCTACATACAAATCACTTGAGCTATTCTCTCTTCTCGCCTCTATAAACTTTCCACCTGTTATCTTAAAATCCTCTGATCTATAAACACTAAAATAATATTTATCATTTGATGATAAATGTACAGTTATCTTTGGTATATCTGTAATATCCCATGCAGTGCCCATCTCCATAAAGTCCACTTCATCAATGCTGTAACCACTTCCTGAAACATTTACTGTGACGTCATTGATATCTCTGTCCTTACCAACTGTTATACCATCTGACTTTATATTTATTTTTACTGACTTTATACTTGATGCTGCAAATGCAGTCACAGACGCCGCCAAACTTATAATTCCACTTATTGCAAGTATTGCAAACTTTTTTCCTAAATTTTTCATATCTATCCTTTCACTCAAATAAAATATTTTTATATGATTTTCTTTTCTCTCTATTAAATAACAAAATGCTCTTACAGTCAATTACTATTATATGATATTTTCTTTAAAACGCTTTCCCAAGGTTTAGAGTATACTTTATTAGCTTTCAATCAAAAAGAGCGATAGCTACTCGCTATCGCTCAAAATATTATCTTGCAACATCTGCCACTCTTGATTCTCTGATTACATTTACCTTGATTTGACCGGGGTATTGCATCTCTTCTTCTATTCTCTTTGAGATATTTCTAGCCAAAATAATCATATCATCATCGCTTACCTTTTCAGGTAATACCATAATTCTTACTTCACGACCTGCTTGTATCGCAAATGACTTTTCAACTCCATCAAATGATGTTGTAATTTCCTCAAGCTGGCTCAGTCTATTAGTATATGTCTCCAGAGTCTCTCTTCTTGCTCCCGGTCTTGCCGCAGATATAGTATCTGCTGCCTGCACCAGACATGCAGTAAGTGACTCCGGATCAACATCTCCATGATGTGATTCTACAGAATTGATTACAACCGGATGTTCCTTGTATTTCTTACAAAGTTCCACACCAATCTGTACATGCGAACCTTCCACTTCATGGTCGATGGCTTTTCCAATATCATGTAGTAAACCGGCTCTCTTTGCCAATCTAATATCAACTCCAACTTCTGCTGCCAAAAGGCCTGACAATTGTGCCACTTCAATAGAATGTTTCAAAGCATTCTGACCATAACTGGTCCTAAACTTCATTCTTCCGAGTAATTTTATGAGCTCAGGATGTATGCCATGCACTCCTACTTCAAGTGCTGCATTCTCACCTTCTTCTCTCATAATACTGTCAACTTCTTTCTTTGCCCTATCCACCATCTCTTCAATTCTTGCGGGATGAATACGACCGTCAACAATCAACTTCTCAAGTGCTACTCTAGCCACTTCTCTTCTTACAGGATCAAAACAGGATAAAACTACTGCCTCAGGGGTATCGTCAATTATAAGTTCTACTCCTGTAAGCTGTTCCAGTGTGCGTATATTTCTACCCTCACGACCTATGATCCTACCCTTCATATCATCATTTGGCAATGCCACTACTGAAACTGTCGTTTCAGCTACATGGTCTGCTGCACATCTTTGAATGGCAGTAACCACATATTCCTTAGCCTTCTTTTCGGCTTCATCCTTTGCGGCATTTTCAAGCTCCTTAATAAGCTTTGCCTTGTCATGTTTTACTTCATCTTCAACTGATTGTAACAAGAATTCCTTAGCCTGTTCACTTGTGAGTCCTGATATTTTCTCAAGCTCGGCGATTCCCTTATCATACAGGGATTCGACTTCCTTGCTCCTTGCCAATATCTTTTCCTCTCTTACAAGAACACTCTCTTCTTTCTTTTCAAGTAAATCCTGCTTTTTATCCAAGTTCTCTTCTTTGCTAAGTACTCTTTTTTCATAGCGGGCTAACTCTGCCCTTCTTTCTTTCACCTCTCTATCAAGCTCATTCTTAGTCTTTATAGACTCTTCTTTTGCTTCCAAGAGGGCTTCACGTTTCTTTGTCTCGGCTGTTTTTAAGGCTTCCTCTATTATCTCTCTGGATTTAATCTCTGCTGATCCGATTTTATCTTCATATGATTTCTTACGATGAGCAATTGCTAAACTCCAACTTAGAGGCGCCACAACAACTATTGAGAGTATTACCGCTATTATTATACTTCCCAGTTGTGACATAAAAGCACCTCCTTATTCAATTTTCATTGTTCAAAACAACATTCTAATTCTAACAAAAAATGAACAAAAAGTAAAGTGAGGGCAAGATTATATACGAAGTTGTATAAGCCATATATGATAAAGTCCTAGTATACCACAAATAAAAATGTCCCACTTATGGTAGAATACTATTTTGTATATTCTAACACTAGGAGGAACTGACTTATCAGAAAGGTTATTTTATCAATGGATGAACAAAGAAAGTATGAAGTTATCAAAGGTCTGGTAGATCACCCCGATACAGCTAACAAGGATAGAGCTGCTCTTATCCTAGGATGCACCAAGAGGCATATAAACCGTATGATACAAGGTTATGTTAAAGATGGTAAGGCATTCTTTATTCATGGTAACAGAGGTAAGAAGCCGGCTACCACTATCTGCCCTGATGTCAGAAGTCAAGTTCTTGATCTATATAGAACTAAATACTACGAGGCTAACTTTGAACACTATACAGAGCTTCTAAAAAAGCATGAAGGCATAAGTATCTCCTCTTCCTCTGTAATGAGTATTTTGGAGTCAGAGTACATTCTATCTCCAAAGGCTACAAAAGCTAAGCGTAGACGCATTAAGCAAACTCTCAGAGCTAAGAAGGAAGCTACAACATCAAAAAAGGAATTATCACAGATACAAGCTAACTTAGTAGCAGTTGAAGATGCTCACAGTCGTCGTCCAAGATGTGCTTATTTTGGCGAATTGCTTCAGATGGATGCTACCCCTTATGAATGGGTACCGGGACAGATATGGCATCTACATTTGGCTATTGATGATGCCTCAGGTGTTGTCACAGGTGCCTGGTTTGATACTCAGGAGACTCTTAATGGATACTACCATGTATTTGAGCAGATTCTTACTGATTATGGTATTCCCTATAAGTTTCTTACTGATAAACGAACTGTATTTACTTACAAGAAAAAAGGTGCCTTATCTGACGACAAAGACACCTATACACAGTTTGCATACGCCTGTAAGCAACTTGGCACACAGCTTGAATCAAGCAGCGTACCACAGGCTAAAGGACGTATAGAACGATTGAATCAGACTTTACAGTCACGCCTGCCTATTGAGCTAAGGCTCGCAGGCGTAACCGATATCCATAAAGCCAATGAATTCATTTACCACTACATAAAAGAATTCAATGAGAAGTTCGCACTTCCACTTTATGGTATCAAATCTGTCTTTGAAACGCAACCATCTAAAGAAAAAATAAATCTTACTTTGGCGGTTTTAACTGAGAGAACTGTTGATGCCGGACATGCGATTCAATTCGAGAAGAAATTTTATAAGATGATAGATCACAAAGGAGTGCAGACCCATTATCGAAAAGGTACCAAGGTTATGCTTATCAAGGCATTTGATAGGTCTATGTTTGCGTGCGTAAATGACAAAGATATTTATGCACTGGAAGAAATACCGGCTCATGAGCATAAATCTAAGGATTTGGATGCTGACTACAAACAGCCAAAGCCTAGAAAGCCTTATATACCGCCTATGAACCATCCTTGGAGATTGGATGCCTTTAATAAATTCGCACACTCACAGCCACACAGAATTGAAGAAGACATAAAAAGTGCATAATAAAAGCCCCTTTGTGGGGGCTTATAAATTAATTATTTTGGGACATAATCATTTATGCTTGACAGTGAGGGCAAGATTATATACGAAGTTGATAGAAATTTAAAATTGACTCATATACTTTTTACTATCCGGTTGAAGCCGGACTTATTCTATCGTTTACCAAAGATACTATACTCAAAATACAATAATATATCATATATTTTCACTAAAAAGGACTGCCGCAAGCGACAGCCCTATATTTTATGCATTCTTATATGTTTTCATTACAACTTTTCTGAGTATATCTACAGGTATCATTGTGAATGCAAGTATGAATATTACTATCCATCCCTGTATGCTAAATGGTACACAACTAAACATCCTTCCAATAAACTGGAATGGTGCAAGTGGTATAACACCTGCATTAACTATAAGTGCCTGTACTATTATGATGGCAAAGAATACTCTTAAGAATCCCTTGTTCTCATTCAATCCCTTAAATATACCAAAACCTTCATCTCTTACATTGAAGCCGTTAAAGAGTGCACTTGCTATAAAGAGTACAAAATATCCTGTGAGAAGTTCTTCCTCATTGCCCTCAAACATATTTGCAAAGAACGGTACTTTAAGATATATAAAACTCAATACTGTAAGCCATAGTCCCATACTTAAAATCTGAATAGCCATATTTTTACTGATGATACTCTCATCTCTTCTTCTTGGCTTCTCCATCATGTAGCTTTCTTTAGCCGGCTCATTTCCAAGCATTATCGCACCAAGTCCGTCCATTACCAAGTTTACAAACAGAAGGTGAGTTACCTTAAGTGGCTCTTCCACTCCGAAGAATGGTGCTATAGCACTTACTATAACCGCAGTAACATTGATAACCAACTGAAATTTACAGAACTTAAGGATATTGTGGTAAATAGTTCTACCATAGAGTATAGCATCCTTTATAGATTTGAAGTTGTCATCAAGAATTACTATCTCTCCTGCTTCCTTGGCAGCCTCTGTACCGTTACCCATAGCAAATCCAACATCCGCTCTCTTTAGAGCAGGTGAATCGTTTACACCGTCTCCTGTCATACCTACAACAAGATTCATCTCCTGGCAAAGTCTTACCATTCTTGACTTATCTGTAGGAAGAGCTCTTGCAATAACTCTGATATGAGGTATAAGTTTCTTTACTTCATCATCACTCATTTCATTGAGCTCTGCTGATGAAAGTGCTCTGTCTGAAGTAGATTGTATAAGACCTGCATCCTTTGCTATAGCAATAGCTGTTTCAAGTCTGTCACCTGTAATCATTACTACCTGAATACCTGCTCCCATAACCTCCGCTATGGCATCCTTAGCCTCAGGTCTTACATCATCTCTGATACCTACCAAGCCTATGATAACTATATCATCATTGATAGCATTTTCTACAAGAGCCTTCTCTGAATATCCAAATGCCAAAACTCTCATAGCTCTTGCTGCAAGCTCGTCAATCTTTCTGTCAAGAACAGCCTTGTCAATTGTCTTTACTTCACCATTCTCATCTAAAAACTTCTTTGCCTTTGCAAGCAGTCTCTCAGGCGCACCTTTATAGAATGTCTTATCAAGAAAATCTATTCTTGCCTGGCTGAATTTATTTGTTGAGTTAAAGCCCTGGTGTGCTCCTACTACCAGACTCTTTTCATTTTGTAATACATCAAAAGTAGCATGTCCGATAAATTTCATCAATGCCTGATCTGTTGCATTACCACCTATTACCATGCCTCTATCGTCAAATAATGACTGTGTATTCTTACCAATGGCGATATCTATCAGGCCTTTTACCTTACTGTGATCACTAAGATCCGGTATATCAATAGAATTTCCATTTGCAAGGAAGAAATCCACTACTTCCAGACTTCCCTTTGTAATAGTTCCTGTCTTATCACTGAAAAGTATATTCAGTGAACCGGCAGTCTCAATACCTTCCGCCTTCCTTACAAGTACGTTGTGATCAAGCATCTTACTTGTATTTTGCATAAGTACCAAAGATATCATCAAAGGCAATCCTTCCGGAACAGCACATACCACAATAACTATGGCAAGAGTAACAGCCTTTATAAGATCCTGCACTATTGTCTGTGCTCCAAGTGCAAAATAGCTGCCAAATCCTCCGGCTCTTATTATAAAATAAGCAATATATAGTATAGCTATCACTGTAGCACCTACATATCCAAATATGGATATTTGATGTGCAAGTTTTCCAAGCTTTACCTTCAATGGAGAATCCGGTTCATCCTCGGTCATTTCAAGAGCCATCTTACCCATCATTGACTTAAGTCCGACTCTCTTAACTTCTAAAACACCCTCGCCGTCAAATACTACAGCACCTCTAAATAGTGAATGAGCATCTACGAATGTATCACCTGTGATATCCTCTTTTAGCTCAAATCCTTCAGTTGCAGCAGTTTTCTTACACTCCTCAGCCTCTCCGTTTAGAGCTGAGTTGTCAACTCTTAAATCTCCGTCTATAAGTATACCGTCTGCCGGTATCTTATCTCCTGATTGTAAGAGTACAAAATCACCTACTACTACATCATCTACATCTATGACAGTTACAAGACCGTTTCTGTAGACCTTACATGTGTCCTTCTTTGTGTTGTCCTTTAACTCACGATACTTTGTATCACTTGCCACACCTGTCTTTGCAGATACAAA
The DNA here is from genome assembly GCF_003589745.1 of Lachnoanaerobaculum umeaense. Taxonomy (GTDB): domain Bacteria; phylum Bacillota; class Clostridia; order Lachnospirales; family Lachnospiraceae; genus Lachnoanaerobaculum; species Lachnoanaerobaculum umeaense. Next base: position 227,233 of record NZ_CP032364.1, on the reverse strand, counting down.
TGCAACTATTATTACTGCAATAATAATTCCAAGCGACTCATAAATCTCTGCATGTCCGAAGAAATACATCACTATCATAATTGCCGAAATGGCAAGGAGTAACCTTATTATCGGGTCATTAAATGTTTCTTTAAACGCCTCCCAAAATGTAGTAGGTTCAGAATCAGGAATAACATTAGAGCCATACTCCTGCCTTGACTTTTCAACTTCCTTTTCAGTCAAACCGGTAAATTTCATATAATTTCCTCTCTCAAAACTTTGGGAGACAGCAAACGCCATCTCCCGTAATATTAATTACAAGCGCTATTTTATATCAAATAGGCAATAATTAAAAGTATAAAATTTTCTATATTATAAAAATTTATTAGATATATCTATTTGCTAATTCTCCAATCCCCGGATCTGTAGTTCCCTGTCCTACAGCTGAGAACTTCCACTCACCATTATGTCTGTATACCTCACCAAAAATCATTGCAGTCATTCCCGAATAATTTTCTGTAAGATTGTACTTAAGAATCTCTTTATTGTTTGAAGCGTCTACAAGTCTTATAAACGCATTTTTTATCATTCCAAACTCTTGATGTCTTTGCACTGCCTGATAAATGTTTACGACAAAAACAATTTTATCATAAACTTCCGGTATACTTGCAAGGTCTATAGTGATCTGCTCATCATCTCCCTCTCCTGCTCCTGTCAAGTTATCACCCATATGAATTACTGTACCTGATGAATGGCGAAGATTTCCATAATAAACAACGTCTCCCTTATTAACCAATCTTCCGCCCTGCAATAGAAAAGCTGAAGCGTCACAATCTATATTTCCATCCTGGCTTTGACTGCTGCCAAAGAGTGATGACAAAAATCCACCACCTCCACCTGCTTTTGGTGCCTCATCCCATCCAAGACCAACTATTATTTTCTTTAAGCCCGCATTATCCTTTGACAGACTTACCTTTTGTCCTTTTTGTAAACTAATAGACATAAATCCTCCTAATGTCTTTGGTACTTAGCTTAAGCTACATCTATACCATAATGATTGCAAAGTGCAGCAAGTCCACCACCAAAGCCACTTCCTATAGCGTTGAACTTCCACTCACCTGCATGCTTATAAAGTTCTCCTACGACTACCGCTGTTTCGATAGAGAAATCCTCACCAAGATCATATCTTATAATCTCAGCTCCCGTTACTTCATCCAAGATCCTAATATATGCATTAGAAACCTGTCCAAAGTTTTGTCTTCTTGAATCCGCATCATATATAGTTACAGTAAAGGCAATCTTGTCTATGTTTGCAGGTACCTTTGATAGGTCAATCTTTATCTGCTCATCATCTCCTTCACCCTCTCCGGTCAAGTTATCACCCATATGTGTAACACTCTCTGATGGATGTGATAAATTACCATAGAAAATAAAATCCTTTTCTGTAGGGCATTTTCCACCTGCATCTACCATAAACGCTGCTGCATCCAGGTCAAAGTCTGCACCTGAATCAAATGCATTTACATCCCATCCAAGTCCAACAATAACTTTCTTGAGTCCCGGATTTGTCTTTGTAAGATCTACTTTTTGTCCTTTAGATAAATTGATTGGCATAAAATCCTCCTTTATTATACACCGAATTTCTTATAAAATTCATTTTTAATATTTTCAAGTTTAGCTTTATCTTCAACTCTCTGCCTTCTGGCATCTTCTTGAATCCTCTTAGTCTCTTCTATACCATCTACAATAGTCTTCCATGACTTCTCCAAAGTCTCAACCTTTATAGAGCTGCCTGAAGCAAGTTGTGCTGTAAGCTTTGCTTGCTCGACAGTATTGTTGGCATTCTTTAGAATCATCTCATTCGTCTTCTTATCGAGTTCTGATAATGCCTCCGCCTGTAATCTCTGGCGTTTGAGCATAATAGCCTGTGCCAGACTTTGCTTAAATATAGGCAATGTAATTATGAAAGCTGAATTTATCTTTCTAATCAAATTTATATTACTGAATTCCATAGTTTTTAGCATTGGAATAGTCTGCATAGCAACATTTTCAGCCACTCTTAAATCCTGTGTCCTTTGCTCAAGCATCATCAAAGCATTATTTAAAGTTGTAAGCTCAAATTGCATAGACTTATCACCTGTACGCTCCATCTCAGCTGTTCTCTCTGCAATAGCTGCCTCAAGTTCTTTACATCCCTGTTCACCTGCTAAAATATACTTTAACAAATCATGGTAGTAGTTTACATTTGAATCAAACATGGTATTAAGCTTTTTATTAGTCTCTTTGATCTCACCCTCATAACCTTTAAGCTCTACATATACCTTGTCTATTTCACCACCCATTGTCTGGTACTTACTCATTATCTTGTCCAGCTGCTTTTTTATACCTCCAAAGAGTTTATCAAAAAGACCCGGTTCCTGTTTAATCTCTTCAATATCAAACTTACTCATAATATTTGTAAGAACACCTAACATCTTTGATGTCTCTTCGATTTGAGAGATGTTCATGCTATTTAGTACCAAATCAGAAGATTTTGATATCTCTGTAGCCACCTCTCCACCAAAAGTTACAATACTGTCAAGATTGTCAAGCTCTATCTTACTTACAAGAGCATCTACCTCTGCTGAATTTACCAATTCATTTTTTAGCTTCTCAGACTCTACTGCTATGTCAAATGTCTGAGTAGCCGGTACTGCTTCATTCTCTACAACACCATCTGTAACTACTTCGGATTCACTAGTTTTTGCTTTTGAAAAATCAAGTCCCATCTTTCCTCCTATGCCCTGTGCTCACAAAATTGCTGCCACAAAGGTTCATTATTCATTTTCATCGACCAAAAATCCTTGCAAAAAATGATTTTTTCTTTTCTTTTGCAGGCTTTAGTCTATTGAAATCTGGTATAACCACATCATAAAGATAATTACCAATTATATGCTCTTCCATTATCTGATTATTGAAATATTTGCTGATATTATCATAGCCTGTTGGTATAAAAAATAATATATCAAATCCTATCAAATTCAAAAAGGCAACAATTACACTATCTTCCAACGAAATAATACTTTCTGTTGTATTTACTATTATAAGCTTTGGAGGGCATTTTGTAAAATCAAAGCTTTGTATAAATCTTAAAATTTCCTTAGGTAAATCTAATACTATTGTAATAATCTTATATTCTACTCCATTTTGCCCTGTTCCAACTATGATTTTTCTTTTTAAAAGTTCTGATAATTTATCTAAAATATAGTCCTGTGTTTCCGCTCTTAAAAAATCATATTTATAAATCTGTGATTGCTTTATTGCATCCTTATCCAATCTTCCATTTTTATAAAACGACGGTACACCTGATGCAACACTGCTATTTCCTTTATAAATGTTTTCATTCTTATATATCAAAGTAGTATCAGTTATCAAATCCTTTATATTTTGAAAATACATATTTGTATCGGAGTTTGCAATGCCTGAGATTTTGGCAAATATTATCGGAATATTTACCACTTCATCTACAGTTGAAAAGTTCGGTCTAAATCTGGCTTCCTGTTTCCAATAGAGAGCTATTTCCTCATAAGTAGTCGAAAGCTTTATTATATTTGCCTTTGCAAATTGCATATCTCTGTACATTCCACTATCTGAATACATTATGGTATCCAGATCCCTCTCCGCATTATATGCCATTGTACCCATTGTGAGGCTACCTCCATCTGTAGGGAATTCCTTTACATTCAGAGTTTCCTCAAAACGCACTTCATAGAGTTTCTCACCTGATAGCTTATCTTTCTTTTTCTCAGGATTGAATATAAGCACATCTATAGGCAACTTTGCCACCATATTTAAAAACAGACTTTCAGTGTCGCTCTCCACATTTCCAAAATATATGAGTATAGGTGCAGGAGAATGTATATCTGTATTTCCTAGTAGCTCAAATATATATCTTTTAAACCAGCACAGTATATATATACCCTTGTTCATAATTTTATTGAGGTCCATATTCATCAACTTGCTGACTTCAATCATAGTATCAACAAAGGCATCCCTTGCAACATCTACAAATGTATTTGTCTTTAATGTGATATTTTTCTTCAAATCCATTATCAGCTGATTTTCATTTGCATAATTGCCTCTTTTTATTCCTGATATTTCATCTACACTTGGATTTGAAATTCCATTATTTATGACTTTTACTCTTCTATCAGCTTTTTTTAGGTCCTGATACAATAAGTATAAATTATTAATATAAGTATTTCTGTTATCACAGCCATTTATCCTAACAAACATATTGTAGAAAAATCCTGTATTCTCACCTCTTCTTATGTTCTTCAAATCCTCAAAAATATCACCGCTTATCCAGGCATTAGTATTGGCAATTATATTTGTATTATTGCTGTATAAAAGCTTTTTATTCTTATCATCCTCATACAGCTTTAATAACCAATCCAGGTTAAATCCGGGCGGAAAGCTTTCCGTTCCCATCTTCAAATCAATGGAAAACTCCGATTTCGGATCTATCGCCATGTACTTTGCATCACCGCCCGGTTGGACCAAAATAATATCTGCTCCTGCATTTGATAGAATTTTTAAAGTTGAAAGTTCTGAGAAGTTCACATTACCCCAGAATATAATCTTCGGTATATCTTCACTGCCAAGCTTTTCCATAATATTATAAAAATTATAGTACAGCCAGCACATTATCCTAATAAAATTATTCTTCAATATGTCAATGTTCTTGCCCTGTCTTCTCAAAACTTCCAAAGTATCATATATACCGTCAGCTATAGAGGCCCTCTGATAATCCCTTATTCTAGGCAGCCATTTCTTTAAAGCCTCCGCCATAAATCCCGGCCCATGAACATATTTATCCCCTATTATTTCATTGAAATATGCTATATTGTTGGCTGTAGGATTTTCTATATTAGTATCAATGATTGCACCTTCTTTTTTTGCCAACTCATAATACTTTCTGATAAATTTGAGTATTGTTTCATCATAGGAATTTATTCTATAAAAATATACTCCTCTTGGTCTTCTTTCACTCAACTTTTTAAAAAAGTCTTCAAGCCCTTTTATTTTTTGATGCAATAACATGCATTCATCCCCTTTCAAGTAGTATCTTATTATCGTATAAAGCTCTTTGTGAAATTATACAGAGCATCATATGGCACAGCCAGATTTATATTCTGTCCTTCAGTAAAACCTGCAGTACTTATACCTATTACTTCTCCATACATATTTAAAACTGCACCTCCGGATGAACCCGGCGAAGTCGGTGCACTAAACTGTATCATATCCACATTGTCAATGTTTCTAAAACCGGATATTATCCCATCTGAAACTGAATTAAACAGTCCAAGTGGGCTTCCTATTGCCACCACTTTCTGCCCTCTAACAAGTGCCTCTCTTCCATCATAAAGTTTCAAAGGATTCAATACCCTAGATATTCTAATTATTGCCAAATCCAAATGCTGATTATATTTTATAACCTCGTCCGTCGCATATATTTTCTCATCATCCTCAATTCTTATTTCAAAAAAGGAACCACCTTTTATAACATGATGATTTGTCAATATAAAACCGTCTCTACCAATCATTATACCTGAGCCTGTTCCCACTACCTTTTGCCTATTGTCAAATATTGCAATCATAACTATAGATGTAGAAAATCTCGCCAACTCCACATAGCTAAGCTCTCTATCTCTTTTTATATTTGATGGCGGCATAGTAACTTTTTTTCCCGGTGAAGTAACTCTTTGTCTTACTCCATTTGTATCTGATGGCTCAACTCTTTGGCTTCCTTCACTTATACCCGGCGGTGTGGCTTTAACTTTATTATCCCTATCTTTTCTCCTTGTTGCCTCTAGGCTTATAGTCACTCTCTTATTTTTATCATCTTGAGCTTTAGGAATATTTACAGGTCTTATATCTGCAGAAGGTAAAGTTCTCACATCTTCGAATATCATCTTACCTTCAAAAAAGTCTCCAATTTTTTTTGTAAAATAATAATCTTCCATCATAGGTATGTCAGTTGAATACTGTAATAAACATACATCCATTCCCAGTAAGTTCAAGAAAACAAAAAAATAAATTTCAGAATCTTTTTTTATGTTTTCTGCAATAACTTTTATATTTTTATCTCCATCTATTTTTATGTCAGAGAATATTTCTTCCAACCAATACAAAAGTTTTACCATTATATTTTTTAGTATTGTATCAGATACATTCTTCTTATATTGGTATATAAGTTTTTGCATTGAATTTATCGCAGAAACGAGTTCAGTTTCAGATATATTTTTGCTTCTCACTATTGAAACATCTATATGCCCTGTGGAAAGAAATATTTCATATGCATCTTTTTGTGCTTTACAATCTACTTTTATTTCAAGGGATTCAATGTATTTATAATAGATTCTTCCCTGATACATTTCCTCTGTCAGATATTTTCTTAGGGAATTTATATCCTTATTGGTATTCTCATTTGCACCTACAAACTTTACCATATATGTGTTTCTATTATCTCCGGCTCTATTCCCTTTTATCCTGCCAAACTCCATTATACTGTTTATTTTTATTGGATTCAATTTGTACTTGATCATACCAGCTCCATTTAATGCTATTTTTGCGGTTCAAAAGTTCTCTCATAACAAACAAGCTTGCAATAAAGCTTCTATACCTTTTTACCCTAGTATCATTATATAATATATGATATAATTATATCAATATTAGCGAAAAATATAAGCATATATTAAATGTTTTTTTACAGAGGATGACTATGAAAGATTCCAGTATTTACTATAGTGTAGGTGCACTACTTTACACAGCTGCAAATGACACAAATATCCTAGATGATATTATACTTGAAAAATTTAATATTCCTTTTTCACTGGCATTCTCATTTGATACTACAAGTAATGATGCTGAGGCTGATAAAGCCGAAAATATATTGATTAAAACCTTAGATAAGCTTTTTGTAGTGAAGAAAGATAGAAATTTCTATATTCCAAAACTATTCATAAAAGTCTTATCAACCTCTCATATAACACATCTATATAAAAAATTTGGTAGCCTATTGGATTTAATAACCGGCTTTATACTGCCTGATTTTTCTGTATCAAATGCAGATGTATATATTTATGAAATGCAACGTATAAATTCAGTATTGTCTACCCCTGTATATATTCTGCCTGAGCTTGACTGTATGGCATTACTTGACTTAAGAAACCGTTACAATCATCTATATGCTATTAAGGAAAAACTTTCCAGCTATGAGGACTATATTTTAAATATCCTTGTTTCAACCGGAAACATCCTAAATATGCTCTGTGTCAGACATAAGGTTGATGAAAATATCTATCAAAGCGGACCTGTTGCAAAACTTTTATCAGACATTGTCACCACATTTTCAAGTGATTATATAATATCTGCACCTGCCTTTGAATACTATGCCGGCATCGGATGGCAGGAAGGACTTGTAAAAGAAATAGAACTTGATAAATTACATGGCTTTATCGGCAAAACCATAGTTCATCCCAAACAAATACTAGTATTAAATGATGCTTATAAAGTACCAAGTATAGACTATGATGATGCTCTTAATGTACTTGATGATAAGAAGATATATCAAACTTGTCCCAATGTAAATAATACCAGAATAAACGAACCTAAAATTCATTACAACTGGGCAATGGAAATCATTTTACTTGCACAGTATTTCGGTGTGAAAAAATATTAAAGAGGATATCGTAGAATGCTATCCATAATTATTACAATGCATCTAAAAAATCAATATTTAAGATATGCATTTTGATTGATAAAAAAGTATCCTGACAAGTAACCATAAAACAGCTTGTCAGGATATTTTTATTTTATGCTGTAGGTCCTAAATTAATTTATCAGCCGAAAAAACTTTTCTTTAAATGTCCTTCATTTTCTTTATTATTCCCATGCATTTATAATTATTCAGTCTTGTATATTCTATTTCGCTCTCTTTCTCTGCGGCAAGCTTTAGTATATGTTTAAGTTCCCTGTCATCTTTGTACCTCTCGTCCACAAGCACCTTCCAAGGAACTCTCCTTAACAGAACTCTGGTAGTTTCACCTATGCCCGGTTTTATAAGATTTATATCCTTAATACCATATCTCTTGGCCTGTTTTTCCACTTCTATAATACCTCTTTGACCTATGAAACTAACAGGCTTTGCGTCCTTTCTAAAAAGTTTTTCTATATTGTTGATGAAATGATAGCTTAGATCATTTTTCTCATATTCTCTGTAATATATTGCGCCATGATAATCATCCTTACCTATTATATCATCTCTTAAAAATGTTCGACTTACAAGTCCACAGACTGTAGCATTCAGTGCAGAACTTGGAATAAAGATATCATCATAAGTACCTGCCAGCTCTGTTTCACCTGCCGGATCTGATACCACTGCCAGTTCCGGAGATACTCCTTTATAATTTTTACAAGCCAACTTTAATTCCTTTAATATGGCTCCCTTGCCTATCCAGCCATCTACGAAAAGAACTTCCTCCGCCTTGTGATGAGCCAAAATGTATTTCATAGCATTGTCGTCAATACCTCTGTCTCTTATTATTGAAACTGAATAATGTGGCAAACTTATATTATATTTCCATTTTATATATCTTTTTAAGAGTATACCTATCGGTGTACCTGCCCTTGCCAGCGAGACCAATACTATACTATCCCTTTTTTTCACTATCTTGTCTGCCAAGGAAGCAAGAGCATTTGCCATAGACTGACCAAAAATTTTAAATGAATCAAAATATATTTCCATATATTCCTCAGTGGGTATATACTCTATCGGCAACATCTCGCTATAGTGCATACCGGATTGTATAAGCTTTTCCCTCTCTATACTTGGCAAAGGCTCTACAAGCCCTGTAACATCCTTTAAAAGAAATATTACATCATCATTTTTATAACTACTATTCATTATCCCACCTGATCAAATATATATTTTCATTTCCGGAAAGTCTGATAGCCTCCAAAATATCAGCTTCTCCTTCGTTGTCTTTACCATCTGTAAAGAGGAAAAATACATCAGATTGTTTTAAATCATATATATAAGTCTGTCTGTTTTTATCATAAATGCTTCTGACCTCATATCTGGCATGTAGTGGATACTCAAATGTTTTTGATACCTCTATCGGACTCCTTGTAGATGAATGCACATAGACCTTTGCATCTGATATATTATCTATATATTCAGCCAATTTTATGGGGGCATATATAAACTCCTCTGTTCCAAGTACAGTAATGGTTTTCTTGTTTTTTAAAATCTCACTAAGATTATACTTTTCTTCTAAAAAGCCCTCCAGCCTTTCTATTTCAGCATCCAGCTTTTGTATGTTCAAAAGTCTTCTTGTTCTTATATCAGTCTTAAAGCTTATCTCTTTCACATAATTATTTAGCGACTTACTATCTATTCTATATACATCTCCGTCAGTTATTGTATCAATTACATCTTCTTCAAAGCTTTCTTTATCTATGTAATTTATATAAACAATATCAACATTTCTCTCTTTAAAAAAAGCTTTCCTATCTTCAGAGAGGGTATTTAAAAGAGTTGCAATAGCATATCTCTTTCTGCCCTTAAATATACTCTCTATCTCTTCTATGCAATTCCATATGGTATTACCTGTGGTTATTTCATCCTCTACAAAAACTATTCTATCCACTTGATGATAGATTTCTTCCATATCTGAGAGTACCAACCTTTGCTCCATAGCATGGCTATGTGCCTCAGTAAAATGTATGTACTCATTATATGCACAAATATTTTCTCTGGTCGTTTGCATAAAAAATGCTCCTACACTCTCTGCAAGAGTCGCCCCTATAGCTATAGCTGTTTCGGCAAATCCTATTACCAACGCATTTTTTAATATTTCTCTAGATAAATCTGCCAGAGTTGCATATTCATTTTTCACATCTTCTATCAAGGCAATCTTATGCTTACCTTGATTTGCATTTATTATCAAATAGCCTCTTTTATTATTATTAAGGCGTTTTGCAATGCTTATCTTCTCCATATTTCTACCTTTTTACATAAATATAGAGGTGACTGACGCCACCCCTATATTTAAAATATTTTCTTAGAATTAATCTTCTGAATTATAAATTTGATATACCTGATATTCCTTTATAAATTCAAAGCCAAGTCTTGAAGCCAACTCCACTGAGTGCTGATTTCTAACATCTATATATGGTTTTATCTTTTTGTCTTCTAGATAAAGCGAAATATTAGATGCAGCTGTCAAAGCCAGATTCCTTCTCCTGTACTCAGGATTTGAAGCAAATACAAGCTCAATAAACTCCTCTCCATATGGTCTACCCATGCAGCCGCTTACAACTTCTCCATCCTTATAAACCATATATCCCATTGCATCTTTAGCAAAATCTTTGCTATTATCAAAACATGCAGAATAATCCTCACTCCACATATCTTTCAATAATATGTCATAATCTTCAGGTCTTACTTTATCTATATTCAAGCCTTCCTCTAACGCAGCGTTCAGCTCCTGTAATAATTCTACACTCTCAACACCTGTAAATTGTAAAACATATCTTGAATAATTCCTATATCTACAATCTATATTTTCTACAAGCCAATCTATCCAAGACTCTGAAGTAGGGATAATATATGCTCCATCTCCATGTCTTGCAATAGTTCCCCACAAAGAAACAGCTCTGTCCTTCTTTGGAGTAACTCCTACTATATACATATAATGATATACTTTTATAACGCTGTATGAAGCTGCACCTGTAGCCGGTATCCAGACTCTTCCACATTTTCCGGCAAGTGCAAGCCTGACTAGTATATCATCCGTTGCTAATTCTGACAGACCTTCCCTTTCCTTCAAACCAAGTTCAATCATAACCCTTCCTCGTCTACTCTTTCTTTTTATCTTTAATAAACATAGTTTAACACAAAGAATGGGTTAATACTACAATAAGATGAATAAAACTCCGAATCTTTTTGTTTAAATACTCACTGAAAAAAGCTGCCCAACGCTTTTTTCGGGCAGCGACTATGATTATCCTATGACATTAGCCATACGAATGATTGGTCTGTAGTTATAATTTGAAATGATTATTCCTGTCCTTGATGATGAAGCATGTACTACCTTTCCATCACCGATATACATTGCAACATGGCTCACTGATCTACCCGAACCGTAGAAAAGAAGATCTCCCGGTTGAAGCTGATCTGCACTTGTAACTGTAGCACCTACTCCTGACTGCTCTGAAGATGTTCTTGGAAGTGAAACCCCCACAGTATTTGCCAAGATATACTTTACAAATCCTGAGCAATCCGCACCTATATAAGGATTGGTTCCACCATAAATATATCTTCCACCAACAAAACTCTTAGCAAAGTTTATAACTGCTTCTCTTTTATTTGTTTCTGTAGCCTTTACAATACTCTGTGTTGCAGAAGCTGCTGCCTCCTCTACTGAATCCATCTCCTCAATAGAAGTATCTCCGCTCTTTATAGATATATAGCCTTCTACATCATTGTATGAAACCTTTGCATATCCGCCACCCATATCTTCTAAGATCTGGAATACATCACCTCTACTCGCCTTACCAATAGTCTCATTTGATGTCATGCTCTTATATATGTCCAGTGAGCTTGCCTCAACTGTAACTATATATGTTCCACTTTTTAAAGCAGGACCATTCAAAACTTTTTCACCATACTGATGATATGAGATCTTTCTAACTGTTGTTGCAAAAGATGTAACAGGTGAAAGTGTAGTAATAGTCATTGCTGATAAAATTCCAATTATAATTTTTTTAGTGTTATTCATTCTGGGCTCCTTAATCCTTAATATAGTAAACCAACTACGTTGGTATTAAAATCCTTGATTTAATAATTACAAACATTTTGTTTTTGTTAAGTAATTATTACAAAGCATAGTATATACTTCGATTATATATATGTCAAGCTTTTTATAAATAATTTTATATTTTTTTCAATTTCCTTTTATAATAATAAAAAGGCTATAAACACCGTTTTCACTCGAAATTTATAACCTCATTGTTAATTTCTTATATTTTTTACCTCAGAATCAACTTTTTTATGTCTTTATTTTGCATTTGAATTTTCAGTAAGTAATTCTTATTATAAAACAAATATTCATATTTTTTATTTTTAATTACTATAAAGATATTACCTATAGTTTGATATATCTTAATTTTATAGCTTGAACCCGACAAATTATTACATCGCGTAATACTTTTGTAACACTTTCCTTGCTATTACCTCTTATATAATATTCCTTTTATTAATCCTACCAATATCAATACCCCTATTATAGGCAATAATACCGGTGCCAAAAAAGAAAATACAGCTACTATTACAGCAATTACCACCAAAACCACTGCTAATATGATAATAATCGGCAAAATAAGGCTCTTACCGGATAAATTATACGCTTTAAAATTTGCATTCCCTTTTTCTTCATTTTCAGTATTGATTTTTTCTTCATATCTGTCATTATTCATATATGCTTCATTGTTCAATCCTGTAAATACATCATCATATCCCGCTGCAACTTTTATGGAATTGGCAATCAATCTTGGATCACCAAGCTCTTCCATTATATCGTCAATGCTTCTTCCTTTTGAGAGTTCATCATCAATATATGAAGAATAAAATCTTATATTTTCCTCAATAAGTGATGCTGAACCTGTAGAAAACAAAGCCTTTCTCAGTCCATCCAGAAATTCTTCCTTCGTCATATCCTACTCCATTCTCAAATATATCTTTTCAGTTCCTCTCTCCTCAGTCTATAATCCGGTATCTGTTTTTCTACCTCTAACCAAAATTCTTTTGAATGATTCATTTGTTTTAGATGTGCTAATTCATGTACACATACATAATCAATCAAGCTTTCCGGTAAGAAAAACAGTTTGAAATTAAAATTTAGATTTTTCTTTGAAGAACAACTTCCCCATATAGTCTTAACATTCTTTATCCTTACCATATTGAAGTGAACATTCATCTTCTTTGCAAAATCATTCAATTTCTTTTTAAATATCTTTCCTCCATCAGAATGCATCCAAAAATGCACCATATTTTCATATTTTTCTGATGGCAATATTATGTGAAAATCTTCATTATATCTCATGTATGAAAATGCCACTTCTAAGCTTCGGTTCAAACCAAGTTGACTTTGGCGGCATAAGCTTATTATCATCTGCTACAGCAAACAACTCTTCCATAGAGGTTGGATGCATCAAAAATGCTACAACACCATTTCCACTATCCAACTCCGATTTTAAATAGGATACTCCTCTGATACCACCTGCAAACTTTATTCTCTCATCAGTTCTTGGATCCTTTATTCCAAATATTGGATCAAGTACCATATCCTGAAGTATTGATACATCGAGGCTTTTTATACTATCTCCCTCCACTCCGGCAAGTACATTTTCCTTTGCTCTTAAAATGAAGAATTTATCATTTATGAGCATTCCAAATTCATGTCTGTCTTTGATTTCTTCCAGTATTGGACTCTCCTTCATATCAAAGTTTTCAGATATCAGATCTATTATCTCTTCTGTACTTTTTTCATTAGATTCCAATAATATCCTATTGTATGGAAGGATATGCAGCTGCCTTTCATCAAAGATTACAGAAAGAAAATAATTATATTCTGCATCAATATTATTTTCTTTTTCTCTTCTCTTTAGTGCTACCTTTACTGCAGAAGCTGCTCTATGATGTCCGTCGGCTATATAAAGTGCCGGAATATTTTTGAAGCATTCAAATATTTGGTCATTATAAAATTTATCTATCTTCCATACTCTATGTCTTACATTATCCTCTGAAACAAAATCATATATTGGCTCAAGTAAACTATTTTCTGATATTATCTTTTTCAAATCATCATTTTTCTTATATGCCAAAAATATAGGCCCTGTCTGTGCATCTACTATATCCACATGATTTATCCTATCGATTTCCTTTTCTTCTCTGGTCTTCTCATGCTTTTTTATAATATCATTCAAATAATCATCTACACTTGCCAAGCCTACTATTCCTATCTGGCTTCTTCCATTCATTGTAAGCTCATATAGATAATAGCTGTTTTCAACATCCTTTTTATATATACCATTATTCTTAAACTCATCATATAGCTCTTTCGCCTTTAAATAAGCTTCTTTTGAGTACATATCAAAATCGTCATCAAACGCCGTCTCAGGCCTATCAATATTTAAGAATGCATATGGCTTACCTGCTACTGCCGCCTTTGCTTCTTTTCTGTCATATACATCATATGGCAGTGATGCCACCTGCTTTACCATATCATCACCAGGTCTTACACATTTGAAAGATTTTACTATTGCCATATTTTCCTCCGGTTTCTTTTGATTATATAATTCTATCATAAGAACTATATATAATAAAGGTGGTAAAACCATAAAGACTTTACCACCCCTTTTTGATCTATTTTATAACCCTTACCTTCAAAATACCTTCAATATCATTTAACTCGTCTACAAGCTTTTGGCTTGCCTTACTCTCTATATCAATAAGAGTGTATGCCTTTGTTGCCTTTGATTTGTTTGTAAGATCTGAAATATTGTAACCATTCTTTGCAAATGCTGAGGTAATCTGACCAATCATATTTGGAATATTCTTGTGTAAGAGTGCAACCCTTCCTTCAACCTGACAAATACCCATATCGCAACTCGGGTAATTTACTGAATTCTTTATATTACCATTCTCAAGATAATCCACCAATTCATTTGCCGCCATCACTGCACAATTATCTTCACTTTCCTGCGTAGAAGCTCCTAAATGAGGTATAACTATGGCCTTTTCCATCTTTGCAGACTTTGTATTTGGGAAGTCTGTAACATATCTTGCAACCTTACCACTCTCCAACGCTTTTTCCATCTCATCATCATCTACAAGCAAATCTCTTGCAAAGTTTAATACTACCACACCATCCTTCATCTGTGGTATGGAATTTTTTCCAATCATTCCTTTATTATCATCTGTAAGCGGTGTATGTAAGGTAATATAATCACATTCTCTAAATATTTCACTTATATCTGTAATATGCTTTATCTTTCTTGACAGTCTCCAAGCAGAGTTTACAGAAATATAAGGATCGTATCCGAATACCTCAAGTCCAAGTGATGCAGCAGCATTTGCCACTTCAGCACCTATGGCACCAAGTCCAATAACTCCAAGTTTCTTTCCCTTAATCTCACAGCCTGCAAAGTTCTTCTTACCCTTTTCCACATCCTTTGAAATAGTGTCCGAATCTTTGATGCTTCTTGTCCACTCTATACCGCCTACTACATCTCTGGCAGCCAAAAGCATTCCACAAATCACCAACTCCTTTACTCCATTGGCATTTGCACCCGGAGTATTGAACACCACAATTCCATTGTCAGCACATCTATCAAGCGGTATATTATTTACTCCAGCACCTGCTCTGGCAATGGCAAGCAAATTCTTTGAGAACTCCATATCTCCCATAGCAGCAGATCTTACCATTATAGCATCCGCTTCTTCTATGTTATCTGTAAACTTATAATTTTCATCAAATATATCTGTTCCTACACTTGCGATAGGATTCAGGCAATGTATATTCTTCATCATATCTCCTTATGCATTCTCTTTTTCAAACTTCTTCATAAACTCAACAAGTTTCTCTACACCTTCTTTAGGCATAGCATTGTAGATGCTGGCTCTCATTCCTCCAACGCTTCTATGGCCTTTTAAGTTTACAAAACCGTTTGCTTCTGCTTCTTTAATGAACTTTGCATCCATCTCCTTATCTCCTGTAATGAACGGAACATTCATAAGTGAACGGTCTTCTTTTCTTACTGTTCCCTTAAAGAGCTTGGATGAATCAAGGAAGTCGTATAAGATCTTAGCTTTTTCTTCGTTTCTTACCTTCATAGCACTGAGTCCACCTAGAGACTTTATCCATTTGAACACCTTGCCACAGATATAAATATTATATGCAGGTGGCGTATTGTAAAGAGATTTATTATCTGCATGTACTTTATATCTAAGCATTGAAGGGGTACCCTCCAATACATCATCTGTAATTAAATCATCTCTTACGATTGCGATAACTACTCCTGCCGGTCCTATGTTCTTTTGTACACCACCCCAAACAATGCCGTACTTACTTATATCCATAGGTTCTGACAAAAAACAGGATGAAACATCCGCTACCAGATCCTTGCCCTTTGTATTTGGTAATGTTTTGAACTTAGTACCATATATTGTATTGTTCTCACAAATATATACATAGTCTGCATCTTCTCTTATAGGTAAATCTGAACAATCCGGAATATATGAGTAGGTCTCATCTTCACTTGAAGCCACCGCCACTACATCACCATACATCTTCGCCTCTTGAAAAGCCTTCTTTGCCCACTGTCCTGTAATAATATAATCAGCTTTTCTGTTCTTCATAAGATTCATTGGAACCATGGCAAACTGTGTATGTCCACCGCCCTGTAAGAAAAGTACTTTATAATTGTCAGGAATGTTCAAAAGATCTCTTATATCCTTCTCCGCTTCCTCTATTATGTTTTCATAAACCTTGGAACGATGACTCATTTCCATAACAGACATTCCACTTCCATTATAATCAAGCATCTCTGCAGCTGCATCTCTTAAAACTTCTTCCGGAAGTACCGCGGGTCCGGCACTAAAATTATACACTCTTCCCATAATAATCTCCTTATACTACTTGTTATTTACGTTTTTATTTTATAGGGTTTATTTTTAAATCTTTTTCATCAAAGACATCTGATATTGCGGCTCCCGGAGACACCATTGGGAATACCTTCTCATCAGAATCTATTTCACATTCAATAACAAAAGTTGTATTTGACTTCAATGCCTCATCAAACGCCTCATCAAACTCCTCTTTTGTAGTAACTCTCTTTGCCTTTGCTCCCATAGCCTCAGCCAATTTCACAAAGTCTACCTTATCTCTTAGTATTGTCTGTGAATATCTCTTTCCATAGAATAAATTCTGCCACTGTCTAACCATTCCAAGCACATGGTTATTGATAATCACTTGAATTATAGGTATATCATATCTGGTAGCTGTAGCTATTTCATTCATATTCATTCTAAAGCAACCATCACCGGCAATATTTACCACTGTCTTATCAGGCATAGCAACTTTTGCACCTATAGCCGCTCCAAGCCCATAACCCATAGTTCCAAGTCCCCCTGAAGTAAGGAAAGTTCTTGGATTTTTGAACTTGTAAAACTGTGCTGTCCACATCTGATGCTGTCCTACTTCTGTAGAAATAATAGTATCATCCTTGGTTTTTTCATCAATAGTTTCTATTATATACTCACCTGTAAGATTAGATTTATTGGTCTTTATAGGATACATATCCTTTAATCTTTCAATATGCGCTACCCACTCGTCATGATGAACCGGATCAAGTCTTGCATTCAACTTTCTAAGTATCAGTCTTGCATCACCTATCAAGCTGTAATCAGCTTTGATATTTTTGCTTATCTCAGCCGCATCCACATCTATATGAAGAATCTTTGCATTCTTTGCAAACTTCTTAGCATTACCTATTACTCTGTCAGAGAATCTGGCACCTATAACAATGAGTAGGTCACATTCTGTTATACCAAGGTTACTTGCCTTTGTTCCATGCATACCTACCATTCCGGTATATTTCTCATTGGAACCGTCAAATGCTCCCTTACCCATCAGGGTATCTGCTACCGGACAATCCACCTTTGAAACAAAAGTTCTTAGCTCTTCACTGGCATCAGAGAGGATAGCACCTCCACCTACCAATGCGAAAGGCTTCTTTGATCCTCTTATAAGTGAGATAGTATTCAATATTTCTTCCTCTGTAACGCTTACCTGAGGTTTTACCTTCTCAGGTTCCTTATACTCATATTCAAAGCTATCTCCTGTGACATCCTTTGTAATATCTATCAATACAGGTCCCGGTCTTCCGGATACCGCTATCTTAAAAGCTCTTCTTATAGTATCAGCCAGCTTGTTTCCATCTCTTACTATAAAGCTATACTTTGTAACAGGCATTACTATACCCGCTATATCCACCTCTTGGAAAGAATCCTTTCCAAGAAGATTATTACCTACATTACATGTTATGGCAACTACAGGTATGGAATCCATATATGCACTGGCAATACCTGTTACCAAGTTTGTAGCTCCCGGTCCACTGGTAGCTAAACATACTCCTACCTTATCACTTGCTCTGGCATAACCATCTGCAGCATGTGCAGCTCCCTGCTCATGACTGGTAAGTATATGTTTTATTCTATCCTGATACTTATACAATTCATCATACAAGTTTAATATTGCACCACCCGGATAACCGAAGACTGTATCAACCCCCTGCTCCAGTAGACATTCAACTATTATTTTTGAACCACTTAATTTAGCCATCTATCCTCCTATAATTCGTCAACTGTTAAAACCGCACCTCTTGGAGCTCCTGAAACCAGCTTTCTATATCTTGCCAGGTATCCGGTAACTTCATTTATCCTCGGTTTCCAATTTTCTCTTCTCTTAGCAAACTCTTCTTCACTCACTCTAGCATTAACAGTATTTGCATTAATATCAATATCTATGATATCTCCATCCTGCAAAAGTCCTATCGGACCTCCAACTGCTGCCTCAGGTGAAGCATGGCCTATCGATGCACCTCTTGAAGCACCTGAAAATCTACCGTCAGTAATAAGTGCTACTGTATCATCAAGTCCCATTCCGGCAATTGCTGATGTAGGATTTAACATCTCTCTCATACCCGGACCACCTTTCGGTCCCTCGTATCTAATAACTACCACATCTCCCGGTACTATCTTGCCACCTTTGATCGCCTCTATTGCATCTTCTTCACAATCAAAGACTCTTGCCGGTCCTGAGTGCTTCAACATATTTGGTAAAACCGCACTTCTTTTTACAACACAAGAATCAGGTGCTATATTTCCCTTAAGTACTGCTATACCGCCTACCTTCGAATATGGATTCTCAGCCGGCCTTATAACATCTGTATCCAGATTGATTGCATTCTTTATATTCTCACCTACTGTCTTTCCTGTAACAGTCATACAGTCAAGGTTTAAAAGTCCAAGTTTTGATATTTCCTTCATAACCGCATAGATGCCGCCGGCTTCGTTCAGCTCCTCTATATAGGTATGTCCTGCCGGTGCAAGATGGCAAAGATTTGGAGTCTTTGCACTGATTTCATTTGCAATATCTACATTTAACTCAACTCCTGCCTCATAAGCTATGGCCGGAAGATGAAGCATTGAGTTTGTGGAACATCCAAGTGCCATATCCATGGTAAGTGCATTTATAAATGCTTCCTTTGTCATTATATCTCTTGGACGAATATCTCTCTTTAGCATTTCCATTACAGCATAACCTGCTCTTTTTGCAAGTCTGATTCTGTCAGAATAAACGGCAGGTATTGTTCCATTTCCTCTAAGTCCCATTCCAAGAACTTCTGTTAAACAGTTCATAGAGTTTGCTGTGTACATACCTGAACATGAGCCGCAGGTAGGGCATGTCTTATTTTCATATTCTAATACATCATCTTCGCTGATCTTGCCTGCTGTATATGCTCCAACCGCCTCAAACATACTTGAAAGTGATGTATTCTTACCCTTTACCTTACCTGAAAGCATAGGTCCACCTGATACAAATACTGTAGGTATATTGAGTCTGGCTGCAGCCATTAACATTCCAGGTACTGTCTTATCACAGTTCGGAATCATTACAAGTGCATCAAATTGATGTGCCATAGCTACAGTCTCTGTAGAATCTGCTATTAAATCTCTTGAACAAAGTGAGTATTTCATACCCAAATGTCCCATGGCTATTCCGTCACATACTGCAATCGCCGGAAAGACTACAGGCATTCCACCTGCCTCAGCCACTCCAAGCTTTACCGCATCTGAAATTTTATCTAAATTTATATGTCCCGGTACAATCTCATTAAATGAGCTTACTATACCTATTATAGGTTTTCTCATTTCTTCAGGTGTCATTCCAACTGCATTTAGCAGCGATCTGCTAGGTGCCTGTTGCATACCTGATTTCATATTATTTGAGCGTAAATTATCCATATTCCCTCTTTCTATCACAGTCTATACTGTAAAATTTAATTTATATACTCCACTATCTTATCGCCCATTTCAGTGGTGGTCAGCTTTGTCATTCCCTCAGTGTAAATATCAGCCGTCCTAAAACCATCTTTTAAAGCTTTTCCAACTGCCTTTTCAATATTATCAGCTTCCTTATCAAGTCCCAGAGAATATCTTAAAAGCATTGCAGCTGAAAGTATTGTTGCTATAGGATTTGCAATATTCTTTCCGGCAATATCCGGTGCTGAACCATGGCTTGGCTCATAAAGTCCAAGCTTGCTCTCATTCAAACTTGCACTTGAGAGCATTCCTATAGAGCCTGTTATCATACTTGCTTCATCAGAAAGTATATCTCCAAACATATTCTCAGTAAGCACTACATCAAACTGCGCCGGATTCATTACAAGCTGCATAGCTGCATTATCTACAAGCATATGCTCCAATGTAATATCCTTGTATTCCTTTGCTACTTCCTCTACCACATTTCTCCAAAGTCTGGAACTATCCAGTACATTGGCCTTGTCTACACTGATAACCTTCTTTCTTCTTTTTGAAGCGATATCAAAGGCAACCTTTGCCACCCTTCTAATCTCATTTTCATTGTAGACCAAAGTATCCACTGCAGTTCTTACACCATCTATTTCCTTTGTATATCTGTCTCCAAAGTAAAGACCTCCTGTAAGCTCCCTGACTATTACCATATCAAAACCGGCTTTGCTTATTTCAGTCTTTAGAGGACAAGCATCCGCAAGTTCCTTATACAAAAGTGCCGGTCTTAAATTTGCAAAAAGTCCCAGTTCCTTTCTTATCTTCAAAAGTCCTGCTTCCGGTCTTAGATTAGGTGCAATATCATACCATCTTGAATTGCCGACATTTCCACCTACTGCTCCAAGCAGTACTGCATCACTTCTCTTTGCAATCTCTATTGCTTCATCTGTAAGCGGTACTCCATATTTATCAATAGAGCATCCTCCCATATCTATATCTGTAAATATAAACTCATGACCATATTTTTTTTCAATAGTTTCAAGAACTTTTTTTGCCTCTCTTACTATCTCCGGTCCAATACCATCACCATTTATTAATGCTATTTTCGCTTTCATATTCCATCTCCATTCTGCATTTATCATGCTTATACAGTAATGAAATTTATTTCATACCGGTTTTATAAATCTTTTAAAAGAATCCAATTTCCTTATTTTAAAAGATTTTCTTATCATAATACTTTAAAATAAAACTTTTTTCAACTTTACTGTCAACTATTCTTTCATTTCTTCATATATATTTACTATACTATCCATAACATTTAGTTAAGTATCTTTGATAAAATCAAAAAAGGCAGAGAATTTATCTCTGCCCTTCTTTCTAAAATTCATCATCTTCATCATCATCTGCTATAACACCGAAAACCGCTGCCATAGTACCCGCAGATACCGCAACCGCCACTACTATAACGAGCCCTACAATACCTGCAAAAATTGGCATAATGTCCATAAACACCTCCCAAAGCTATCACGCTTATTCTAAAAATAACACCCAAAGGTGTTATCAACATACTTCTATATAACTGGGCCAGCTGGATTTGAACCAGCGAATGCAGGAGTCAAAGTCCTGTGCCTTACCGCTTGGCGATGACCCAATAAAAGGGTGGGTAATGGGATTCGAACCCACGGCCTCCAGAGCCACAATCTGGCGCGCTAACCAACTGCGCTATACCCACCATAATGTACCATATTATTATGATAAAAAGCAGGTGATGGGAATCGAACCCACGTATTCAGCTTGGAAGGCTGATGTTCTACCATTGAACCACACCTGCATATCAGTGAGCCTGAAGGGATTCGAACCCCTGACCCTCGGCTTAGAAGGCCGATGCTCTATCCAGCTGAGCTACAGACTCGAATATTAATTTTTAAGAAAATAAATCGGGGTGACAGGATTCGAACCTGCGACCCCCTGGTCCCAAACCAGGTACTCTAGCCAAACTGAGCCACACCCCGTTGATTTATTTTTGTATCTCTCTCAGACACATACAGCATTATATCTAAGCGTCATTGTAATGTCAAGTATTTTTTTATTTTTTTCAAAATTTTTTATCCCCGGAAAATGCAATCCAAACAAAGCCCTTTCCGGGGCATACATAAAACTACAATTTATTTAAAATATTCATGACCTCCATAAGAAAACAAATATGTTAAAGATGAATCAAACCATCCAACCGCATGGTTTGAGGAATAAGCTCTATCCATAAAATAAAGTGCTCCCATTGAGTAGTCTTCTCCCATCAATGCATTGTTCACGCCCTTGATTGTCGCCTCACTTACCTTGACTTTAAAAAACCTCTTATCCCTTATAGGTGAAAACTGTCCCTTGCTAAATATAACATCTGTTATGGTGTTTTCAAAATGGCTTGACTTAACTCTATTTATAACCACATTGGCTACTATAGTTCTACCATAAACATCATTGTCACCTACTTCAGCTTCTACAATCCTTAGCAGATTATTATAATCCTCCACTGTTAGAGAAGATAAACCAAGTGCCACTCGTCTTTCATCAAGAAGTCTTTCCATCTTTTCATTTCCGGTCTCCTTTTGTTCGATCCTTGGTAGATCTATGTGTCCCTCCACAACAGTTGTATTATCTAATCCGGCATTATCCAAAATATCGCTTGTCTCGTTCGACACATCTTCTTCTGAAGTTTCATCCTCAGCAGAGTTGATGACATTCGCACTGACAGCATTCTTTCCGCCTCCCGCAAATCCATTGCTTGAAAATGCAACAGCACTTACAACTGCACCACCTATTGTAAGCAATGCCATCTGTCTGTACATCTTCTTTGTGATTTTCATGGGTATTGCCATGATTTTTCCACATATAGACTTAAGAAGCGATGTTATTCTTGGCATAAAGTCTCTCCTTTAATACAATCGCTAATTTTTAGAATTATATTAATTATTAAACTAAATGTCAATAATATATTAAACTTGTCATCTTTTTGTAAGTATATTTTAATATATTTTAAAACAATAGAGATAATTTATTCATTTAAAATTCAAGATTAAGCCATCTTATGGCATACTCTGCATACAATGCAGCCCCTATGTCCAAAGCCTTCTCATCTATATCAAATCCTTCATTATGTATCTGTATCAAAGTGTTTGGCAATCTCTCATTGGAAGTTCCAAGATATGCATACGCACCCGGAACCTCCAAAAGGAACTCTGCAAAATTATCTCCACCCAGAGATATAGGTCTGATCTTTGCTGCATTTTTTCCCAAAATATCTTCGACAATACTTCTAACTTCCTCTGATACTCTATCATCATTGATTAGAGCTGATGTATAATCCTTCCAAACAACTTTGGCAGTTCCACCATAAATTTGCGCTATATTTTTTGCAGTTTTTGTTACCTTATCCTTTACCTCTTGCCTAGTCTTTGCTGATGTAGTTCTGGTCGTACCCTCTATAATTCCACTTCCTGAGACAATATTATAAGAAGTTCCCGAATTCAATATACCTATACCTATTACAACAGGATCTATAGGTGATGTAGTCCTTGTCACCAAGGCTTGCAAAGCCACAACTGTTTGAGCTGCTATATAAAGTGCATCCGTTCCAAGTTGAGGTGTGGACACATGTGTTGCCTTTCCCTCTATTTCTATCCTGAAATGATCAACAGAGGCATTATTTATACCACTTGTAACACCTACCTCTCCACATCTTAGATCCGGTGCCACATGTAATCCGAAAATTCTCTCAACACCCTTCATTTCACCATTCTCTATCATAGTCTGAGCACCTGCACCTATTTCCTCTCCCGGTTGGAATATAAGCTTTACAGTCCCTGCAAACTTATCCCTATTATTTGCAAGTATTATAGCTGCTCCCAGCAAGGAAGTATTGTGAACATCATGTCCACAGGCATGCATTATACCCTGATTTATAGAGCAGTACTCTCTGTCATCTCTTTCAAGTATTGGAAGAGCATCTATATCTGCCCTAAGTGCTACTATTCTATCCTTTCCTTCTCTGGTACTGTTTTGATGTCCTACATTACTTTCAGATTCATCTGATCCGATATTTTTTGCCGGCTCTGACTTTGCCATACCTCTTATCAATCCTATAACACCTGTATTCGTACTTCTATAATGCTCTATTCCAAGCTTATCAAGTTCTTCTTCTATTCTTGTAGCTGTACGATACTCCTGCATACTCAGTTCAGGATGTGAATGAAAATCTCTTCTAAGTTCCACCAAAGTTTCATGTATTTTTTTTACTTCCTCTAATATATTCATAAAATCCTCTTTTATTCTATCCTTTATTCCTACTCAATTAATAGGTTTTTCTTATAGTATCACTTTTAAAAAAAAGGGTCAAGAACAATTCTGCTCCCGACCCTTTTCCCTATTCGATTTTTGTCAGCTTACCGGTCAATATAAATCTAGCATCATCAAACTCATAACTACAAGTGGAAAGTGTAAAAATCTTATCACCATATTGGGGATCTATATCTGATTGAAATGCTGAAGTATCCTTCAGGTATTTTATCCATTTATCAAACTCTGCATTGTCTAAAAAATCCAGCTGCCACGCATCCTCTTCCACATTTGCCACATGCCCTGCGAAGAAATCTATTCTATATACTCCGGCTTCAGTTATCAAATAACCTACCTTATGTTCATCAAAAAATTCCTGCTTCTTATATCCCTTTAATGCGGCAAACATACTTCCATTTTTCATATGATGTCCATATATTATACTGTGCAAATCACTGAAATCACTAGGATTTCTTGCATCTAAGAATATCGAACCGGCCGAATTTTCTGTTCTGTCCACCATATGGTCCAGATAATAATCATTATCTGCTGTATGTACTATAGGATAGTTTATCTCTGTATCAGGTATATATATCCATCCTATAACATCTTCATTCAAGGACTTCAATCCTTTAAAATCCACCTCTGGATAAGGCTTTTCTTCAACAGTATTTTCCACACTCCCCACATTTATCTGTTCTGCTGTCTGTTCTATAGTATACTTATCAATCTCTTTATAGGTATCCACACCCTTTTTGTATTCACTTTGTATCCTTACTATATTAAATCCTGAATATACCGCTATTGCCAAAAATATACAGCATAATACTATTCTTATTTTTTCTTTCACTTTATTCTCCTAATCATTATTATAAGGCTTTTTACAATACTATTCGCTTTGCCAATAAAAAGCCATAAAAACTTTCTTAATGATTTTATAAAGTATAGCGTAGATACAAAAACTATCAAGCATGATTATATTTCCAATATAAAACTTATACCACAAATATTAATAGAATCTCCATTATACAATCTTATATTTTCTTCATTTTCAAGTTTCTTATCATTGATATAACTACCATTTCTTGAGTTTAGATCTCTGGCATACAGTTTATTGTCTTTTTCAAAGAATTGTAAATGTATCCTGCTAACTCCATCTGCCTCCAATACATAGTCACATATTCTCTCCTGTTTGCCTATGATAAATGGAAGATATGAAATCTCTATGTCCTCTTTTCCATTTACAGTCCTTAAAATTCTGCCACTCTTATTCGGTTTTATATCCGTCAATAAAACTGTATTAGATAATTCTCCACCCTGATTTTCTTCGTTTATATATGACACATTTGGAGCAGACTCATATCCATCAAATACCTTCTCCAAAAATTCTTCTTCCTCATCTTGATTCTTTTGTTTATTACCTTTAAAAATGCCTCCAAAGATATTAAACTGTTTTTTTCTTTTATCCTTTTCTTCTATATCGTTTTCTATCTGCTCTTCTTCTATAAACATTGGTATTTCCATATCTTTCTTTAAATTGGAGTCAAGTATATCTTCTAAGTTTTCTATAATAAAATCTCTCTTTTGACATTCCTTTAGCATACTGTATACCATAAATAAGCATTCCTTATCATCCTTATTTGTACTATTCAATATATTTTCAAGCAATAATTTCATCTCTTTCTTATTATCTTCAGATCTTGGTATATACAAAAATGAGAATTTTTTTAAATCCAGATCAGAATATATGAATTCCGGATCCAGCACTACTGATGAGGCTTCAAGTAAAAACTCCTCCAGTCCTTTTGTCGCAGATATTATCTCTAATATAAAACTTCTTATTTCTTCTATTCCCGGTGTTCTAACCTCAAGTATTCTTGATAGCGGCTGTAGTGAACTTATATCATAGCAAATCTCTACTCCACTATTTATTCTTTTTATAGTTGGTTTTAAAAAACTTTTGATAATATTATGCTCTATCATTCCAATTTCAAAAGCATATTTACTTTTTATTTCCATCAAGAATCTTTCTTCCGGCTCAAATATAAGCCAATTACTTTTCAGATTTCTCTGATAACTGACCTTTAAGTCTTTCATATATCCCCTCCAATGCAGTAGTAGCCCTTATATAGCCCTCCGGATTATATATAGCTACCCTTATACTTTTCTCACCCATCTCACCTTCAACAGAGAATTTTTTCTCACTTACCCCTATAATTTCACCACCCTTTAACTCCAACGAAGATCTCAATCTTTCCTTGTCATATCCGATATTTTTCTCATCATGTGCAATTCTCTCAAGCAATAAATGCATTTCTACACTATTTACCACCTCTGTATGTTTGTCCATACTATAGCCTATTATAAAAGCTATACCAAGAAATACGAAAAATATAATATACGTCATCTCTATAGTAAAACTCGCTCTAAACTTTTTCTTCATATGCATATCCATATAATGCAGTTTGCCATAGTTATAAATGGAAGCATTGCAACTTGCATGCCCTTTATTTTTCTCTTTTTTATCATACAGTACACACTCATAAAAAGTGCATATATTGAAACTATAAAAATCGAAATAAAAAACAGCAATATATTACCATTTAATCCAAGTATTGCTCCGCTTCCTATAAAGACAAATGCATCACCCTCTCCCAAAATATTTAACTTTGACAATGGCAGGAGTAAAACCCCACTACATATACCGAGTATCATATCTCCAAAATTTATATTAATCCCTGTCAAAAATTTATATATTTGAATATCTACAATTATCATATAGAATAATACTACTCCGATAGTATGTATTTCTTTTTTCCTTATATCCTGAAATGTAAAAATAATCAAAAACAATATTAAAACCATCTTTTCTACAAGCTCAATATTCAATGTCTACCTCCACAATAAGAGCAAACCCCCAAATGCTCCACATCAGAGAGCTTTACTCTTTGTACATATGCTATAATTGCATTACAATTTCTGTCACTGTGATATCTTGTGCCTGATGGCATTATATATACTATTTCTCCTGTTCTTCCCCCACATCGTTCACAAGGCTGATATATAGCTCCATTATCATTTCTAATACTGCTTATTGTTGATAGTGCTACCGGACGTAAGTCATTATATAGATAGTGACATTTGGGATCTATATGATATCTTGTAGAGTTTTTCCCTATATATACATATTCATCCTCACCCGAATTTGACTCCTTCATCTTTCCGCCATCAACACCTATCCATGCCCGTCTTTTTGCCACTACAGTCTGGTCAATACTGTTTTTTCCAAGTATTCCTATTGGCAATGAATATTTATAATCAATTCTTATACATATAGTCTCACCATCTGACATACAGGATGACAATATGCCATTAATATTACTTATATTTTTATCTGAAATCTCTCTATTTATTTTTGCAACTGCAAAGCTTCCAATCGCTCCTCCCGAAAAAACACCTTTGATATTTTTCATAGCGTCATGGTCATAGTTCTCACCTTTTTCCTCTCTTTTTTCGCCCTTCAATCTGTAATAGGTATAGGCGTATTGACAGGAATCCTTACATATAGCTTCGGCAATACCCCTAACCTTTCTATTGGTATTCATCATGTCAAATGGCATTATAAGTATTGCCATGGCTATAATAAATAAACAAAAGCACATAGCTGCCTCTACACTAAGAGAGGCTTTGTGCGTCCTCTTATACCTGCATGCTTGGAGAGCTTTCATTTTTTTGTTTTTAAAATTTTTATTATAAGAGGACATACAAAACCTCCCTTCAGTATATTTTTTCTACTTTTATTCTAATATCATAGCCTGAACTAAGTATAGAAAACTCATCAGAAAACAAAGATATCTCACTAAATAACCTTCTTGCTCCACATCCTATATCTGCGTCTATACCGTATATCATATCCTGTATTAGAAAATCTTTTTGATCCACACCTATATCCAGCTGCATTATGTCCATCATTCTAAAATTTCTCTTCACAGGATCCTCTGTATACAAAAGCATTTTCAGATATCCCTCATAGTTTATACCTCTCCCTGAGATTTCCCCCTCTTCTACAATATTTGTATTTAAGATATTGAATATAGATGATAGATTGCTCCTCCAATCATCTTTATTTTTAATCAGAGGTATCTTACCTCCTTCCAAAAGGCATCTTATATCTATAACAGACTCCACCAATGCCCAGACTGCAATTATAAGAAACTTTATAAGGAAAGTTATTTGCGGCAGACATAGCACTCCACTTATAGTCGCTGCAAGTTCATATGCCATTTGCATCTTGGAGGAATCTGATATAATATGCATATAATTTAATCCCTCTCGTATTGCAAGAATCTTTAATATCGTATTTTCAAGATTTTCTTTATCGGAACTTCTGCCATTCAATATATACTCAAGTTCATATGATAGTGGTGTATCAATATCATCAGTAAAATCCGCAAAATAGGCTCCTAAATATTCATTTATCAACAATCTCTCTGCCAAATTTCTGTCTGTATAGCCATTTGTTATTGCATTTGAGGGCAAACTAAGTGTATTTACAGTTTTTAAGGATACCTCTCTGTTTTCCGGAATCACTAATGAAAATACACCATTAGAAATCAAATCCTTTACCTGTTTTAATTGATCCTCTTTTTCCTCATCAGCTATACCATGCTTGAAATCAAGCTTCATCTCTGTCATAGAAGATATATCTTCTCCCACAATGTCCCAATTTTCACTGATATCCTGATCTTGTTCATCTTCATCATCCTCTTCTATTCTTTCCTTCAAAATATCAATATCTGACTCCAAATGTTCTATTTCATTGATACTGTTTTCACTGAGTAAAGTAAGTGCTATGACTTCTGTTCTTCTCTCACTGTCCTTATCTACATACTCCTTAAATTTTGCTATCTCACCCTCAATATATGATCTGTTTCCTTCAGAAAGCTTGGAAAGATTCTCAGTATTTTTATCTTCTATCTCTCTTATTTTCTTAGACATCTTATCGGCTTGCTTCTCATATTTTTTTACAAGATCCGGGATCTCTTTTACACTCTTCTTTAAATCATTACAAAGCTTTTCAAGTTCTGTAATATTTCTCATATTAAATGCATTCTTCATATCAGATTTTATCTTTTCTTGTTCAGCAATATTTTTAGAAATTCTTGATAATGACTTTTCAACCTCAATAGCTTCCTTTGAGCTGAGTCCATATTCGGAGGTAATCTTTTCCATGCTCTTTGCATCTTCTATGTTTTTCCACAAATCATCAGGAGACCCGTCAAATATAGATTCAAAAGTACCCAAACTCATATAATCAATTATTTCCTGTTCCAAATACATTCCACCATTATCATTTAGATTAATCTTCTTATTCAAGTTTATCTGTGGATTTTGAATCCTATACATTCCGCTATTATCCACATATGGTTCCATATATGAGAGCATAAGATCCTTTATATTTTCATCATTTTCACTTTCAAATGAGAGTATTTTATAATTCTCCCACAAAGCTCTGTGATATCTACTAAATAATGAATCTATTGCCGAGTATCCTGCTGTTTGCAAGTATAATCTTGCGGCCGAGGTCCTTGCAGACTCCAAA
This sequence comes from Lachnoanaerobaculum umeaense, assembly GCF_003589745.1. GTDB lineage: Bacteria > Bacillota > Clostridia > Lachnospirales > Lachnospiraceae > Lachnoanaerobaculum > Lachnoanaerobaculum umeaense. The sequence goes on along the minus strand of NZ_CP032364.1, from coordinate 197,180 downwards.
AGTCCACATATCAATGCACTGATACATACAAATATCAAACATACAAAGATTGTAATTGAACCTCTTTTTCTCAATTGTATACCTCTTTTGACTTCTTATTTATCTCCTTAAATATGTTATTCAACAGTTTACTTATATTTCCTTTAAATATTAAAACAAGACCTATAAGAACTACCAAAACCAGAACAATTTCTATAACACCTACTCCGTCCTCATTCTCCATAAAACCCTTCCAAAATTCAAACATTTTTACTCCTTTCTTTGATAAATTTAAGTCCTATTATCAATAAAATATCAACAAAGCCGGTACTATTATCATCATCATTACTATCAGCAACATCATAAATAATGGCAATAACAACTTGGTATTCAACTCTTCCCCTTCTCTTCTTGCAAGATTTATCCTCTCATCCCAGGCACTTTGAGACTCTAAACTCAAAAGGGTATGCATATTTGCAAGTCCACTCCTTCTATTTTGTTCCAACAGTGATGATAATTTCATATATTGCCTTAGAGAACAGCTTCTACCAAAATCCTTGTACACTATATTTTCCTGTGTTCCGTTTTTCAGCCTTGCCAGTGCTTTTGACATTTCCTCATAGGCATACCTTCTTTCACCGCTCTCAGTAATCTCGTTTTCATAGTCTTTAACTATACTTTCCCATGACTGTCTTACTGAAAGTCCGGCACCTATAAAAACTATCAGTTTGGATACTATATCCGGATAGTCCTTCATAAGCTCTCTTTTTCTTTTTTCATCAATCTTCTTTTTATTTTCCTTCTCTCTACAGTATAAAAGCAATGATATTATTATTCCCATTATCCAAATCAGATTGAAGTCTATAGATTCATTGAATCTATATATCAGCTTTTTTCCCTCATAAGTATCAGGTAAAGTATAGCCGTCTTTTTCTATTTGACTTTTATCTGCTTCTATTATTTTTTCTTTAAAGCCTTTTAACAGTCTTTCATCTTCAGATAATATTCGTGGACATATTCTTGCCGGAATAATATAGCTTTCTTCATATGTCTCATAACTTAGAGTTACTACTATATCCAGATCAAGATCCTCACTCAAATTTTCATTATGTACATTACCCAAGATATCTACAATATCAGTGTCACCAAAATCCCAGCTCACACTAATACCCAAATCGCTTATTTCATTTGTCGGATTCAAATTTGTAGTTATATTTTGCAGTGAAGTATTCTCACCCGGAAGAGTCGCCAATATCTCATCCATCCCCTTTTTAATAGCTTCCTTTGCCTCATCTTTGGAGTATACACGCTTTGATACAGGTATCTCTATTTTCTGTGGCTCATCCAATAAGCCCTCCACCTCTATCTCCATCTCTGTGTCATATTCATCTACTCCAAGCCTTTTTATATAATTATCTGAAACTATATCAGTTCTCAAAAACATACTACAAATAATAGACAAGACAAAGCTCAACATAATAATCAGCCAATACTTTATATTATCTAAAAATATTTCTTTTAAATACTTCTTCATCTACTACACCTCAATATTTAAAAGACTTTTTGAAATATACATTGCAAACAAATACACTATCAATCCCATACTCATACATAATCTACCGATAATTGTCGTATACATGATATTGAAAAATCCGGGAGAGCTTATATCAATATATAAAATTATAAAAAGTGGAAAGATATTCATAACACTCTGTTCAAACCTTTTTGCAGCAGTCATAGTTACTATCTCTTCCTTTACTCTGACCTTATCCCCTATAACATTCACTGTATGTGAAATGATACTTTCAAGTTTGCCTCCACTCCTCTTTGCAATCCTCAAAACCTTTGCAAAACTTTTGATATCTTCACTATGACTTCTATACGCCAGATCATCAAATGCTTTTTCCACACTGATATTCATATATATAAGTTGATTTATATACTCAAACTCTCTAATTATCAGATTATCTTTTGAATATAATAATCTAAGTTCCACCAATGCTTCTTTTACAGAGTTTTCCAGAGAATATCCGGCATTTAAAAGAGAAGAGAGTATCATTATTGCCTCCTTAAATTCCAGTACCAGCTTGCGTTTCTTTTCTGCAATCAAATATTTTCTTTTCAAATTTGGGTATAAAAAGCAAAATGGAAATAGAATAAAGAATATAATTATGCTCTTATAAAATATATATGAGCCTAAAGCTGTTAATGCTATTGCAAAAAGACTGTATTTTAACCATTCTAAAACTGTGAATTTATAGCTGTTATAATCTATAGCCTGCTGCGAATAGTTTTTGTTTGTTTTTGAGTTCTCCGACCTTTTTATGTTTCTTTTCTTCCATATCGAACTCATAGAGTTTATTAAGTCCAATTTCCCCATTTTCATAGGGCAAAACCTCCAAAATCTCAAGCATTCTTCTTTCTCCCTCTCTAAGCCTGCCAAGATGTATCAGAATATCCAATGCACTTGCTATCTGTGATCTTATGGCGGCAAGTGGTAGATCCGCACCACTTAATACCATAGTTTCAAGCCTTGAGAGCATATCCTTTGCACTATTTCCATGTCCAGTGCTTAAAGAACCGTCATGTCCTGTATTCATAGCCTGCAACATATCCAGTGCTTCTCTACCTCTTACCTCTCCCACTATTATCCTATCAGGATTCATTCGTAGAGAAGCTCTTATCAGATCTCCTATACCTATACTTCCATCACCGCTTAAAGTAGCATTCTTAGTCTCAAGCCTTACGATATTTTTTATATGTATAAGCTGGAGTTCTGCAGAATCCTCTATTGTAATAACTCTTTCCCCATTTGGTATATAGCCGGATAGTGCGTTCAAAAATGTAGTCTTACCTGAATTGGTTCCCCCTGATATAAATATATTGTATCCGGAACATACCAGCATTTCCAAAAACTTTGCACATTCCTCAGATAAGGTTCCATATGATATCATCCTTTCCATACTGATAACTTCAGGAAATTTTCTTATAGTAATAATTGGACCATCAAGTGATATTGGAGGCAACACTATATGTACTCTTGAGCCGTCAGAGAGTCTGGCGTCTGCAATAGGTGAGGATACATTCACCACCCTATTCACCTTACTCACTATCTGCTGTATCATATCCTCCAAAACTTCATTGTTCACAAAACTCTTATTCCATTTCATTACCTTTCCACATTTCTCTACAAAGATATCATCTTTTCCATTTACCATTATCTCTGTAATGTCTTTAGAATCCAAAAGTTCCTGCAATATATCCAGTCTTCTAAACGAATCAAATAACGAATTTCTGATATTCAATTTTTCTTCAAGTGGAATATAAAAAGAATGTTCCTTATGTATTATCTCCTCATCTATTATTTCATATAATTCTTCATCATCTATATTTCTAAGGTCTGAAAGCTTATCTCTTATTTCTTTCTTGAGCTGCTCATATATGCTCTCACTTTGTATTTGGCTTTCAGTTTCTTTTTTTACTATCTGTATCCTTAGAAAATCTTCATCTGTTACTTTCCTATTTAACAAAAGCACCTCCACAATATAAAGCCTGCCAGAAAAAACGGAACCATGGGTATCAGACATTTATCTATCCTATCATATTCATAGTATCTTTCAAGCTTACCAGTAGCAATGACTCTCATACAATAGTTTATGAGCATATTGAATCTAATAAATAGCTGACCGCTTAGCAGCATATAAATTAATGAGCCTATACTTGCCAAGACTATCGCGATAAATGTCATATTCATACCCTCATATGTACCTAGAAATCCTATTAGCAAAGAAAATAATTTTACATCTCCCGCACCAAAAAACTTGAGATGGTATAGAATAGAAAAAAGAAATAATGCAACTAAAAATCTAATTGCAAATCCAAAATGTAATGTAAAAATTCCCAGAATAAAATATCCCCAAACAATACTATTTGGTATCTTCCTCCATAGTATGTCAGTAAAGGTTGTAATTACCAACATACTGCCTACTATATAATAAATCATAAATTACAAGCCCTCTGCTATTTTTGAAATCTGTATAAAATAATCATGCCTTTTTAACTTAGTAAAATTAAATATATCTGTAGAAATATCATCCTTTGGCAGCTTTATCTCATGCAATTTGTGAATAATTTCAGAATATCCGTTTCTTCCCAAAAGTGATTTGAATTCATTTATCTTTGTACTTTCCACACTGCCGCTTTCTCCCATTATCGGACAGAATATCTTTTCACACATATCTAAAATTTGCATTGATCTTCTGCCTATACTGCCAAAATCTATCACTATGATTTCAAACAAGTTCGCCATCAAAATATCATTCATAAATTTCGTAAGCTCATTATCTGAAAGATAGAACAGATCTTCATTGTATCTGGCCGGTAATAAAATATTTAAATCCTCCACCCTGCTGATACATTCACCCAGTTTTGCAAAATTTAAATCTCCTGTTTTGTAGCAGTAGAATACATCAGAAAGATCTCTACTGTTTTCTTTTCGCAAAACGGCAAATACTGAATCATATTCATCAAAGGAAATAAGTAAAGAACTATTTGACTCTGAACAAAAATAAGAATGAAATGCCACTGAAAGACTTGATCTGCCACATCTGTTTATAGGAGAATAAACCCCATAAACTTTGGTATTTTTACATGTACTGTTAAGTCCAAACGAATCGTTTTGGGAAAAGAAACCTAGCAGCTCATCAACAATAATATGTACACCACAAAATTTGAATATTGAACAGAAAAGCTTTGACGAATTGGTATATTTTGACTTTACCATTGCATCATCTGATAGAAGGATAACCGGAAGTCCGGTAGATATACATTCATCCACATTGTCAAGATCTGTAATAAATGCCACTATCTCCATAGAAGAAGTCTCATTACTGTACATGTGGAATGAAGTATAAGCGACAGCTTTGAAAGGAATCCTATCCTCCTTAGAAAGAAAATCAGATAATTTTAAGGCAAAGCGTATATCTGTATCAATCACCGCTATAATATGCCTCATAAAACTCCTATAGAATTATTTAAAGAAATGTCCCCTGAGCACCCACTAGAAAGTTGCTCTAATCTTTAGATTTTTATCATAATAAAAAAGAGCATATAAGTCAATGCTCTTTTTTATATTTCATATGCAATATGTATAAAATTTAATTGTCAGTTTTGTATAAAAAATTATTTTATCCTAGGAATTTGTTCAACATCATAAGTTCTGTTGTCCAAAAGTTTGTATTTTATGTCCTCAGGCAATGTTGACTTACCTATACTTGACATTGCAATCTCAACCACTGCCTTGGCATATTCCTTTTTATCACTTTCTATAGTGCCCAAAAGTTTACCTTCTTTGATTGCCTCAAGAGCCTCCTTCGTTCCATCTATACCTACCGCCTTTATGCCGCTTATATTATTGGCTCTTTCTATGGCATCGATTGCACCCAAAGCCATATCATCATTATTTGAGATGATCAGATCTATATTATTATATTCTTTGAGCCACTCCTCCATAAGTGCTGAGCCTTGAGCCCTTTCCCAGTTGCCGATAGCACCATTTAGCTTATTTATCGGAATATCATTATCCTGTAGAGTCTTTATCACCCACTCTGTTCTAACTAAAGAATCCTGATGACTTGGCTCACCTTCTAAAAGCACATAATTTATCACACCATCACCATCTATATCAATGCTGTGTGGACTTTCCTTATAGGCATCTATTATTATATTTGCCTGCTCTATACCTGCTGCCTTTGGCCCTGCTCCTATATAGTAGATATTGTCAGCTCGATTCAAATCATCATCTACAGGCTTTCTATTAAAAAATATTATAGGAATATCTGCTCCCACCGCTGTTTCAATCATATTTGAGGCGGCAAATCTGTCCACAACATTTATTAGTAGTACATCATAATCTAATGATACAAATCTCTCCACCTGATGATTTTGTGTGTTTTGATTGTCTTTAGCATCTACTACTTCAAGATTTATCTTGATATCATTTTCATTCTCATATACTTTTACATATTCTTCAATTTCATGTCTGACATTTGATATAAAAGTGTCGTCAAATCTATAAAGACAAAGTCCTATCTTAACAACATTTTTCTTTGGTGGGTCAATATGACTTATCATAAAAAAAACACCGATCAATGCAGCAACAAGGACTGCAATAATCATAAAAAAACCATAACTTTTCTTCATTTTCCTCCCAAGATATGCCTAATCTATAGGGAAAAGCTGTTTTACTATATCTTCATCTTCCAGACTCTCCTTATCTATCAGCATATTTTCCATATCAATATTTGACATATAGGCAGTCTTTTTCAAGTCTTCCATCAGCATCTCAACTGCCAAATATCCCTCATCATACTCATTCACTGTAGTTATAGCATCTATTGTACCATCATTTAATTTATTTAAAAAGAATGTCGTAGCTCCGATACAATAAAATCCCTGTATATGTTCATTATACACACTACTTCCACCAAGTATCTTACATATACTATCTGTACTGTTCTTATCAAGTGAGAACACATAGGCATTTTTACTGCTATGCACCAAATCCTCTATAGCTGTTCTAAACTCCTTTTCGTCTCCCTCTACAAGAATTATATTAGAAGCCTGCTTTAATTTCAAGAAATCTATTTCAGACTTAACACCGGACAAATTCCTATTATTGAAAAAAACATATACCGGTAAGTTTCCATCAACATCAGTTTCAAAATCATCATATAGCTTCTTGATCATATCTGCATAATCTATATTTACAGTTTTTCTTGAGGCACTATTTGTGCCACTGTCAAATACCTCCATATCCTTTGATTTAAGTACTACTATGGGAGTCTTTGTCAAACCCAGTTTTAAGTCATTTTTTGCAAGCACAATTATACCATTGGTACCATTTTCCTCTTCTGACTCTATAATCTCATTTTGGCTTACATTATTTAGGGTTATAAGATTTATATCAATATTATATTTATTTGCAGCAGCGTCTACTCCCTTTTTTAAGTTGATGTATTTGCTCTCATCCTCAACATCAAGTATCAGAGATACCTGATAAACCTGTGGCGTACTTTCTTTTAAAATAAGATTTGTCTGTGAAAGTATAAACAATAATACTATAGAGAGAAACCATGGTATCCATATATATATTTTATCTATCTTCATCTTTCTCTCCATAAACTATAGCCGGTAAATGAATAGTGATCTTTGTACCTTCATCAGGCTCTGACTCTACCTTAAGGCCATACTCATTTCCAAAATATAGTTTTATTCTTTCATTTACATTTTTCACTCCTATACCTGAACCTTTTTTGCTTGGTATAATATCCTTGCTTAGCAATGTAGCAACAACATCTTCACTCATACCCAGACCATTGTCACTTATTGTAAAATACAGGCTGTCATTTTCCTTAAAGACTCTTACCTCTATCTTACCATCTCCATCCATAAACTCCATGCCATGATATATAGCATTTTCTACCAAAGGCTGTAGCATAAGTTTTAAAGAAGAATAGGATAAAATGTCATCCTCCACATCTATGCTGTATTCAAATCTGTTCTTAAAACGCATATTCTGTATCATCAGATAGTTCCTTACATGCTCCACTTCATCTTTTACAGTTATTATATTCTTTCCTTTACTTAGTGAAATTCTAAAGAATTTTGCCAGTGCAGTTACAATACTGACTGCCTTATCCGGCTTCTCATTTTCAATCATCCATACAATAATGTCCAAAGTATTATATAGAAAATGTGGATTTATTTGAGACTGTAAAGTATCAAACTCGCTCTTTCTCTTAGCATTGTGCTCGTCTACCAGATCAGACATCAAAACCTTTATTCTGCTTAGCATATTTTTAATTGAATTCCCAAGATGCTCCACTTCATAGGAACCACTCGGTACTATCTCCACATTCAGATTGCCGCTCTCTATCTCTCTTACTCTACCGTCCAAAAGTTTTATCGGGTTTGATATCTTATTTGATATAAATGCATTTATCATTGCCAATAAAAACAGGAATAAATCCGCCACAAATAATACAAAGAATCTAAACTTAATTCCATCTATATTGAGTGCGGCACTTGGAGTAACACCCACAAGTTTCCAACCGGTATATCCTATTGTTCTAACATTTAAAGTAAGCTGTTTCCCACCAATATTTTCTACAGTTATGCCATCCTTTAAGGTAGATACATATTTATTATTTTCTTTAAAGCGACCTGAATATATCTCATTTTGTCTTGGGTGCCATATTATATCACCCTCATCATTTGTCAAATAAATATATCCACCATTTCCAAGATTTACATTTGAAAACATCTCTTCAAAAAACATATAGTTCAAATTTATAAGTAATACCGCCTGTGTGGCTCTACCCTCATCTGTTACCTCTACAGCTCTTGAAAGAGACATAACCCAAGAATAACTGCTTTCATTTTGGTCAAATAAATCTCTTATATGCGGCATGGAAAAATGAATATATTCACTCTCTGCCATACTCTTTTTAAAAAAGTTGCTCTCCAAAACATTACTATTATCTTTCAGTCTAAGTGCAGGCATAGATTCTATAAGCTCACCTTTTCCTGATATTAAAGCTATATCGTCTATCATATTGTCATTGTTTACATATATCAGATTCATTCCCTTTTTTATATCCTCACCTGATATATCTGTGTTTTTAATAACATTATAGTAGATAGAATCTGATATCTTCATAGAATTTCTAAGATAAGAGTCGATAGACTCTCCCAACTGACCTATAATACCTGAGTTTTCCTCTATAATAGTAGCATTCAAACTGTTGGTAAACCTTTGAAACATTATGAGACTTATAAGTGCAATAGCAATAATAGCTGTTACAGTAAAGTACATAAAAATAGAGCTTTGAATACTCAGATTTTTTATACTCAGGCTCTTTATACTGAATTTTTTCTTATCCATATATTATCCCTGCTGACGATATTTGGACGGTGAAACTCCGTATTTTTTCTTAAAAACATAACTAAAGTAGTTCTGATCTGCATATCCAACCATCTCCGCTATCATATATGTCTTTTCATCAGTAGTCTTTAAAAGCTCAACTGCCTTTTGTAGTCTCACATTTGTAAGGAAGTTTACATATGATATACCCATATCTTTTTTAAAGTTTGTGGAAAATCTTGCTACAGAAACATGCAAATGTTTGCAAAGTTTCTCCAAGGAAAGCTCCATGTCCGCAAAGTTTTCTTCAATATAAATCTTTGCCTCTTCAAGTACCTTCTTTGAGGTAACTACACGATCCTCTCTTATCCTATGTGCAATATTTATGCTGGCCTCCATTAGCCACTCTCTAAAGCCTCCGGTATCCTTTATCTTATCCAAAAGATCTATATAATCTGTAGCAGTCTTTGTTAAGACTGAGAGTTCCAGTCCGTAGTCTTGTGCCAAATTAATAATAACATTTATTACATTTATCATATATGACTGATATTGGCTGGAGTGTACTTTTGACTCCTTCAATTTTGAAAAGATCTTTTCAGCATATTCTATTATACTTTCATCACTTCCAAACTTTAATATATTAATATATTCCTTTGCCTCTATATCTTCAAACTTAAGCTTATCTGACTTGACCGGCTCCATATCCTTTATGTAGATAACTTCACCATTGCCGACAATACCTCTATAACCCAGTGCCTCTTTTGCCAAAGTATATGATGTATGAAGCCCGGTAATATCATTTACACTTATACCAAGACCTATTGTCAAATTCACCCCTATGGCCCTGTTAGCATCCTTTATCGCTTCTGAAAGTATAGACATTATATAGTTCTTTGACATTTTCTCAGGCAATCCAATAAGGATAACTATACTGGTTTCTGAATATACTGAAAAAATTTCTACTTGTACTTTATTCTCAAGATTTCCAAGCAGGTTGACCTTCACAGATATAGGTATAAGTTCCTTAGCCATTATATGGCTATCCATATCATCTATATGTACAGCTGCCACCATATATTTACTTGCATTTTTTAGGTTTATTTCATACTCTGTCAGGGCATACTCTATCTCAGATTTGCCAAGACTTCCATGTATGAGTCCGTTTAAAAACTGTTCTCTAAGTATTGGAAGGCTGGCTTGATAACCTCTTTTAAGTCTTTCAATATCTCTCTTTTTATTAAGCTCCTCATCCATAGTTTTGTGGACTTTTCTTAGTATTTCAGTAAGCTCTATTGCAGATACCGGCTTTAGAACATATTCTATAACTCCCATCCTTATAGCTTCTTTTGCATAGTCAAAATCATCAAATCCTGAGAAAATAATAGACTTTATCAGTGGATATCTTTCATTGATTTCATTTATCAACTCCAGTCCATCCATATACGGCATTCTGATATCTGTAAAGACAAGATCCGGATTTAGATTCTCTATCTTCTCCAATGCCTCTACACCATTTTCAGCATCACCTACTACTAAGAATCCCTCTTCTTCCCAGTTTATTTTTTTTATAATACTCTTTCTGACCTCTTCTTCATCATCCACCAACAATATTTTATAAAGCTCTTTCATATTAGAGTTCCAATACTATAGTAAAAGGTCCGTCATTTTCAAGACTTACTTTCATATCTGCACCAAATACTCCAGATTCGGTATGTATATCTGACTTTTTGCCCAGTTCTACCATATATTCATATAATCTCTTTGCCTCATCCGGTGAACCTGCTCCTATGAAACTTGGTCTATTTCCTTCCTTACAATTTGCAAGTAATGTAAACTGTGACACCAATAAAAGCTCACCACCTACATCTTTTAATGACAAATTGGTTTTTCCATTTTCATCTTCAAATATTCTAAGCTTTATAAGTTTATTAAAATATTTTTCTACTATCTTTTCATCATCCTCTGCGGCTACACCTACTAAAACCAAAAGCCCTTTTTTTATCTTTCCTACTTCTTCTCCATCTATCTTTACATTGGCATAATTTACCCTTTGTATAACAAGCTTCATATTTCCTCCTAAAACGATCTTATTTCATCTTCTTCATTGCTTATCTCTATTGACATTATTTTTACATAATAACCTCTGTCTCCTACAGGTACCCTTACTCTATCACCCTTTTTCTTTCCAACTATCGCCTTACCAATAGGTGATTCTATACTGAGTCTGCCCTCCAGAGAATCTCCTCTTATAGAAGTCACTATTTTAAACTTTTCACTCTCATCATCATCTTCAAAATACAGTTCAACTATCTTATCAATCCCTACCTGATCATCATCAGTCTTATCTTCGTATACATGACAAAATCTTAGCATTCTCTCTAAATAGTTGATTCTACTCTCATTCTTATTCTTTTCTCTCTTTGCAGCATAGTACTCAAAGTTCTCTGATAAATCTCCATGTGCTCTAGCTTCCTTCACTGCCTCTATTAGCTGTGGCCTAAGTACCAGTTTTCTTTCCTCTATTTCTGCCTCAATCTTTTTTATATCTTCTTTTGTAAGCGTCTCTGCCATAATACCATCCATATACTTTTTTATATAAAACAAAAGAGTAGTATAAACTACTCTTTTTTAACACCCAAAGTGACGGCTTTGCTTATTGACGCCTAGCAGAGCTAGGTGGGTTACCTCACCTTGATATCTGCCTTCTACCTATAGCAGCTTGACATCCAAGCAAGGTTATTTGGAATCCCATAAATCAAAATGTAGGTTCAAAATTGGCAAAGTTATCGCTCACCTCAGGATTTTTCTTCATAATCAAATTATAATACAAAATATAATTTTTTCAATATATTTGTCTAACCTTTTAAAATTTTCTTTAAATTAATTTCTCAAAAAGGCCTGAATTAACTACCTTTTTAATTCTATTCCGGATATACCAATCTGTCTTTTGATATATCCTCTAATACTTCATTTAAATACTTTGCTGATATATACTTTGCCATAGGTAAATTGATGTCTAAGTAATTACCGCAATCCTTAGCACAGGCTCCCGGCACCTCTCCCTCAAAGTTCTTTATAAACTCAAACATTTCTTTAAGTAAAGGAACTATCTCATTTGACTCATGGTTCCCCTTTAAAAGCAGATAAAATCCGGTTCTACACCCCATAGGTCCAAAGTATAATATACTTTCTCCATAATCTTTATGATTTCTAAGAAATGTAGCCCCCAAATGCTCTATAGCATGTAGCTCCGCTGTATTTATTACCGGTTCAAAATTAGGTCTGGTCATTCTTATATCAAATGTAGTGACAAGCATATCTCCTACACTGTCTTTTCTTGATACATAAACTCCAGGTAAAAGTTTTAGATGGTCTATTGTAAAGCTTGTTATCTTATCCATAAAATCTCCATTATATATTTTCTATTCTAAGATTTCTCATTGCGTTGATTACACAAAGTATGGTAACACCTACATCTGCAAATACCGCTTCCCACATAGTACCAAAACCTATGGCTGCAAGCAAGAGGAAAATCAGCTTTACACCGATAGCAAATACAATATTTTGCTTTGCGATACTCATTGTTCTCTTTGCCAGCTTTATACCTCTTACTATATTACCTAAATTGTCATCCATTATAACAACATCTGCTGCCTCTATAGCTGCATCTGATCCGATACCTCCCATAGCAATACCGATATCTGCTCTTGCTAAAACCGGGGCATCATTTATTCCATCTCCAACAAATGCCAATACTGAATTTTCATCCAGCACTTCTTCCACCTTATCCACCTTATCCTGTGGCAAAAGCTCAGAGTATACATAATCCACTGACAATTCACTTGCTACAAAATCTGCTACTTCCTTTATATCTCCTGTAAGCATAATATTCTTTTCTACACCGGTATTTTTCAGTGCCATAAGAACTTCTTTAGCATCTTCCTTTATCCTATCATTTATCACTATGGACCCAAGAAATACATCTTCCTTTGCCACATACACAATAGTTCCAAAGTCACTACATTTCTCAAAATTTATATTATTTGAAATCATCAGTTTATCATTTCCTACAAACAGCAACTCATCATCCACTTTTATACTGATACCTTGTCCGGCGATCTCTTTCAAATCACTGAGTCTATCTGAAAAATCAATTCTACTGCTCTCTTCCTCAAATTCCTTGTATGCGTTTTTTATTGAAACGGCTATAGGATGTGAGGAATACTCCTCTGCCATTGCAGCCTTTTTTATTAGCTCCTCTTCACTTATATTATTGGGATGTATGCTCACCACTTCAAAAACACCCTTTGTTAAGGTGCCTGTTTTATCAAACATAAAAGTCTTTACTCCGGCTAAAACCTCCAGATAATTACTTCCTTTTATCAATACTCCGATTTTTGATGATGCACCTATACCGCTAAAAAAGCTTAAAGGAATTGCTATAACAAATGCACATGGACAAGATACTACAAGAAATGTTAACGCCCTGTAAATCCATGTGACAAAGCCGGTTCCCGGGAATATAAAAGGAGGGATAACAGCCAATGCTATAGCCAAAAAAACAACTATTGGAGTGTATACTACCGCAAACTTTGATATAAGATTTTCTGTCTTTGATTTCTTTGCGGCAGCATTTTCTACCAGTTCAAGAATCTTGCTTGCTGTAGATTCACCAAACTCCTTTGTAACCTCAAGCTTTAAAAGACCGTCCTTATTTATGCTTCCACTATATACCTGATCACCTACATTTGCACTTCTTGGTACTGACTCACCTGTAAGTGCTGATGTATCAAGCATTGCCTTTCCAGATACCACGATTCCGTCAAGCGGTATTATCTCACCGGCTTTTATCTGTATATATGAGCCGACTTCCACATCATATGGATCTACTGTTTCCACACTGCCGTCTTCTTTTACAAGATTTGCGTAGTCGGGTCTTATATTCATCATATCGGATATAGATTTTCTGGACTTATTTACAGCCAGAGACTGTAAAAATTCACCTAACATATAAAAGAGCATAACTCCCATAGCTTCCGGATACTCACCGATTATAAACGCACCTACAGTAGCAATGGTCATAAGGAAATTTTCATCAAATACCTTACCTCTTTTTATATTTGTGAAGGCTTTTAGTAATACATCCTTTCCCACTATTATATATGCTATTATAAACAGCAATAAACTGATTATATCTGACATTGGAAAGCTTATTTTTGAAATTATGATGGCAGTTATATAAAGGCATGCCCCCATAATTATTTTACTTAACATCTTCTTTTGCTTATTGTTCATATTATCCTTCTACCTAATGAATAAAACCCGTTTTGCTTACGCTCTCTTTACCTCTACATCAGGCTCTTCAACCTTTATTATCTCCATAGCCTTTTCAATAACATCATTCAGCTTATCAGCCTCAGCCTCCAAAGTACATTTTAGAGTCATAAAGTTGATATTTACACTTGTAATACCTTCTATAGCAGCCAATTTTCTCTCAAGCTTTGCCGCACAATCTGCACAATCCAAACCCTCTAATTTATAAACTCTCTTCATTTCTTTTCTCCTTCTCAATCTTCTTTACATCTATGAGATACATGTACAATACCTGTTTCAAATATCTCTTTTACATGTTCATCATCCAGTGAATAATATACTTCCTTACCTTCTCTTCTTGACTTTACAAGCTTAGCTTCTTTAAGTGTACTTAACTGGTGTGATACTGCTGACTTTGTCATACCCAGTACTTCACAAATATCAAATACACATAGTTCATGTACATTTAATGCCCAAAGTATCTTTATCCTTGTAGGATCTCCAAATACTTTAAACAACCTTGAAAGCGAATTTATGGTTTTGCCCTCAAGCATATTTGTCTTTGCTCTGTCCACAGCCTCTTCTCTTTTCAAATTTTCTACTCTGATACACCTCCTTTAGTTGAGTATTTGTTCAACTGTTATGCTTCTATTATAGTTGAATATATATTCAACTGTCAAGACTGTTTTAATAAATTTAAGCAAAAAAATTCGAGCTTTAAATTTTAAAATCTTTTTAAAATCGTAAAATAAAGATCGAATTTCTAATTTTAGACTTTGTTATTTATTATGAAATCTCTCTGCCTGCGACTTTATCAACTCTACGTCATCAAAGTAATTTATTCTCATAGCATTCTTTACTTCAGAAAGTGTATTTGCAGCTTCATTTCTTGCAACCTCGCAGCTTTCCTTAAGCATATCATAGATTGATGGAATATCTTTTTCAAATTCCGCTCTTCTCGCTCTTATCGGTGCCAAGGTTTCTTCCATAATACTTGCAAGGAATTTCTTTACCTTCATATCTCCCAGACCGCCACGAGTATAATGCTCTTTTAACTCATCAAGTGACTTATAATCCGGAAGGTACTCTGTAAAATGCTCCGGTCTTGAGAACGCATCCAAATATGTAAATACTGTATTTCCCTCAATATGCCCCGGATCACTTACCTTTATATGCAAAGGATCTGTATACATAGTTTTTACAGCAGCTGCTACAGTATCTGCATCATCTGAAAGGTATATACAATTTCCAAGTGACTTACTCATCTTTGCCTTACCATCTGTACCCGGAAGTCTCTTTGCCGCATCTTCCTGTGGTATTAATGCTTCAGGCTCTACCAAAGTATCACCATAAACTGAATTAAACTTTCTTACTATCTCTCTGGTCTGTTCAATCATAGGGAGTTGATCCTCACCTACCGGTACTGTAGTTGCCTTAAATGCTGTAATATCTGAGGCTTGTGATATAGGATATGTGAAAAATCCAACGGGTATACTGTTTTCAAAATTTCTAAGTCCTATCTCTGCTTTCACTGTAGGATTTCTTTGTAGTCTTGAAACAGTTACAAGATTCATATAGTAGAAAGCAAGTTCAGTAAGCTCCGGTACCATTGACTGTATAAATATTGTGGACTTCTTAGGGTCAATACCACATGCCAAATAATCAAGTACTACTTCTATAATATTTTGTCTTACCTTCTCAGGGTTTTCCATATTGTCGGTAAGTGCCTGTGCATCTGCCACCATTATAAAAATCTTTTTAAATTCTCCTGAGTTTTGCAACTCAACCCTTCTTTTTAGAGAGCCTATATAATGTCCTACATGTAATCTTCCGGTAGGACGATCTCCTGTAAGTATTATCTTATCCATTTATCTTTTCTCCTTTTTTACATCACCTTTATCTCTGAGTAATGCCACTGTTATACCTAAGAATATCCACAAAAATGGTGTCACAACCGGTAAATTCAGGTTAACCATAGCTTGAGTTGCATAACATATAACTGCCATTGCAGATGCATACAAAAATGGTAACATTGCATCATCTCTAAGATCAGACAACCCTGTCCTAAGTGCTTTTATACCCGGAGATATAATTGCCACAATATAGGATAAAGTAGCTACAGGTCCTAAAGTAAATAAAAATTGAATGTATTCATTATGTGTTGCATCAAAGATCTGATTCGTTACTCTAGTCATTTCATTAAATCTCAATGCATAAATGTATATACCAAAAGTATCAGGTCCGCTACCAAAGATCTTGTGTAACATTGGAAACTTCATATATTCCTCTACTGATGCTCTCCAAATATAACCTCTAAATGTACCCCAGTAGTCATTAAAGACAAAATAATCAGCCAATGCCCCATACTTTTCCTTAGCTGCCTCCACATTTGCATTTATCTTCATTCCCAAAAAGATTATAAATGCGAATGCAATAATTAATATAGCCAACCAGATATATCTAAGCAACTTAAGTAAACTATCATTTTCTTTTCTTGTCTCATTTCTTTTTTGGTATGCAATAACATACATCAAAATAACTATGGCTGCTAAAGCAATAATTATAATTTCTAAATATTTAAAATCACTTATAAAATCATATAAACCTGATATTCCAAGTACCTTACCTGCATATTTTATATTAATAAGTTTTACAATTTTTATTCCAAGCAAATATGTAAAAATTGTTAATATAAATCTTCTTACACCCTCCATACTCTTAAATGCCACAAATGGTACAAGCCCGAAGAACGCAGCCAATGTAAGATAACCATTATCTGAATTACCCATAGAAAGGGCAATAAAGTTTATAAACATTATAATATAATAGAAAACAGTCTTTTCTATACCCTCACCATTAGATTTATCCTTACTAAATGGTGTAGTTATAAATAATGTTCCGGAAATAGCAATATAGAATGCCAGAACTGCAGTGTATGTATTTATATTTCCAATAGTCGAAGTAAATACAGACCACTGTTCCGGACTTATTTTCTCCTTAAACTTCAATACATCCATATTGAAGTAATCTGTATAGCCCAATATACATATCGGAATACTTACAGCTAAAAAAACCGTAAAATAAATTTTGCTGAATGAAAACATTCTACTCACTATAAAATATATAGTTACATAAACTGATATCAATAAAAGTCCTGAGAATCTTCCCTTATTTCCGGTAATCGCATCCATTATAACTCTACCGGAAAATAATGTAGATAATACAGTCATCAGCATAAATATCATTACACATATATCCCATAAACTGAATTCTTCTTTAAACCAGGTCTCAAACCCCTTTTTCTTTACCTTATCGAAAAAACTCTTAAATCCTCCGGCAAAACCACATATCACTATCAGTGCCAAGATCATCGTAATAGAAAGAATCATTACTGTATAATACTTGGTCTGTAGTATGTCATAGTAAAAGTCATTATAAATTAAGGGAAATATAGTAAACATAGCAAAAAGCCAAAGTCCCACTATAACATTTGATGCGTTTGTCAGTTTTCTTTTAGAATTCATATAACCTCCCTAACTATAATCCAAGAAAAGTTGCTATTGGATTTATTCTTGATAAAAAAACCAAAAATGGACTGCTTTCAACCATAGCCGATAAACTAGAACCAAGCTTAGTTGTAGAAAATGCAATTATAAAAATACAAACGACCCAGTATATTATAAGTCCTATTGTTAGACCGGCTATTGCTCCAAAAATTTGATTCATGCCTCCCAAAATAGGTAGTTTACTCAAAAGCTTATTTCCCTTAAATAATATACCCAGTACTAGCCAGACCAATATAAAAGAACCCATAAAACTCATCGCATTAACAGTCATCTGTGTAACATAACTGGCAATATAATCTGAGAATGTATATACACCAAGCTTTTCATATATCACTCGGTCGTCATCTCTTTTCAAAACATCTTTGACCTTTGTTGGCACATTAAGTTTATCAATAGCATTATTTCGGCCTTCTTTATTAGAGGAATCTTCATGCATATCAGCCAATCCTATTTTCGAATAAATTGTAGTCAAAACAAACTGGTTTATCTTAGTATTTTCCTGTAGTTGATTTCTAAGATATGGATTTACTACATTCAATACAATCACGCTGGATAAAAGAGCTAACATTGTTATGGATAACTTTAAAAGTCCATTCTTATATCCATATGCAATCAATAAAACTAAAAGCAAAAATACCAGTATTTCAAAAAAATTAAAAACCATTATATTCTAAAATGCTCCTCTCTTAGAATCAGTCTTCCTTCTTTATCATACTTAGAGTTCGTCAATCCATTTATTATTGATTTCATTATTCCCGGTTTCTCTGCCAAATCAGCAGCATGATCTACAAGGTTTCTAGCATTCTTTTTTGTTAGAGGTGTGCCGTCTTCCTTCATATAATCAGCTCTCTCTTCTATTGCATATTCTGTCTTATATGACAGTACACATTCTATCTCTTTTACATAGTTAAGTGCATATGCAATGAATTGATCCACACCCATAGGAGTGTTATCATCACTGTTATAATCTATTACTTCTTCTACCTCAGGCTGCTTTCTATTTTCCTTTTCAGGTTCTTCAGTTTGTCTCTTTGCTTCTTTTTCCAATATTACAGACTGCTTTTCATTTTTTCTTTCCTGTTTTTGAGATTCTCTTTCCACTGTTTTAACTTCTTTTTTAGGCTTTTCAAGCTTTGAAGACTCCTCAATTATCGCATTTGATATTACAGGGTCAAGTTTAATAGTCTGTTTCTCCTCCTTAGGCTCTAATTTTTCATCTTCATCAGATTTATAGAATTTTATAGAATTTGAGCTACCAATCTCTTGTATCTCAAACTGAATATTTTCATCTCCTGTTTCCTGCCTCAAAATATTTGCTATTATATCCATAGCCATCAAATCATTAGCAGCTTGAGCCTCTTCCTTCTTTTTTTGTGCCTCTTTTCTTTCAAGTTCCTTTTTTTCTTCAGCCTCTCTAATTGCTCTTTCGTCATCCCTTTCTTTCAGTACAATATTAGCTACAATATTCTTTCTCTTTACAGGGACTTCATCCTCCCTCATTACAAGGCTCATACCATGTAATAGGTCATTAGATTCTATCAAACTTTCAATACCACTTATAGTATCTGTAAATATAACCGTTTCCTTACCATTTCTGATAAACTCTATAAGCTCTGAAATAGTATTATCATCAAGTTTTCCTGCCTCTACAATGATAAGATCCTTGCCCTTTATCTTATCGATAGAATTCATCACACCTCTATTATTGAGACTGTCTGCCCCAATTTTTAAGACTGAATGCTTTATCTTTGTGCGTTCATTTACCTCTCTCAGAACATTTTTTGCATTCTCAAGGGCTTGCTCTGCTGTTATACCTTCCACCATTATGGAACCCGGTCTTCTCATCAGGAATTCTTTAGGTTCTCTTGACTTTGGAGCTCTTGCTTTCATAACCTTTCCCTGCACCGACAAATCAACCTCCCTAATCTCATCATCTGCATTCTCTTCAATAACTATAGTTTCATTTTCATCAGAATTATTCCCATCCTCTATGTCAGATTTGAGTTCATCTTTTGCAACAAATTCCGTAGCCTCACTTGATTTTCTTTCTTTCTTATCTATTTTACTTGCAGTTATATCTTCCTCTACAACAATAGTATTGACCTCTTCATCATCAGACTCAATTTCTTTAATTACAGGCTTTAGGATAATTTCCTCAGGTTCTTCGCCTCTTTTTACTTTGGTTACAAAGGTTCTCTCTTCTTTTGTGTAATAGATTTCCTCATTATCTACCACTTCCATCTTTGTTTCACTCTTGATGCTGCTTTTAACAATATTTTTTTGTTCTTTTCTCTTTGCCATGACAGATGAAACAGTAGGTACACCGGTATCTACCTCTTCGTCATAGTAGCTATTTATCAAATCATCATTGTCAAATATTGGAACTTTCTTTTCAGGAACATAATTCTCCAAAACTTTTGTAGAAGCTGTCTCTGTTACAGTGATATTTTTTACAGGAATTTCTTCTACATCACTATCTTCGTTTATATCATCTATAACTTCAGTACCTTCATCACTTATAGTGTCTACAACTTCCGTATTCTCTTCACTTATAGTGTCTTCAACTTCAGTATTCTCTTCACTTATAGCATCTTCAACTTCATCACCGTCTTTGCTTATCGTATCTACATTCTCAGTACGGTCTTCGCTTACACTATCTACTATATCCTGATTGATGTCTATTAAATCAATCTTCATATCTTTTGTTTCAGTATCAATATCTACTTCAGTTTCTAAAGGCTCTATTCTCTCACCTTGAATATCCTCGACATCTGATACCTCAGGCAGACACTCTTCTTGTTGAATAATACTTTCCGCCAAAAGCTCATAGTCCTTTTCTTCATCAAGAGCAGACACAACCTCCTGTTCTTCGCTTATACAGGTATTTTGCATTTTTGCCATCATTTCCTGATACTCTTCTCTATTACCATGAGTTTTTGGTAATCCCATACTGTCAAAATGATTGTTTATTCTGTATTTTTTTCTTTCAGCCATCACCAGTGGGGAAGTGAATCTACCTTGCTTTATTCTCTCCACCCTCTCCATACGGGCTCTGACCTCTTCATCTATTTCAGCCATAGATGAGCGATAATCCTCGCCTTTCATTTTACTAAGATTTTCATTTGTGATTGCTATAGCCCTTTTTAACTCTGCTTCAAATTCCGGGTTCACGCTCTCCCCCTTAAATGTCGTCTCTGATATTCTTACTTCATTTACTCCCATAACTTTTGGGAAAAGTTCTGTATTTATATGGGTATCCTCATTTACAACTTCTTCATCATCAATCAAATTTATAGTGGCTTTCCTATCTTCAATCGGATTATATACACTCATATCATCAAGGTTTAAGTTTGGATAATCTCCACTTTCATATTTTCTTACAATTGAGCTAAGTCTGACCTCATAATACTCCTTATTGTCCACCTGCTCCTGTTGCTTTGAACTTAGAGGGCAACCGGTGGATTCCTTTAGTGCTGCAGCTTTTTCTACATATTCTCCAACTCCAAATAAAAGCATTATTTCATCACAGGTTTTTATACAGTCATCTATTCTGCCCGCCTTCACATATAGCACTGCCAATTCATATTTCCACTGCTCATCCGTTTTCTCAATGTCACAATATTTTTCAAGTATTCTTATCTTTTTATTTATATCATAACCCTTTGCCACTGCAATATGATATTCCATAAGATATTTTCTACTGTCTTGTGGAGAGATCTCAGTATACTCTTTGTAGTAGGCTTGTGCCTCTGATATATCTCCCTCTTTTAACGCAAGCATTGTTAGCCTATATAAAGCTCTCTTTCCTACAGGTGCTCTGTCATAAGCTAATAGTAATACTTCTCTAGCTTCCCTATATTCGCCATTTTTTTCATAGACTTCTGATACAGTTGTTAGCAAGCCTGCATTATGAACCCTACTCCAGTCAATTGTATCTGTGATTCTCATAGCCGCCTTATAGTCGCCACTCTTCACCAATTTATTCAATTGTTCAACCTTTAAATTAAACTCATATTTATCCATGCCTGCACCAACCCTCAAGATTTTTTACTTTTGAAAATACACCTCTAGAGTGATCTTCTTCCTTCGAGCGCCCTTAATAGAGTCACTTCATCAATATATTCCAAATCCCCGCCTACCGGGACTCCACTTGCTATCCTACTCACTTCTATACCTATGGGCTTTATAAGTTTAGCTATATACATTGCTGTAGTCTCTCCCTCAAGTGTAGAATTTGTGGCGATAATCACTTCGTTTATATCGCCCTCCAATCTCTTTATTAATTCCTTTAATTTTATATCTGCCGGACCTATTCCAAGCATAGGTGATATAGCACCATGCAAAACATGGTAAACACCTTCATACTTTCCTGTCTTTTCATATGCTGCCAAATCTCTTGTGTTTTCCACAACCATTATGGTCTTATGATCTCTCTTCTCATTGGCACATATCGGACAGACCTCTCCATCTGTTAAAGTAAAGCATTCTTTACAATAATTCACATTGCCTTTGGCATCTTTTATAGCACTTGACAATGACTCTACCTGTTCACTTGACATTCCTATTATGTGAAAAGCAAGCCTTTGTGCGGACTTTGCTCCTACACCCGGTAGTTTTGAAAGTTCCTCTATAAGCTTGCTTATGTGACTGCTGTAATAATCCATTAGAATGGCAACTTTCCTGCTCCACCTGCAATGCCACCCATAAGTGCAGAATGCTCTTCTTCCATCTTTCTAAGGGCTTCATTTGTAGCCGCCATTATCAAGTCTTCCAACATCTCCACATCATCAGGGTCTACAACCTCTTTATCTATTGAAACCTTTGTGATTTCCTTTTTACCTGATACAGTAATGCTTACAGCACCACCACCTGCACTTGCACTAAACTCTTTACCTTCAAAAGCCGCACTTTGCTCCTCCATCTGCTTTTGCATCTTCTGTGCCTGCTTCATCAACTGATTTATATTACCCGGCATCATGCCGCCACCAAAACCTCCACGCTTTGCCATAAAATTCTCCTCACTATTCTACAATAATATCTGTATTGATAACAGATTTTATATCTTCTATTGAAACATATCTTGTATTTCTTACAACCTTATTTTCTCTTAACGAAGTCTTGATTACAATATCTTTTCCGTACTTTTCTTTCAAATATGAGCGTAAATCTGATACTGTGGACTCTCCGCTTCCCATATCAAAGAACATCCTGTTAAAGAAGATGACATTAATACCTCCGGTTTTTAAAGGCTCTACATCTGCTTCTTTATATACACTGCCTGCCATACCTCCAATATGCTCCACTATACTGTTCCATTCCTTTTTTATAGTCATGAAATCATCATATGTAGCCTTTGGAAGCTCTATGACTTCTTCTTCAATTTTTATCTCTGAATTCAGAGTATTGTTTTTTTTTACTACAGCACCGGTTACTATACCTGATTCAAGCCTGGAGAGTCTATCCAATACACTGTCAAGATTTTCCTCCATCTCAGGTGTCATAAGCCTTATAAACTCCAGCTCCGCCACAACTCTCTTTTGTGTAGCACTCTTTAATTTATTTGAAAGCTCTGACAAGTTTCTAATATACCGCATCAGAGTTTCTTTGGAAACAGTATTTGATATTTCTTTTAAATTTTGTAAGTTCTGTTCTGACATATCCACAAGTGAACTGTCATTTTGTGTGGACTTTAATATCAGAATATTTCTCAAATACCAAAGAAAATCTGTTACAAACTGTCCTATCTCTTTTCCTGCCACTATTGAATCATTCAAAAGATTCAATACCTCTATAGTATTTCCGGATAATATACCTTCGAAAAGCTCATTAAATACGCTTATGTCTGAAGCTCCAAGTATATCAAGCACAGTATCATAAGTAATCTTTTCATTTTGCAAAAATGATATGCACTCATCCAAAAGACTGAGTGCATCTCTCATAGCTCCATCTGCACTCTTTGCAATATAGTCCACAGCCCTGTCTTCTATATCTACACCTTCGCTCTTACAAAGTTCTTTAAGCCTTTTAGATATGCTATCCATTCCAATCCTTTTAAAGTCATATCTTTGACATCTTGACAATACTGTAACCGGTATCTTGTGCACCTCTGTGGTTGCCAAAATAAATATAACATATTCAGGTGGCTCTTCAAGAGTTTTTAATAGTGCATTGAAAGCTCCAGGAGAGAGCATATGCACCTCATCTATTATAAACACCTTATATTTGCCAAAAGTAGGCGGATACTGCACCTGTTCCTTTATATCTCTTATATTATCTACACCATTATTTGAAGCTGCATCTATCTCCAATACATTTATAGAAGTCTCACTAATTATAGACTTACAGGTGGGACATTGATTGCATGGGCCTGCATCTGTGGGATTCTCACAGTTAAGTGCCCTTGCCATTATCTTAGCTATACTTGTCTTTCCCGTACCCCTGGTTCCACAAAAAAGATAGGCATGAGATATTCTACCTGTCTTTAACTGGTTTTTTAATGTCTTTGTTATAGCTTCCTGACCTACCACCTCATCAAAATTTGAAGGTCGAAACTTCCTATATAATGCTGTATAAGACATTTACTCCCTTTCTATCTGTCACCAAAACTTATTCCTACAAGTCTTGCCTCTTTTACAAGTGAAGACTGTGGATCAACATATTTCAGCTTTCCTGCAGACTCACTAAGATCTATATCTGTAACCTCCGTACCCTTCAATACTACAAGTCTACCATATTTCTTTTCAAGTATCAGCTCTGCTCCATGAGCTCCAAGTCTTGTAGACAATGCTCTGTCATAAGGATTTGGATCTCCACCTCTTTGTGTATGTCCGGGAACTGTAACTCTCACATCTACACCTGTCTCAGAACTTAGGATATCCCCAATTTCATAACTTATAGAAGGATATCTACCCGCATCCTTTAATTTCTTCTTTTTCAGCTCTTTTTTTGAAAGAGTTGCGTCTTCTTTTGATATTGCTCCTTCTGCTACTGCAAGTATGGTAAACTTCTTGCCTTCTTTTTCTCTAATCTTTATAGCACCGGCTATTGCCTTTATATCATATGGTATTTCAGGTATCAAAATAATGTCTGCACCTCCCGCAAGTCCGGCATATAGTGTAAGCCATCCTACCTTATGTCCCATTACCTCTACAATAAATACTCTGCTATGAGAAGCAGCTGTAGTATGTATACAGTCAATGGCATTTGTGGCTATTTCCATCGCACTTTGGAAACCGAATGTCATATCTGTACCATACAAATCATTGTCAATGGTCTTTGGTAAACCTATAACATTAAGTCCCTCTTCGCTTAGAAGATTTGCTGTCTTTTGTGAGCCGTTTCCACCAAGTACTACAAGACAATCCAACTTTAGCTTATTATATGTAGTCTTCATCGCCTCTACCTTATCCATACCATTTGCATCAGGCTCTCTCATCAATTTGAAAGGCTGCCTGCTGGTTCCAAGCATTGTTCCACCTGTGGTCAATATACCCGAAAAATCTGAAGGTTTCATAACCCTGTATTCTCCATACATAAGCCCCTTATATCCTTCAAGAAAACCTATTATTTCCACCTCTTTATCAGACTTGTATAGACTCTTTGCCACACCACGCATTGTTGCATTCAATGCCTGACAATCTCCTCCACTTGTTAGCATACCAACTCTTAGCATATATAACTCCTTTTGCACAAAGTCACTGCCCCAAAATTTTAAGCATTGTATTTAATTATAACCTAATTTTATTCATTATACAACAAAAAAAGCCCTTCCCAATAGCTCAATGTCTATCAAGTAGGACCTTCATGCGCCTTCAGGGACTCGAACCCTGGACAAATAGATTAAGAGTCTACTGCTCTACCAACTGAGCTAAAGGCGCTTGTTTTATTTTTGTGTTCTCATTTGCTGAACACTCCGATATATTACAATATATATATCCGGTTGTCAATAACTTTTTTAATTTTTTATATTTTTTCGTTTTACATTTTGATACAGTCCGAAATTTTTAGGCTTTATGCCAATAAAAACACACAGACTGTATCAATGCTGCAAAGTTTACTGCCTTGCCATATACACTTTCTCATATCCATTTTCTGTAATAGCAACGACCTGTTCTATCTCATTATGTTTATCATTTACAAACATATTATTATTTTCAAAAGATACTACTGCATCAGAAAGTCTTTCTTTATTCGTCATATCTATTTCAAATTCTACACAGGTTCCACAGGAAGAACTTAACGACCTTGGAACCGGCTTTATTACTCCCTTTATACCATATGGCTTAAGTTCCCTTTGAAAGCGTATTGCTCCAAAATGTGAAAAGAAAGTAGCTATATACTTTTCAATCATTTTGTGATCACCAACTTATACTCTCCATTTTCCTCAGTCACAACTACATCATAGCCCTCACCTTTTACAAATCTTGTGACATTCTCCAAAGCATTCTTGCTGTCAACCATCATTTCATATCTGCTCTCTTTACTTGAAAGTGCTTTTTTTATCATTATCACAGGCTCAGGACATGAGCATCCTCTTGCATCTACCATCACGCGTTCTCCTTCTTCATTGTATTTGCTACCGCAATTATTGTTACTACAATCAATCCTATAATAACCGCCATCTTACCATTAGCACTTGGTCCCTTACCTGACGCAGCCAAAGCAAAGTTATGTGAAAATGCTGCCCCAACCAAAAGTCCCAAGAAAGTAATAGCTGAATCTGTATTTCCTTCACCTGTAAGTACAAGCTGTCTAAGAGGACATCCACCTAAAAGGCAACAGCCATATCCTGCCAGTACCATTCCAAGGAAATTCCAAAGTCCGTCACTATGTGCTACCGGCTGCTCCAAAAATCCTAAATTGAACTTTCCGATTGCCAAAGTTCCCACAAATGCCGCTACAAGAATTGCCACAAATCCAATCAAAAGTCTTGTTTCTCTAAACAAAATAAAATCTCTTATACCACCAACCATACAAAGTCTTGTATACTGTGCCAATCCACCAACAATCAGTCCTGCAACAAGTGAAACTATAACCGCTGCATGTTTTGCTCCCGGACCACCATCAGCCGGCGTAAAAAAGATGAATGTAGGTGCTGTAATTACTAAAACCAATAATATTATCTGTACTATTGGTATTACAAAGCCTTGTACCTGCTCCTGCTTATAGGTTCTACCAAGTGAATAACCCCTGTTTAAGAATAAAATACCTGCTCCTATTCCACAAACAAATCCCAAAAGACCTACTATTGCATTCAGATCACCGCCTGCTATACGAAGAATCATTCTAAATGGACAACCCAGAAACATAAGACAACCTATCATTACAAAAAATCCCAATACAAATCTTGAAATTGGGCTTGAGCCACCCTTTACACTAAATTCTTTTCTACTAAATGCCACTGTAAATGCACCTAGAATAAGTCCCATTATCTCAGGTCTAAGGTACTGTACCGGCTCCGCTCTATGGAGCCCAAGTCCTCCTGCTGTATCCCTTATAAAACAGGCAATACAAAATCCCATATTGGCAGGATTTCCAAGCATCACTAAGGCTACTGCTATTATCCCGATAATTATACCCACCACTCCAATGACAATCTTTTCGTTTTTCATTTCTCCTCCTTAATTATTTTTACATAAATTTCTAAAACTTTTTTATAATTATACCATAATATCTAAATTTTATTTATATCATTATGTAATCTTAAGCCTGTATTTATTGACTTAGTCTATAAATATGTATATACTTGAGGTATATTTTATTAATTTACGAGGTATATGTTTGAAAAGAATTTATTTTGATAATGCAGCCACATCATATCCCAAGCCAACATCAGTTTTAGATTCAATGCTTGAATATATCAAATATATCGGTTCCAATGTAAATCGTTCAAGTTATGGTTTCTCATACGAGGCCGAAGACATATTGTATGAAACCCGACAAATTTTATGTAATATGTTTAATGGTGATGATTGCAAAAATGTAGTTTTCACTGCAAATATAACCACATCTTTGAATATAATCTTAAAAGGACTGTTGAAATCCGGAGACCATATATTGACTTCATCTATGGAACATAATGCTGTAATGAGACCTTTATCACAACTATCTTTAAGCGGTATAAATTATGATACATTTCCATGTTTTAGTGACGGTTCAGTAGATATTTCTTCGCTTTCATCTATGTTAAAGACAAATACTAAAGCTATCGTTATTACACATGCTTCTAATGTATGTGGCACATTAATGCCCATATTTGAAATAGGCAGGTTTTGCAAAGAAAACAATTTATACTTTGTAGTGGATTCAGCACAGACTGCAGGGCTTTTTCCTATTGATATGCAAACTATGAATATAGATGCTCTTGCATTCACAGGACATAAAGCATTGCTTGGACCACAGGGTATTGGTGGTTTTATTTTAAAAGAAAATATGATCAAACTTATAGATCCCATCTTGTCCGGCGGAACAGGCAGTATATCTCACACTTTGGATATTCCGGAATTCATGCCTGACAGATTTGAAGCCGGCACATTAAATATTCCGGGAATATATGGACTTAATGCCTCATTAAAATATATACATGAAATCGGTATGGATACTATACTAAATAAAGAGCTAACTCTAACAAAGAATTTTTTGGACGAACTTTCTGATATCAAGAAGATCAGGGTATATGGGAGAAGTGATATTATTGATAGAGCTGCTGTTGTTTCTATTGATGTTGCTGATATGGACTTATCAGATATTGCCTATACTCTTGATGATAAATATGGCATACAAACAAGAGTCGGACTGCATTGTGCACCTATAGCTCATAGCACACTGGGCACTTATCCAAGAGGAACTGTAAGGTTTTCATTTGGACATAATAATAATTCAGAAGAAATAAAACATTGTATACAAGCATTAAAGGAGATAATTTATGGAATTTAGACAACTGGAAGCATTTGTTGCCACAGCAGAATTAAAGAGTTTTTCACAGGCTGCAAAATATCTATACTTATCACAGTCAACTATAAGCTCTCATGTTCAAAATCTGGAAGATGACCTTGGAAAAAAGCTGCTTTTACGCACAACCAAATCCATCACTCTTACACCTGAGGGTGAATCCTTCCTTGCATACGCCAGAAAGATAGTGGAGACCAAAGATCAGGCCATACTTTCACTACAGCAGTCATCAAAAAGCCTACTACATTTAGGTGCATCTTCAATACCTTCAGCCTATCTCTTACCTGAAATCATAGCAAAGTTTAGAGAGAAAAATCCTAATATACATTTTAGCATTTGGCAGGGTGGTAGTGAGGAAATTGCAGAGCTTCTACTAAATGGTAGTGTAGATATAGCCTTTACCGGAAAGGATGTACATTCCCCTTTATGTGAGAGTGTCAAATTATGTCCTGACCATCTTATGCTTGTTACACCTGCTACAGAGGAATACAAAAAGTTACAGGCAAGCAATCCTAAGATATCTGATATGTTAAAGTATCCTATGATCTTAAGATCAAACGGCTCAGGAACACAGTTCATAGCAAACAAATTGCTTGAAGGTCTTGGCATAAAAAAGCGTGATCTAAATGTCATCACACAGACAAATGATTTGGAAGCTATAAAACAAATGATAGTTCATGGTGTTGGTATAAGTATTTGTTCAAAATTTTCGATACAAAACTTATTAGACAATAATAAGATAATAGCCTATCCACTTGAGAACGCTCATATGAGATATTTTTCATTGCATTATATGACTGCAAAAAAGACTCAACCTGAGATCAAATTTTTTCTTGAATTTGTAAACAACGTAATTAAATAAACCACTAAAAAAGAGCTGATGAAATCATTTGAAGTGACCCCAAAAAGTCTAACTTTTTGGGTCACTTCAATTCATAGGCTCTTTTTATTTAACTTAATTCCTCAAGTACTTATATTTAGAATGTAAGTCTCATTTTATACCAGATAGTATCCCCATGATTTGACTGTGATATCCCCTCATCTACATAGCCAAATTCTCCATAAAAACCTCTAAGTCTATCCTTGCAAGTTAGCACTATACCCTTTCTGCCTCTAGCCTTTGAATCTGTTATAACCCTATTCATCACCTCTCTTGCAAGTCCACATCCTCTGTATGCCTCATCTGTTACCACTGAAAATATCATCTGCCATTCGCCATCTTTCTTATGCAATTTAGCATCATCATACATAATATCTGTTAAATCAGCTTCATCAGTTGCCATACCATTAATAAAGCTCTTTATAATTCCATCCTCTTCCAATATCCAAAAACACTCCGGAAAACTCTCCATTCTTTTTCTTATACTCTCTTTTCCTGCCGCTTCAGCTTTTGGATAAGAAGCCGCTTCTATCTCCGACAGTCTGTCCAAATCATCTAATTTTACTTCTCTGATCATATCTCCTCCTTTAATTCATACAAAATTCTTTGAGTTCCATCATCCAAATAGATTATTCCAAGTCTATTAAATCCAAGACTTTCTATAGCCCTTTGCATAGTCTTATTGTCCTTATGAGTATCTATTCTTAAAATTCTACTTTTCTCCTTTGCAAAGCTTACTATCTGTCTTGCAACTCCACTCACACTTCCATCACTTGCAACTCTATGTATTACACCATACTCCATATCAGATGTAAACTCCAGTTCATAGTTATTTTCATAGCCTTTTATAAAGGCAAAACAGGCCAATATCACCCCGTTCTTTTCTATTACATAGCTTATTTTATCTTCTATATCCTTGATAATAATTCTCTTATCCGGATAGCTATCTCCCCATTGATTTGCATTGCCATTTGCTTTCATGTAATCTCTGGCAATACTATATATCTCAAGCATTCTATTCAAATCAGAGACTCTTGCATTTCTTATATTCATTAATTTCTCCACTTAAAAAAGCATATCATAGACAGATGCCTATAATATGCCTTATGGTTTTATGGTCCTACTGTAACCTTGATCCCAAGCTGCCCATATGGCCAGATAATATCCATTACATCATTACTTACAGCTACACAACCTGCTGTAGGTATACCCTTTTGATAGTTTCCATGAATCATTATCGCACCGCCAAGTGCTGTATTCCATGGTGGACATACCTTATTATCAATAGCGGTATAGATAGCATCTTTTTCTTCCTGAGAAATAATACCATCTGCAAATCCTCTATCAGCTGCCTCTTTGTCAGGATAAGAAAGTCCTAGCGATAAATGATATGCACTCTTATCATTTCTTACACAAATGTAATAATCTCCTGTTGGTGTAGTTCTATCACCCTGCCTTTGTTTAGTTCCATTTGCCGAAAACTCACCCATGCTGCATGGCCACTTACCCAGTATCTTATTGTCTACAATAAGTGTAAGTTCTTTGCTCAACTTACTTACATATATCCTTGTAGGAGGCTCATTTGTAACCTGCTGTGGTGTATAGCTGCTTGTGCTTACCTTTCTTACGATTGCGGCATAAGCACTAAAACTCGTCAGTCCGATAATCATAGATAAAACTATTAACGCCACAATACCTTTTCTTGTCTTCATAAAAATCCTTTCTAAATATTCTCACATTAATAGTGAGATAATATTTCAATTTATAAACATTGCATCACCGAAGCTGAAAAATCTATATTTCTCATTTACAGCTTCCTCATATGCATGTAATATGTTCTCTCTTCCTGCCAATGCACTTACAAGCATCACCAAAGTAGACTCTGGTAAATGAAAGTTTGTAATTAGAGCATCTAACACTTTAAACTTATATCCCGGATAAATAAATATATCCGTCCACCCTGATCTTTCTTCCAAATGTCCATTTTCATCTGCCGCACTTTCTATGGTTCTGGTACTGGTGGTACCGACACATATAACTCTCTTGCCATTTGTCTTTGTTGAATTAATAATATCTGCGGCTTCCTTAGATATTTGAAAAAATTCCGAGTGCATATGATGTTCGTTTACATCCGTCACCTTTACCGGTCTAAAAGTTCCAAGTCCTACATGAAGTGTGACCTTTGCAAGTTTAACACCTTTTTTCTCTATTCTCTCAAGCAGCTCTTTAGTAAAGTGAAGTCCTGCCGTAGGTGCCGCTGCAGATCCCTCATTCTTAGCATATACTGTTTGATATCTGTTTTTATCCTGTAGTGCATGTGTGATATATGGTGGCAATGGCATAGTTCCAAGTTTATCCAATATCTCTTCAAAAATACCCTCAAACTCAAAATCTATTATTCTATTTCCTTCCTCAACTATATCAGTTATAGTTCCACAAAGCACTCCATCACCAAAATCAATCCTTGCTCCGATTTTGCACTTCTTTCCCGGCTTTACAAGGCATTCCCATGCGGTCTTTGTCTTTCTTTTCAACAAAAGTATCTCTATAGCAGCTCCGGTATCCTTCTTTACACCCATAAGCCTTGCAGGTATTACTTTAGTCTCATTAAGTACCAGACAATCACCCTCATCCATATATTCAATAATATCATAGAAATGCTTATGGCTTATATTTCCTGCTTCCTTATCAAGTATCAGAAGTCTTGAAGAAGCTCTGTCTTCAAGAGGATCCTGTGCTATAAGTTCCTGTGGCAAGTCATACCAAAAATCCTTTACATCCATACTAGTTTCCGCTCTTTGTCTCAGCTATGGATACTTCTGCTTCCTCTTTACTGCTTTCAGTTATACTTTCCACCGTACTTTCCTCTACAACAGTCTGTGCTTCTGTAGTTTCTGTTGCCGGCTTACTCTCATTTGTAGCGGCGTTTTGAACCCATATAGAATATAGTGTTCCAAGTTGTATATCACTTGTAACCGCAGTTGCAAGATCCTTTCTCATCTGTGCATCTAAAGCAATGATATCCTCAGACTTTGAAACATCCTCTATATATTTCTTCTCATCCTCTGTCAAATTGTTATTCTCCACCATATAGAATGCATCCTTTGGCTCTTCCTTAACATATGCCCAAGTCAGCATAGGTGCCTTTGTATCAATATCATAAAACTTCACATTTGAGCTTATAAATACCACATACGAATTAGGCTCATATCCCTTTGTTACATAGGTGACTGTATCATCAAAAGACTCATACACCTTTGCCTCATCATTGAGTTTGCTCTGCAAATCTGCAAGTCCATCCTCATCACTTCTACCAAAAACATTATACATTCTTCTGGCATCTGCATTAACCTTTGCATATTGGTAAGCTTTCACCAATTCTATAATACCGGGAATTTGATCTTTTTGTAAGCCATATGTCTTATAATCAGATAGTCTCTTTTCTTCTTCTGACATGGTAGACTCCGGCACTGTTGCAGTGGTAACAGTTTCTTCAGTACTTGCTGTTGTATTTGAATTTCCACAGCCTGTAGCAACTGCCATCATCATTGCTATCATACCCATTCCCATAATTATTTTTTTATTCTTCATAACTGCCTCTTTATACTATCATTATTAACGGTCTATATAGGTCAAAATCTGATTTATGACCTCCTAACCACTTTATTATTTTATCAAATATTATACTAAAAAGCACCTATCAATTTATTATAAAAAATGATATAATTTTGTAATATTTATTGGTATCAATAGCGTATTGGATAACGCATCAGACTCCGACTCTGAAGATTGTGGGTTCGAATCCCACTTGATACATTTATTAAATATCTGTATTTTCTGCGAAATACTATAGGAGCAATATGTTAAAAAATGAAGTTTTAAAAATTCTGCTTTCAAATAAAAGCCATGTATCAGG
This sequence comes from Lachnoanaerobaculum umeaense, assembly GCF_003589745.1. GTDB lineage: Bacteria > Bacillota > Clostridia > Lachnospirales > Lachnospiraceae > Lachnoanaerobaculum > Lachnoanaerobaculum umeaense. The sequence continues at coordinate 163,653 of NZ_CP032364.1, read as the reverse complement.
ACAGAATATCTCAAAATATCTTGGTGTATCAAGAACAGCAATATGGAAAGCTGTTTCTACACTAAAAAAAGATGGATACAATATAGAATCCGTCAATAATAAGGGCTACTTGCTCTTAAACAAAAATGAGACACTAAGTCGTGTAGAAATCGAACAATGCATAAATGCTTATAACTATTCGAATCCTCCAAAAATCATTTATTTAAATGAAGTTGACTCTACCAACAATTATGCCAAAAAAGTTTCTGACTCGCTAAATGCTGATTTTTTAGTGGTTTCAGATATGCAAACTCTTGGTAAAGGTAGACTTGGAAGAAGCTGGGATTCTCCAAGTGGAAGCAGTATTTTCATGAGTTTATGTATTAAACCTGATATTGCTATAGAAAAAGCATCTATTATTACTCTTGTAATGGCTGTTTCTCTATGCGAGGCGATAGAAGAAATATATTCTATCGAACCTCTAATCAAATGGCCAAATGATATAGTCTTTAATTCAAAGAAGATCTCCGGCATACTTACAGAAATGAGTTCTGATATGGATGGTATCAAATATATTATTTCCGGAGTTGGAATCAATGTAAATAATAAGGATTTTCCTGATAATATAAAGGAAACAGCATCATCTCTTTTTCTTGAAACAGGTATATTAATGGATAGGGCAAGATTAATCGCAAGCACTGTATATCATTTCTATAATAATTTTAATATTTTTCTAAAAACTGAGGATATGACTGATCTGAAGGAAAAGTATGAAAAGCATTTAGCCAATATTGGCAAGGAAGTGAAGATACTTGATCCCAAAAATAAATATACTGCTACAGCACTGGGTATTGATGAAAGCGGTGCTTTACTTGTGAATACAGATGGTAAGATAAAAAGAATTATCAGTGGAGAAGTCAGTGTAAGGGGATTATATGGCTATGTATAAACTATTATATAATAAATAAATTCTACAATAATGTTGGGAGTGGCATTGCTGAACTTGATATTTTTTAATACAAAAAAAGTCTTGCAAAACAAGACTTTTTACAGCTGCTGACGGGACTCGGACCCGTGACCTCCTCACTACCAATGAGGTGCGCTACCACCTGTGCCACAGCAGCATCTACGTTATAGTAGCATAAACATAAATGACTGTCAATATAATTCAAATTAGCTATCAAACCACCTAGTAATGATATAGGCAATTTATAATTTTAAATATCACTTGACTTTTATTCTCTAAATGTTAATCTTTATTTAAATAAAGAATTGGAGGTAATATGTTTAATATAGCTGATGATAGAATTTATATGAATGATGACAATGGTAAGATGATCGCTGAGGTTACTTTCCAAAAACCGGACGAACATACGATTCTCATAGATCACACCTTTGTAGATGACTGTTTGCGTGGTCAAGGAATTGCATCCAAACTTATGCTTGAAGCTGTAAGCTATGCAAAATCAAATAACAAAAAAATAAGGGCAACCTGTTCCTATGCTTTAAAATGGTTTGGGAACAATAGAGAAGAATATAAGGACCTCTATATAGGTTAATTTATATTTTGAACAAAGCATTATTTTCATATATGTCGTATTATTCTCTTGATTTACCTATTACCTACTTGTATAATAGGATTATAAATTAAGGATGGTGATTATATGAAAATTTCAACAAAAGGGCGTTATTCACTTCTTGTTATGATTGATTTGACAGAGAACCAGTCTGATGATTTCATACCACTTCGTGACATTGCCAAAAGACAGGATATCTCTGAAAAATACCTGGAAAGTATTATAAAACTTCTTGTAAGACATAAACTACTTGTAGGTTTACGTGGTAAAGGTGGTGGATACAAACTTACCAAAAGACCAAATGATATCACTGTAGGAGAAGTGCTTAGAATCGCAGAAGAGAATATCATGGTTGATGATGAAGATACTGAAAGCATGTATCGTACAAGTGAGTATCGTACTATTGATATGTGGAGTAGACTTTCGAAAATTATAAATGAATATTTCGACAGTGTTTCTATTGCAGATTTAATAGTTGAAGATCCCGGAAATGATTTTGTAATTTAATAAATATAGGCTTTATTTTACGATCCTAAATAAAAGATCATAAAATTAAAAGCCTATATTTTTTATTTACCCCTCAACTGCTATCTTAGCTATCTCTACAATAACATCTATTGCTTTTTGTATAGACTGAACGCTTACAAATTCAAACCTACCATGGAAGTTTTCACCGCCCGCAAAAATATTTGGAGTAGGCAATCCCATAAATGATATTTTAGAACCATCAGTTCCACCTCTTATAGGAGCCTTATTCACCTCTATACCAAGATTTTCCATGGCCTTAGTTGCAATATCCACACTTCTTGGATCATTCTTTATAATATCAGCCATGTTTCTATACTCATCATGAATAGAAAGCTTTACCCTATCTATATCATATCTTGAGTTTATTTCCTCACATATCTTCTTAACAATATACTTTTTATTCTCAAAAAGCTCTCGATTGTGATCTCTTATAATATAAATCAAGCTTGCATTTTCTACATTACCATGTGCTTCTATCAAATGAATAAAGCCCTCTCTGCCCTCTGTATTTTCCGGCACGCATACAAGAGGCATTGCCATTTGAATATCTCTGGATATGGTAAGTGCATTTATCATCTTATTCTTTGCATCTCCAGGATGAACACTTTTACCCAAAATTTCTATTTTTGCCTCAGCAGCATTGAAACATTCAAACTGAAGCTCACCTACAGAACTACCATCCATAGTATATGCAAAATCACAGCCAAAGTCCTCTACATCAAAATGATCAGATCCCACACCAACTTCCTCATCACAACCAAAAGCTACTCTAAGCTTACCATGTTTTATCTGTGGATTTTCTATCAAATACTCCATAGCTGAGACTATCTCACATACTCCGGCCTTGTCATCTGCACCCAAAAGTGTAGTACCGTCAGTGGTTATAATTGTTTGACCCACATAGTTTTTCAAATTTGGAAATTCCTTTGGTGACAATACAAATCCACTATTTCCCAATGCTATATCTCTTCCATCATAGTTTTCATGTATCTGTGGAGAAATATTCTCAGCATTAAAAGCAGCTGTATCCACATGTGCAATAAAACCTATCACAGGGGCATTATCTGTATTTGCCGGCAATGTAGCTGTAAGAAATGCATTCTTTGTGTTTATCTTCACATCCACAAGTCCTATTGTCTCAAGCTCCACAGCAAGCTCCTTTAAAAACTCCATCTGTGAATCTGTAGTCGGAATAACAACTCCCGCCCTACTCTCATCTGATCTGGTATTTTTCTTTACATAGTGTAAAAATCTATCTACAAATCTTTCCATATTTTTCCTTTCTTATAATTCTATTTTAAATTTATTTTGTTCCTTAAACACGGAGTCAAGTATACTCTTTATATAAAGAGAAGTGAAGCACTCCGGCTGCTCTTCCCAAAGCCTTATGCCTTCTTCAAATCCCTCTGCATCAAAAATCTCTCCGGCAAAATAGCTCTCATTCATTTTTATAAAAGCTCTACCCATCTTGTTCTTATCAGCTTCATCCTCATTTTCAAATGTATGAGTATTAAATAACTTTGTAAGCTGTCTACTTCCCACACCTTCAAATTCCTGTTTACTTATGGAAACAAAATCTTCTACAGTATCTACATTAAGACATTCAGTCCAATATTCAAATGAATTACCATCATAAATAATATTAGCAAAATGATTCGGTGAAACTGCCAGTGATGATGTAACTATTTCTGAAACAATATTTTTTTCAATATGCTGTATATGCATATGTCCACTCAAATTAAGCTTAACATTATACTTCCCATATATTTCTTCTATTCTTTCAGCATTCTTTATCATAAAGCCTTCAGTAAACATAAAATTTTGTTCCAAGAGATTTTGATGGCTTACTGCAAGTATGTTCGCACCCTTTTTTGATATCTCTTCAAGTACCCTTTCAAGCCAATCAAAACTTTCCTCACAAAGATAATTTGAAAAGTAGGAATTGGTATCAAGCATAAGCAAATATAAATCATCTGTAAGCTTAGAGGCATAACTACCTGAATATTTATCGAAGTAATCCATCTGTTTATATCCGCAGGCGGCATATATCTCCCTAAATTCCTCAGCATTCACACTATCAACCTTATATATTTCATTGTCACAAAATCCAAAGCATCTTTCATAATTTATATCATGATTACCGGGTATCAGATATACCGATATACCTGTTTCTACAATTTTCTCAAGCTTTTTTGACAGCTCTATATGGCTTATCTTCTCTCCGTTAAAGCTTAAATCTCCAAGTAGAATAAGTACATCAGGCCTTCTTTTTCTTACCTCATCACAGAATGCCTCTATTATTTCTTCGATATACATCATTACCTTACCGTCACCCTTTGCTATAGTATTTGCAAAGGCTTCTCCACCATCATTTATTTTCTTTGAAAGGTAGTGGAGATCTGTAGCTATCATAATTCTCAAAGTTTCTTCACTCATACAAAGTAACCTCTCAATCATAGCTCTCCAAGAAAGAGTGCTTTATACCATTTTTCTTGTAGGCTATTACCGTATCCAGACTGACATTTTCCACACTTCTAAAAATATTCTTTTCTATATATGGATTCTTGGCAGCCAACTCCCTTATAAGTTTCTTCACTTCGGCTCTCATAGAGCCCTTATCTCCAGTCTCTGATATTGAACAATTATCTGTCAATCTGCATGCACATCTTATAAAATTAAGTTCATTATACTTTGCCCAATGTATTATATCATCTTCCCTTATAAGATAAAGAGGCCTGATAAGTTCCATACCTTCAAAATTTGTAGAGTGCAGCTTCGGCATCATAGTCTGTATCTGAGCACCATATAACATACCCATCACTATCGTTTCTATAACATCATCAAAATGATGACCTAGAGCAATCTTATTACAGCCAAGTTCCTTTGCCTTGGCATATAAATGTCCTCTTCTCATTCTGGCACAGAGGTAACAAGGTGACTTCTCATCGTCTGCCACTATATCATATATAGATGATTCAAACACCACTATTGGTACATCCAATATCTTAGCATTGTCTACTATTGTTTGATAATTTATATCGTCATATCCGGGATTCATTACCAAAAATACCAGTTCAAAATTTTTCTTGCCATGCTTTAACAACTCCTGAAAAAGTTTAGCCATCAGCATAGAATCTTTTCCGCCTGATATACACACAGCTATCTTATCTCCATCCTTTATAAGCTCATATTCATTTATAGCCGCTGTAAACTTTCGCCATATACTCTTTCTAAATTTCTTTATAATACTTCTTTCAATATCTTTGCTTTTTCTATTTATTTCTTCCTTCTTACTTTCCTCTTTTAAGAACTCATTTAGCTTAAGTTTCATATAGGCTTCATAACCACCAACCAGATTATAAACATTCTCAAATCCCAGACTTTCAAGCTCTTCAACTAAGTATTCCGTCTTATTTCCTGTAGCGCATACCAAACAAATATTATCATTATTATCAAACTCTTTTATTCTTTTTTGTATATCTTCCTCTGCTATATTTATAGATTCAGGAATATATCCTCTTTTAAATTCATGCTCAGGTCTTATATCAATTATTATCTTATTTTGCAGCTCTGATAGTTTCTCTATACCAATTTCCATTACATTTGCTTCCTTACTATCAAATAGTCATCATTACTCCTATAATATGGGCAGATAGAATAATCAGAGCTTCTCATTCTTACATAATCATCCTCATCCATATCCACATCACATATATAGCCTTCCACATCCTCATCATATATATAGTTTATACAATAATCGCAAATCATTTTTCTACCTGTTTACAGTATTTTTCTTCCTTCTTTTTTTATATATTTCCCGTCTATAGTCCTCAGGGGCATAACTCTTTAGCCAGATCTCTTCCCCCATATCAAGAAGCTTCCTTCCACTCAGCACCGCCTCAAAAGCTAAATATTGTGAGGCTCTCTCACTTCCGGAAAGCGGTACTTTCATGCTTGGTGACTCCATATCTATAATATCGCTATAATCTCTTTTTTTATCATCCATAGTATTACCATCTGCAAAGAATAACTTCAATATAGTATAGCATATAAGATTTGTTTAAACAAAGCAACAACAAAACTGATACAGTAATATTAATAAAAAGAGGTTACAGTTCAGGTACCATATATCTTGAGACTTTTAATTTTACAATCCTTGTAGCGTTTAACTCTTTCGTGAAAACGAGACTCAGATTAAGCAGCCTGGGACTTGTTTGAGTGCAGTTCGCTGCTCCCCAAGCGAACAAACGAGTTTTTGCAGACTGCGTAAAATCCTGCGAAGTTTTAAGAAAGAGTTGCGATTAGGATTGTAAAACAAAAGCTCTAAAGGGGCTACCTGAACTGTAACAAAAAGAGAATTAAAACTGCCATTAACGCCCATACTCATAAATCTTTTCATTAAAAAAGAGCCACTAGGGCTCTCTTTTTATCTTTATATATTAGCCTTCCTTAGAAAACTCATCTTTGCCTACTCCGCAAAGTGGACAAACAAAGTCATCCGGAAGATCTTCCCACTTTGTTCCAGGAGCTATTCCATTATCAGGATCACCTGCTACCTCATCATACTCCCATCCGCAAACATCACATACATACTTCATAAATTATACCTCTGCTTTCCATAAACCATGTAAATTGCAATACTCATAAGCTGCAATCAACTTCTCACCATCCTGTAAAACAAACTCAGCATGTGGCTTATCCTCAGCTGTAAGTCCCTTATACTGCTTTCCAAGATTTGTCTCAACCATTACAAAGTTGATAAGATGCTCAGGTGTCATAGGATGATCTACGCTACCTACATTTACTACAACCTTGTTACCCTCAACAGTTACTACCGGTACATGCTTCTCCTGAGCTGCATCTGTTGTGTTAGCCTTTAAGAGCTGCATAGGCTCTCCACAACAAACAAGTGTACCACCACCATCAACTACTACTGAAACAATCTTACCACAGTGTGTACAACGATAAAAACTCATATTTCCTCCTTATTTCTTCGCCTTTAATAAATCTCTAATTTCCTCTAGAAGAACAATATCATCAGCCTTTGCAGGTGCTTCCTCCACTTTAGCTTCCTCTTTCTTTTTAAACTTCTCTATAAGTCTAACAAACATAAAGATACAGAATGCAATAATGAGGAAATCAACCACATTTTGGATAAAAGCTCCATAAGCAATAGCATTCTCAGCTACACCTTCACTTTCAGGAGTTATAATATACTTCAAATCTGTGAAGTTCAAACCACCTGTAAGTATTGATATAATAGGCATAATCAAATCACTTACCAAAGATGTGACAATCTTACCAAAGGCAGCACCTATGATAACACCTATAGCCATGTCCAAAACATTACCTTTAAACGCAAATTCTTTAAAATCTTTTAACATATGTCCTCCAATATTCGGTTGTGCTCGAGCTAACTATAAAATCATTAGATTTAATTTTACACAACCTCAATGTGCCTTTATTATGTACCAAAATAAAAAAAAAGTCAAGTACTAATAATAAGAATTATTCCTGTTTTTTATTTAGTACAATTTTTATAAACAAAAAGAGAGACACCTCCCTTAGGAAGGCATCCCCCTCGCATTAGATTTATCAGATGCCATGAGGCCTCGCTTCGCTCCACCTCAAGCCTATAAAATCTTATTAATTAATATTTGAGATTATTCCTCAAGACGTACCCAATCTACTGTGTAGTTAGATGTCTTAACCTTGTAATCATCTCCGTCCTTCTTTGTTCCGCTCTTAACCATAGCACCGGTTGTGTTAACGATGTAAGCCTTAGCACGAGTTGGAAGATTTGTGAACTTCCACTCTGTGTAATCCAAGTCACCATTTGACTTGTAGTGTGCTGTACCACCGTTACCATAAATTCTAAGAGCATCCTCAACAGATGACTTAGCAATCAACTTGTTGTCGCCGTCAAGTATAACAACCTCAATCTTGCTGTCACTGTCAGCTGTAGTAAGCTTACCACCAACATAGAATCTGTGATCGCTCATACCGTTAACGCCTGCACCCTTAGCAGAACCGTTCTTCTCAAACTCGAATGTAAGCTTCTCGCCGTCCATCTCTACAGACTGCTTTCCAGTCTTCATAGAACCGTCATCGCTTCCACCGAAGAAGTATGACTTAAGCTCACCTGTTGAGAACATACCATCATTAGCCTTTACAAACTTAACATAGTTGTCTGATGTGTCATATGCACTATCACTATCAACCTTCTGAACGATATTCTTTGTGCTGTATCCTGCACCAACAGTGTTAGCTTCCATCTGAAGTACAACGAAACCGCTGATCATTCTACCATAGTTGTCGAATGCATACTTCTTACCATTGATAGTCTTGATCTGGTTAGCTACAATCTTACCACTACCATCTGAATAGTACCAAGCATCAGCTCCATCCTCGTACTTGCTCTTATTTAAGTAGTATCCTGGAGTTACCTTGAACCATCCCTTTGTAGATCTAGCACCATCTTCTGGTGTTGAGAAATACATAAATGAGCCTGAGTAATCTGGGTTACCCTGTCCATCACTGTATGTTCCAGTTGTGTTGCTGTATGTAGCTACTGTATTAGATAATGTAGCACCTGTGAACCAACCAGCGTTCATACGGCCATACTCATCAAAGCCATACTTTCTACCGTTGATTGTCTTACCTGTCTGATTCTTCTCCTTCTTTCCTGAAGCCTTGAAGTAGAACCATCTTGTCTGATCTACCTCCCAGTAGTTGTCACCAGGTTGAAGGTCTGCAGCCTGATCATCTGTGATAGCGATCTCTCTCCATCCCTCAGCCATAGAACCATCGTTCTCATCGCCGAAGTAGTAATCAGCATCCTGCCAAGCATTTTCATCATGCTGTGTCTCGCCGTCTTTTACCCAACCATACTGCATCTTACCATCAGTATTGAATGTGTACTTCTTACCATTGATAGTCTTTAAAGAAACATCGCTTACAGCTGAATCGCTTCTCTTATAAGCCTTACCATTAGCTCCGAAGTAGTACCACCACTGATTTGGCTCGTTCTCGTCACCAGCGTTCTCATTGTCAACAGCAACCCAACGATTTGTAACCATAACACCGTTGATATCAACATAGTATGTATTGTCGTTGTCGTCGATGATAGAATCTGTAGCCATCTCGCCGTTGTCATCAAGATAGAACCAGTAGTCACCTGACTTCTGCCATGACTCTGTTACTTTCTCTTCGTTTCTGTTATAATATACCCATGTACCATTCTCCTGTTGCCAGCCTGTAGCAGCAAATGCTGTCATAGCTCCACCAACTGAAAGAACAGCTGCTGCTGAAATTAATGCAGCAATCTTTGTTTGCTTTCTCATAATGAATGCATCTCCTTCTTGAAATCCTTTTAAAAATCTAATGCGTCTGATACGGTACTTTTCAGTCCCACTGTATCAAGACAATCGTAGTATATAACTTTATTCCCTTACTTACAATATATTTTCCTTTTCTGATTTCTTACAAAAATATTACAATTACTACTTTTCTTCTATATATATGTGTACTTATCCCCTTTGCTGTGTTAATATGTTCAATATATATATTTTTTTATACTTTTTGAACTTATGGCATTTTGCAAAACAGAATATATAAGCTTATATAAGGAGCAGTTATGAACAAATACGCATATTTACTAAGAGAAATATTTGAATGTAATACGATCACTCAAAGGGATTTAGCTGAAAAGCTTTCCCTATCTCTTGGCAGTGTTAACAGTCTTATAAGGGAAGCAATAGCATTAAACTACTTAAATAAAAATGAACATGGACTGAACATAACAAGTAAAGGTCTTGACTACCTTTCTAAATTTAAGGTGGAGAGAGCTGTTATCATGGCAGCCGGATTTGGTTCCAGATTCGTTCCGCTTACTTTTGAAACACCAAAAGGCCTATTGGAAGTATTTGGTGTTAGAATGATTGAACGACAAATTGAGCAGCTTCACGAAGTAGGCGTTTTTGATATTGTTATAGTAGTAGGATATCTAAAAGAGCATTTTGAGTATCTTATAGATAAATATGATGTTAAGCTTGTATATAATCCTGATTACTCATCAAAGAATAATATATCCTCTTTACATTACGCATATCAATACATCAATAATACCAATGTCTACATACTTTCTTCAGATAATTGGATGCGCGAAAACATGTACCACCGCTATGAACCATTTTCTTGGTACTCTTCAGTATATATGGAAGGAAGTACAAGCGAGTGGGTACTTGATTTTAATAAAAAAAGAGAAATCACTGAGATAAATATAGGTGGAAATGATACATATGTAATGTATGGACCTGTTTATTTCAGCAAGGATTTTTCCTCTGTCTTTATGCCAATACTTGAAAAAGCTTTTCATACTCCGGGAAGTGATGACTGGTATTGGGAAAATGTACTTATGCGTGAATTAAAGGAAAAGAACTCACTCCTTCCTGCTATGCATATCAATCCTCAACCTGCAAATCAGGTCTATGAGTTTGAAAATCTTGAGGAGCTTAGAGCCTTTGATGATAAATATAAGGAAAAAAGTGGCAATGTTGCACTTGAGCTTATTGCAAAAGTCTTTAATGTCTCAGAAAATCATATAAATGGTCTTCGCACTTTAAAATCCGGTATGACAAATAAATCCTTTCTATTTGAAATAGATAATAAGAGTTATATATGTAGAATCCCCGGTAAGGGTACTGATGTACTAATTGACAGAAAACATGAGTATGATTGCTATATGGCAATTAAAGATTTAAATATTACTGAGAAGATAATTTACTTTGATAAAGAAAGTGGATATAAGATTTCAAAGTTCTATGATGGTTCCAGAAACGCCAATCCAAATGATTCCATAGAGATGGCAAGATGTATGGAACTTTTAAGAACTTTACATGAAAAACATATTTGTGTTGATCATGAATTTAATATAGCTGAAAGAATAGATTATTATACCAAACTATGTGAAGATACCGGTGGTATTTCATTTCATGATGTTAATATTGTACACAAGAATATGGTACTTCTCTTGGATTTGCTGAATGAAATAAAGTCTAAAACCTGTCTCTGTCATATAGACAGTGTGGCTGACAACTTTATTATCACTTCTGATAATAAGATCAAACTCATTGATTGGGAGTATGCCGGTATGGCAGAGCCCATCATAGATATTGCAATGTGTGCTATATACTCCTACTATGATAAATCACAGGCTGATAAACTTTTAAAGAGTTATTTGCAAAGAGATCCCTCTATTGATGAATGTAAAAAACTTTATGCTTACATGGCACTCAGCGGTTATCTATGGGCACTTTGGACAGTGTACAAAGCGAATGTAGGTGAAGAGTTTGGTGAATACTCTCTAAAAATGTACAGATATGCAAAGGACTTTTTTAAAGAAGTGATGAAACTCCAGTAATAAGCTATACTAATTTGCAAAAAGCAGTCGGGATATTCCGACTGCTTTAAATCTATTAATCAATACCGACTCTGACACCACCGCCTCGTTCACTTGGCTGAACCAATACTGTTACAGGAGAATTTCCTGACCACTCAAAGGCATAGGACTCACCTGAGGCCTGACCTATGAAAGTTTTCCAAGATATATCCGCTCTTATCTGTGGATCTCCCATACCACTTTGGCTAAACCAACATATTACCGCATCCGGATCTACTGAAAGTGTATCTCTTGACTTTACATTTGAGATTACCAAAGGATTTCCGTCAGAAAGTAATGCCACATAGGCATTATTCCCTCTACCTACCAATGTAGTAGTTGCAAGTCCCTTTTGTGAGAGTACACCTACTCCTAAGAATCTTACTGAGTAATCACAATCATTTGTAAATGCCAATATATTTTCAGACTCTACAGAAACTGTTTCACCAACAGCAAGCTTATATACTACTACATGCTGTCCGTAATGTGCATAATACGTAGTAGAATTTCCATTCATATTTACCTTCATAAGAGGTATATTCTCGCCCGCAATTCTTCTCACAAACTGTCCTAAGAGTGCTTGACCTATGCTACCTCCAGGTCCAAGCAGCATTTTTTCAAATGAATAATTCTTTCCTCCGGGATTTTCTCCGGCTATAAAGGCACCTGCTTTAGTAATCAAAGTATCTCTTCCCTCACAGGTAACCTTAAGTGTTAATTCGTTTATAACTTCAAATGTAAGCATATTCTCCTCCTTTATATGACCTGTACTCCATAAAACTCACACAGTCCCGCCAAGTCCTTATTTACTCCATTTCCTATTGCATTAAACTTCCAAGATCCGTTATGCAAATACACTTCACCCATCATCATGGAGTTTATATTATTATAGTATTCTTCCACCAAAAAAGATGCAACTTCAATATTTGTCAAAGGGTCTACTATCTGAATATAGGCGTCCATCAGCATACTAAAGTTTAGTGCATTCTCCAATGCTTCATTGATAGACATTACAAAAACTATCTTTTGAACAGCAGGATTAAGAAGACTTGTGTCTATATCAAATACCTCCAATACATTTGCCTGCTCTACATTTCTAAAGCGAACACTATTTTCCGGACTGCTCTCTTGACCATAGAATACAAAATAGTCATCTCCTACAACTTTTCCACTGTTTGAAAGTAAGAACGCCGAGACATCCACATCACAAGATGAATTCTTCACATTCCAGCCAAAGTTTACTCTTATGTCCTTAGAACTAAAGCTTATTGGAACCTTTTGTCCTTTTGAAACTTTCTTTGCAAAATCAGGCAATTTGATATGTCTTGTTGAAACAACATTTTGAGTTCCTCCTACAACCTGATTACCGGCTTGTGGATTTGTACTGTTCTGAGTTCCCTGATTTTGTGGTATTTTCTTCTTATAATAAGATGTATTCAAAATATCCACGTTTTCGGCAGTTAGTACAACACCTTTTTTTTGGTTTAAATTTTCCAAATCGCTTGCACCAATAGATTTGGTTACATTCATTGGATAAATACTCATATTCACCCTTCTTCCTTTAATATATTATTTAATTCAATCAGATCCCACATCAAGCCCTGAATGATATGAAAAGTTACCTATATTTCCCAATAATCTGTGGAAGTCTGTTTCTTCCAGTCTGTCCGGCATTATCTCTGTATTTAAAATCTTAAATATCTCCTCACATCTGGATATACATTTTTCAAACAACTCTGTAAAACTTTCTTTAGAATATATACTATTATTCCATGGATTTATCCAAAGTTCATGTTTTAGATTGAATACTTTATTTATATCAGGCATTTCATCTGACAATATCTTTTGTGATACTATTGGAGCCTTTAAAAATATTGATTCTATTGCATTAATTCTGCCTTTTTTTCTGCCTGTAGGATCTGCTAGAGTCCTTACTCCAAATCTCATTGCCAGTACTGATCTATGGACCATAGCTGATGTCACCCTAAAATTATTTTTATATGTAATAGGATAATATGTCTTATTAATTATTCTACAAAGAAAATCTGAGACAAATTGTATTTCAAAACCATTGAGTGCCAAAGTTGCAGCCTGATTAAACTCTGATGTCTTCTTTTTCTTGTATTTTTTTAAAAGCAAAGTATCTATATCATTTTCCAATGCTGCATGAAGTCCATAAACATAAGCACTGTTTTTCCCTCTTTCATGTCCAATCCTTGCATATATATATGGATGACAAATATAATCTCCCACATAGTGACATAAAAAACCTGCAATATAGCTTATAGCCTGCTGCTGCTTTTGCTTTGAGTCCATAGATTGTATCTCACAAAGTGCATTTGCAAAGAAATCATTCACATGACTTTCATGCATATAAGAGCCTACATTTCTGTAATCTCTATGCCTTAATATGGGTATATTATAAAAGAACATATCAGGACCCTGTAGCCCCAGTTGATACAGCCATCTATATTTGGATATTATATATTTCAGTCCTGAGCTTTCTAAGCCTCCATATGCCTTCAGTCCCAAAATATAATGAGTTGTAAATCCCGGCATTTCTTACTCCTTAATATATTTCATAATCTTTTCCAGATAAAAATCCGAAAAAAGCCCCTCATAATCATTAAAAATATTCTTATTATTTATTTTCAAGTCCTTATGTGCAAAGCCTATATCAGCCAACTCTATCATACTTATATCAAACTTTGTATCCCCTGCTGCAAATATGATATCATTATCTTTACCAAATCCATACTTTATTAAAAAGCGTTTTATCATATTAGCCTTATTCAAAGCTTTTGGCATTATATAAAGCTTGTCTTTATTGTATAAAATATCTACCAACTCTGTATTCAGAAGCCTTTTAAGATCATACACCACTGACTCCATACTATCACATTTTGTAAAAATAAAAAGTTCATAAATATCTCTACATTCAAACTTTCTTCTTTTATCCTTTTCCAAAAAATTAAATGCTTTTTGTTTCTCATTTCTTGAAGCTTTTACTATGGATAAACTTTCTTTATACCAATCTTCAGATACAATACCATTCTCTAAGAGTACTCCTCCGTTTGCACATAAAGAATATCTTGGCAATATACCAAACTCTATTCTGCTGTATTGTATAATGGTCCTAGTGGTAACAGGTACAAATAATATTGATTTATTTAGCCTGTGTAAAAGCTCATATGAATATCTTGACATAAAGCTGTTATCATCACCATCATAAATTTCCACTGAGATTTTATCTTCTATATCTATTTTCTTTGAATAAATCAAAGTATTATCCAAATCCGTAAACAAAATATCCATAGTGGTAGTTTATCACTTTTTTATAAAATAGTCATTTTAAAAAAGTTTTAATTACACTAAATCATTTGGCAGAGCGTGTATATACAATAAAGAACGCTTTGGGAATTTATACTTCCCAAGGCGTTCGTATTTTATCTCTTCCTAAATACTACCAACATTGCTCCACAAGAAGATATCAGTAACATCATATATTTAAAAAGATTCATATCATCTGAAGTCCTTGGTACCGGAAGCGGATCTCTGTTTGAAACAGTTCCTATGGTAACCTTCTTAGGATCTTCAATAATGATTTCAGGTTTTTGAGGTTCAGGATTTGTTATTCCCGCCTTGTTTTCTTCTGTCTTTTCTACAACAGTCTTTGTCGGTCTTATAGATGAATTTCCATCTGAGCCACCTCTACTACTGTTAGACGATGTAGCAATAGATGGAGTAGCCTTTGGTCTGATAATATAATCATTGTTCCTATTATGTGGGTCGGCTATCTGACTTGGAGTAGCTACCTTTATAGGATCCGGATAGATTATAATACCCGGATTTTTTACATATACATAGTTAACATCTATTTGTCCGGTTGTAAATACACCGCTTTCAGCTCCCTCAACTCTAACTAAATGATATCCTCTAATCTCCTTTTCAAAAGTAGTATATGGGAGTCCCAGCTTTCTACTTCCGTCTTGAATCTCATCTACATCTAATTGAATTCCTGCCGGATTTATGTAATGGGCAATTACATCTCCTGCATCTTTTCTACGATAGATATATGTTACTCTTTGGGTTCCCGGATTGAACACACCATTTGCATTACTTGGCATAGAAATCAAATCATAGTATTCAAACTCTTTTAACTCTGTAGTATAAGGTACTCCTATCTGCTCACTACCGTTCAATATTGTAGTTTCAACAAGTGGTACACCATCCTCATCCAAGTATTCTATTATAACATTTCCTGCATCTTGACGCTTATATATATATTCCACTGTAATAGGAGCATCTGTAAACACACCATTTGCATTTGCCGGATTAAGTACAAGGTCATAATAAGGTATGGCTTTAGGTGATGTAGTATAATTTAATCCCAGCATATTTGCTCCGGAAATTACATCTGTACTCTCTATGCTGTTTCCATGAACATCCACATAGTTGACTGTAACATCTCCTGCACCCTTTCTTCTATACAAATACGTTACGCTCTGACTTCCATGAGTGAATAATCCAATTGCATTACTTGGCAATGTGTCTATCTCAAAGTTTGCTATATTCTCCTCACTACTTGTATATGGAAGTCCAAGTCTTTCAGAACCACTAATTACCACCGGATCCATAAGATCACTATTATCATGTACCGACTTATGATATATAGTTACATCTCCGGCATCATCTCTTCTGTAAATATAATTTATTATCTGAGGAATTATGTTAAATGTTCCATTGGCATTTGTTGGCGGAGCTATAAGAATATAATTCAATATATTCTTTTGGCTTGTTGTATATGGCAATCCAAGCTTATTTACACCTGAAAGTACCACTCTACTGTCTAGCTCATTACCATCTCTATCTGTATACAATGTGGTTACATCTCCGGCATCATCTCTTCTATACTCATATGTAACGGTATAATTAACTCCCGGAGTATATGTTCCTGTATAATTTGCAGGAGTTGTATTCACTACAGTAAAGTTAACGATATTAGCCGGAGCAGTATTGTAATTTAGTCCTGATTTCTCAGCTCCTGACAATGTCTCATCTGCTGATAGCTGATTTGTTGTACCGGCTTCATAGTGATGTACTATAACATCTCCGGCATCATCTCTCTTGTAGTAATAAGTTACTACTGTATTTCCACTTGCAGGATAGACTCCTGTGTGATTTGCCGGTGTTGCATTTACCACTGTAAAGTTTGCAATAGTACCTGAATTTGTAATATAGGTAAGACCTGATTTTCCTGTTCCGGATAATATTTCATCAGGCAATAGTGAATTACTTGTACCTACTTCATAGTGATGTATTATAACATTACCGGCATTATCTCTTTGGTAATAGTATGTAACATCTGTAGTAAGTCCTGCTGCCGGATAATTACCGTTATGTCCTGTAGGCGTAGCATTCACTATAGTATAGTATGGTATATTCTGTGGACTTGTACTATATGTAAGTCCTGATTTCTCAGTTCCCGGTAAGTTTTCATCAGGAGCCAGTACACTATTTGTTCCTAATTCAAGATGATGTACCTTCACATCTCCGGCATCATCTCTCTTGTACTTATAAGTCACTTCAACAGGTGTATTACCAAATGTAACTATAGGATTTGCAGGTGGACTTATAAGGTGGAAATGAGGAATAGTAACACTTTGAGTAGTATATGTAAGCCCAAGTTTGTTGGTTCCATCTATCGTTATAGCAGCCGGTGTTCCTCCCGGAGCTTGTGAATATAACTCATTATTGGTACCGTCCTCTATATGATGAATAATGATTGGTGAACCATTATCTCTTTCATAGTAATAAGCTATTTCTATAGGTGCAGTAGTAAAAGTCAATAGCGTAGGACTTGGTGCCTGATGCAAATGATAATTTGGTATCTGTGCAGCTCTATCCTGTGATTGATATGTGAGTCCAAGCTTTCTTGTACCGTCTATAACCTCAGGAGCGACAGCTCCACCCAATGTTGGAACATAGAGTTCTGTAGTAGTGCCCCTCTCATAATGATGTACTGTAATATTCCCTGCATTCTTTCTTCTATATGAGTATGTTACAGTAGTTGTTCCATCACCAAACACTCCATTTGTAGGATTGGTGCTGCTAACAAAATCGTAATTGTCTACAGGAAGCACACTGCTACTCCATGCAAGGCCTTCCTTCTTTGTTCCTGAAAGTACTGTAGGATTGCTTGTCATTGTTGTACTTCCAAGGCTTTCAGGTCTGTTTAAATTCGCACCGGTATCCATATCTATGTACTTTATAGTCACATCTGCTGCATCATTTCTCTCATAAAGATATGTCACAGTTTTTTGTGTAGCATCAAATGTACCACTTACCGGTCCTGTAGGTGTCCCTACCAAATGGAAATGTGGTATTGCATAACTTCCTGCAGTACTAATATCTCTTCTATGCGTCTGATAAGTATTACCCATCTGCCTTGTACCTGAAAGTACTTCTGCTGCCGGTGTGGCTGTAGCAGAAACTGCATATAACTCATTTGTAGTTCCACTCTCATAGTGATGTACTGTAACATCTCCTGCATTTTTTCTTAAATAATGATATGTAACTGTTGTGTCTGCAGTATAACTTCCATTTGCATTTGCAGGAAGATTTGCAGTATCCACTTCAAAATTTGGATCTGTAGTGATTGCCGCTGTTGTATATACAGTATCTCTTGGCTCTCTTGTAACCACATCAGCAACAAGATTGCTTCCGTCCTCATCCTTGATATGTTTTACCGTAAGATTATAAAAATCCGTCTTAAGTCCAAGGTTCTTGATAGCACTTGGATTATCTCTAGTTAGGCTTATATCCACCGTTGACCATGGTGTATTAGGTATTGGAGTCTGACCGGACTTAATTACAGATGCCTTTGTAGTAAAAGAAGTAAAATCATTTCCTATCACAGTGGCACTACTTGCTACACTTGGAGCGGCAAAACTGTCACTGGTCAAGTTCTCCACATAGAGCTTATAATTTCCTGCATTACTGAGCTTATTTGTAAATGAAATATTTCCGTTTGAATCTGTTGTTCCTGATTCAACCACTGTCTCATTTCCTGTTGCATCAAGCTTTACAAGTATATATGGTCTGTTTGCAATATTTAAATCAGTGCTGTCATAAGTTCCGTTATTATTTAAATCATAGAAGGCATGAGTTGCAATATTGTACTTATGAGTACCTACCTTTGAGTCGGTAAACTCATTTGCACCATCTACATTGTTACCTCTCCATGAAGATACAGAGTTATTTGCAGTATCTGTAGCAAGATTATCCTTGGTATCAGGCATCTCCACCTTATAATTAAAGAGTACCTCTTCTCCTGCCGTTATACTCTGTCCCGACTTTAAATCGGCCTTAAACATGGTAACTGATGACCAGTCTGTAATACTTGCGGCAGGTAACCATGTCGCCCCGATATTTCCTTCTATCGTAGCACTTGGAGCGTCTGTAGAATAGTAAATATCAAACTTAGAGTTATTGGCAGTCACTCCCGATATAACCTTCGGATATATTTTTGAATCTCTGTCAAGATAATTTCCGCTGCCGTCTTTTACTATAAATTTATCATTTGCATATGGGAAGACATCCATTACATGAAGATTTTCCACCTGGTCATTGGTATTATTCCATACTCTAACCTGATAATCTAAGATATCTCCCTTATCGGCCTTTATACTTGTTTGGTATACACTGTCTGTGGAAAGTTTTACTTTCTTTCCAAGCACCATTGCCTGTGGAGGTACAAAGGTGTAGTTATATGTCAATGTAGAAAGTCTGTCTGTTGTATTTCCGTTATTATTTGCATCATATGGGTCAAGAAAATCCGCATTATCTGATGAGTATATTATACCCGGAGCTGAACTTGCAGCAAATGTAGTGTTATTATCCCAGCTGAGTATTGTCTTTATCTGATGAGGTCCTGCATCCAATCCGGCACCGGCCTTAAACGAAACTCTGATACGGTCTAATACACCGTTTATCTGATTACCGTATCCCGCTACTTTAGAACCGGGGAATGTAAGGTTCGTAAGTTCAAACTCATACGCTGTCTTTCCGGCATTTCCCTTATAGTTTTGTATAACTGTCGGATTTGGGTTGAAGTCAAAGTAATTTGCAGTAAGGGTTCCGTGAGTTGAAACAGCATTATCAAATATAAGATCTGAATCTACCACCACTACAAGCTTAGGATTTACTGCAGGTCTGGCATCCCACAGTACACTCCAATACTGTAATCTCGGTACTACTGTTAATCTTCCTCCTGTACTTATTGTAGATGTCGCAGAATTTCCATTGATGGACATTCCCTCACTTATAAGCCTCATATTTGCAAACGGATTTCTGATATAGGCATCCGCATTTGAATATCCAAGCTCTTCATCATTTGAGTTTCTAACTCTACCAAAGTTTCTTACTACCTTATAATGTGTATCATTTATATGGGCATTCAATTCATTTATAAATGCTGTATGAGTGGCCGGTGTAAGCTTTGTCTGCACAACAAGGCCAACCGCTTCTTCATCAAATTGTGATATTGTAATATCATCATCAAATATTAGTCTGTAATACCTGTATGATGCAGGTGTAGGCAACGTTGTAGGTATTGAATTCTCTCTGTATTCTTCAGAAGAATTTGCAGAAATCGGCACAATATCGGTAGCAAGAGTTGTCCAATTACTTCTGTTATTTGAAGCCTGTAATTTATTATGTGAGAGTTTTGCCAAATCAGCCGCACTAAGTCTTTCAGGTCTTACCCTAAGCCCATAGCCCGTCAATAAGCTGCTCATCTGTGGCTCATCTTCTATTATTCTAAATTTAACGCTTGTAGCCGATGTCGGTCTGGTACCGCCAAACTGATCTACATTTACAAGATAGTTATATGTTAAATCACTATCTCTTGAAACATTACTTCCACCTTCTCCAAGCAGAGTCTTTTTAATACGTATTCTTCTGACATATCTTGCTCTATAATGAAGTTGCCCGTATCTTCTTGTGGAGTTATCAAGTGTTCCGTCCGTATTTACTAAAGTGGTTGTCTGTTCGAAAACTGCCAGAGTCCAATCATTTAGCTTAACCTCCTGATTTCCATTCCATTTAACAGAAAATGGCGGTCTGATTCTGGTCGCAAGCCCTTTATCAATTTGTTGAGTAATAGTATGGTCTGCACTGTTATATGTCCAGTTTGCATTATTCGGTAAAGATGGATCCCAAACCGCATTATCTGCCAGTTTTATCTTAAACTCTACCTTTCTCTTATCCATTCCGGCTCCTACACCTGAAGGTACAAGTGATACCGCACCATTGTTTACATTTGCCGGACCTGCATAACCGTCTCCGCTCATAGAGGTAACAAAACTTGTAGACAATCTGTTGTGAGCAGCATTTGTTTCATCATCTGAAACATACTCTTCTCTTATATTTATAGTAGCAAGAGTTGCAGAAGCTGCATCATTTGGGTAAAGTATTCCTACCGGAAATGTCTTTGCTGTAAACTGACTTGTTGAACTTGCCAAAGGAGTATCTGTTGCCGGATTTTTACCTGACTCAAAAAGCTTTACAGGAACATTGAAAACCTCTCCGTTTTGTACAGATGCATTTTTTAAAGTGAGCTTTATCGGTACTGCTGCGTATCCGGTGTCAAGTCTACTGTAATTTATCTTTATAATATAGTAATTAGGATCATTAAGTATATTTACACTTGTGGCTCCTGATGCCAAAGTAATATCAGATGCCGCCGGATTTGAAAATATACTCTTATCCAGATACACATATGTAAAAGGATTGTACAATGTTGACACTGCTCCCGAAAGAGTATTTGTCACATAGTAAGACTCCTTCTGCCCTGCCATAGCTGTAGTCTGTCCGGTTATAGCATATCTGATATCCGTAGTTATCGCACTACCTCCTCCGGTAGCATGGACTATTCTCGGTGATGGCAATAGTGATAGCAGTATTGAAAAAACAAGTAATAAAAAGTAGTGTACTGATTTTTTTACCATAAATTCTCCCCTGAAAATTTTTTATCTTTAATTCGTTAATCAATTGTATACTGAACACGCATTTTTTTAATATCATTTGTAACTTTCATTTTATACCCTTTTAGGAATAATTGCTATAGTCATTTATTTACACTTTTATTACCCATATGAAGTAAAATCACCGGCAAGAAAAATATATTTTTATAAAACCAAAATATATACTTTACTTTTTTGGTTTTATATAATAAAATCATTAGACTGATAACACAATATATTGTGCTAAAAATACATTGATTCACAATATATATGTATAATTTAAAGGAGCGTTTAAAAATGATAAAAGTTTATGGAAAAGAAAACTGTGGCAAATGTGTATCTTTAAAAAGCATATTAAAAAATAAAAACCTTGAGTTTGAGTATATTGAAGACATGAAAACACTTATGATAGTTGCAAGTAAGGCAAGAATCATGAGTGCACCTGTGGTGGAATACAATGATAATGTATACTCCATGGAAGCCTTCTTACAGGTGATATAATGTCCGGTGAAAAAAGGAAGGTTGTAAATAGAAATAACATAGTTGAAGATTTAAATATAGAGAAAATAAGAGAAAAGCTTCTAAGAGCCTGTGACGGTCTGGAAGTAAATATGATTGAACTGGAAAGTAATATAGATTCAATCTATGAGGAAAATATTACTACTCAGAAAATTCAGGCATCTTTAATAAATGCCGCTGTCACTATGACAAGCTTTGAAGAAAGTGACTGGTCTTATGTAGCAGGTAGACTTCTTATGATGGAAGCTGAGCGTGAAGTTTATCATTCCAGAAAATTCTCTTATGGTAATTTTTCAAAAACTATAAATAATATGGTCGAACTGGGGCTGTATGATAAAAGACTGTTAACATATACCAAAGAAGAATTAGATCAAATTGCTCCACTCTTAGATATAGACAGAGATATGGTCTATGACTATGCCGGAGCAAATATGCTTGTTAACAGGTATTTAATTAAGCATAAAGGCAAAACCTATGAACTGCCGCAAGAAACATTTATGGCAATATCTATGATGTTGGCTTTAAACGAAAAGCCCGGTGAACCCAGAGTAAATATAGTAAAAGAGTTCTATAATGCATTGTCTCTAAGAAAGCTCTCACTTGCAACTCCTATGCTTGCAAACCTTAGAGTCCCTAATGGAAACTTATCATCATGCTTTATTACAGCAATAGATGACAATATAGAGTCTATATTCTACAATATCGATTCTATAGCAAGAATCAGTAAAAACGGCGGTGGCGTAGGAATAAATGTCTCAAGAATAAGAGCAAAGGGCTCTATGGTAAATGGATACTACAATGCAAGTGGCGGTGTTGTACCATGGATCAGAATAATAAATGATACAGCAGTTGCCGTAAATCAGCAGGGAAGAAGAGCCGGAGCCGCTACAGTGGCTTTGGATACTTGGCATTTGGATATTGAATCATTCCTTGAACTACAAACCGAGAATGGTGACCAAAGAGGAAAAGCCTATGATATCTATCCACAGGTAGTATGTTCCAACCTCTTTATGAAGAGAGTTAAAAACAATGAATCCTGGACTTTACTTGATCCATATGAAATAAGAAGAAAATACGGTGTTGAACTTTGTGAGCTTTATGGTTATGAGTTTGAATCAATCTATGAAAAGCTTGAAAAGGACGATAATATCAAGCTTAAAAAGATTTTAAATGCCAAAGATCTATTTAAGAGTATTATGAAAACTCAGCTTGAAACCGGAATGCCTTATATATTCTTTAAAGACAGAGCAAATGAGGTAAATCACAACTCTCATATGGGTATGATAGGTAATGGAAATCTCTGTATGGAAAGTTTTTCAAACTTCAAACCTACTATGAATTTTGAGGAAGAAGTAGATGGCAATACAGCTATCAGAAAAAGCGATATGGGTGAAATTCACACTTGTAACCTTATCTCTCTTAATCTGGCTGAACTTACCTCTGATGAGATTGAAAAACATGTCGCCCTTGCAATAAGAGCTTTGGATAATACTATAGATTTGACAGTTACTCCTTTAAAGGAATCCAATAAACATAATTTACTTTATAGAACAGTAGGTGTTGGTGCAATGGGACTTGCCGACTATCTGGCAAGAGAATATATGATTTATGAAGACTCTATAAATGAGATAAATGAGCTATTTGAAAGAATAGCACTTTATTCTGTAAAATCTTCCGCATTGCTTGCAAAGGAAAGAGGAGCTTACAAGGCCTTTAAGGGTTCTAAATGGGATCAGAGTATATTCTTCGGCAAGAAAAGAGAATGGTACGGAGCAAACTCTAAATTTAAAGATGAATGGAATGAGGCTTTTTACCTGGTAGAGGCTAACGGCCTAAGAAATGGTGAGCTTACAGCAATAGCACCTAATACTTCCACATCTTTACTGATGGGATCAACTGCATCTGTAACTCCTACATTCTCAAGATTTTATATTGAAAAGAATCAAAGAGGGGCAATACCTAGAACAGTTAAGTATTTAAAGGACAGGGCATGGTTCTATCCTGAGTTTAAAAATGTAAATCCTGTCAGCTATGTAAAGATAATGGCAAAAATAGGTTCTTGGATAACACAGGGTGTGTCTATGGAAATGGTCTTTGACTTAAACAAAAATATTAAAGCAAAAGATATTTATGACACTTTAATTACTGCCTGGGAAGAGGGCTGCAAGAGTGTTTATTATATAAGAACAATTCAAAAGAATACGAATACTATTTCAGATAAAGAGGAGTGCGAAAGCTGTAGTGGATAGAAAGAAATTATTTAATCCGTCAGGTGATGATACATTAAGTGCAAGGAAAATTATAAAGGGTAATTCAACAAACCTTTTTAATTTGAATAATGTTAGATTTCAGTGGGCCAATCACCTTTACAGAACTATGATGGCAAATTTCTGGATACCTGAAAAGGTGGATTTAACCAAAGATAAAAATGACTATGAAAATTTGACCTTACCTGAAAGGGAAGCCTATGACGGAATACTTTCATTTTTGATCTTCCTTGACAGTATACAGACAAATAATATTCCTAATATTTCAGACCATGTCACAGCACCTGAGGTGAATTTATTGCTAGCTATACAAACTTTCCAAGAGTCAATTCACTCTCAATCTTATCAATATATTATTGAATCCATACTTCCAAAGCAAAGTAGAGATCTAATCTATGACAAATGGAGAGATGATAAGATATTATTTGAAAGAAACAGTTTTATTGCAAAGATCTATCAGGATTTTATAGATGAAGAGTCCGATGAGAACTTTGCTAAGGTCATAATAGCAAACTACTTGCTTGAGTCACTGTATTTCTATAATGGTTTTAACTTCTTCTATCTTCTTGCAAGCAGAAATAAGATGGTAGGTACCTCTGATATTATAAGACTGATAAACAGAGATGAGCTCTCACATGTTGTTTTATTTAGAAGTATTGTTAAAGAAATAAAGAATGATTACCCTGAGTTTTTCTCTACAGAAACGATCTATTCCATGTTTAATACTGCTGTTGAGCAGGAAATTAGCTGGACAGAGCATATAATAGGAAATCGTGTACTTGGAATAACTTCTCAGACAACTGAGGGTTATACAAAATGGCTGGCTAATGAACGATTAAAGTCTTTAGGCCTGGAGCCTCTATATTCAGGCTTTAACAAAAATCCTTATAAACATTTGGAAAGATTTGCCGACACTGAGGGCGAAGGTAATGTTAAGTCTAATTTCTTCGAAGGAACTGTTACAAGTTACAATATGAGTTCTTCTATTGACGGATGGGAAGATTTCTAAATAATATATTTGCTGTCATTTTACGATTACTGAATCGTAGGATGGCAGCATTTTTATTACCTATAAGTATGATTCTCTATTGATATCTTTTTAATTCTACATTACACTGAAAACTAATTTCTTTATAAATTTATCTAATAAAAAAGCCCCCAACCTAAGTCGGGAGCCGAAAAAATTATCTATCTTCTTTTTTCTTGAGTGCAAGTGCCATTACAGCTGTCAGTGATGTTATAAGAGCAAATATATATCCTCTCATATCTTTTGTATCTTCTGTCTTTGGAACCGATAATCCGATTCTTGTTGCTGATGTTGCTGATGTCGTTTGCTTTGTTTCTTTTTGATAATCTGACTTTTGTGGCTCTCTTGATGGTGTTGCATTATCTATCAAGATTAATTCCTTGTCACTCTTTGACTTTCCTTCTGTCACTGTATTCACCTTATCAGTTCTTAGCGTACTACTTCCTCCTGCACCTGTGCTTCCTCCTCTGCTTACATTTGATGATGTTGCTATGGATGGGGTTGCAGTCGGTCTGATTACCAAATCCTGATATCTATCACCTGGACGATTTATCTGGCTTGGGGTAGCTATCCTTGAAGGGATACTTCCTTCCGGTGTTACCGGAGTCACTCCTCCCGGTGTTACCGGACTTATAGGAGTTATGCTTCCCGGCGTTACCGGAATTATTGTTCCAGGTGTTACCGGAATTATTGTTCCAGGTGTTACCGGAGTAACCGGTATTACAGGTTGTGGTATTATTACTTGTCCAGGATTCTTCTTATATACATAAGTTACTTCTATTCTTCCCGGGCTAAATACTCCTGTCTCTGATCCCCTTACTAACAATAAGGTATATCCTGCTATCTCCTTTGATGCTGTTTCATATGGTAGGCCTAGGCTTCTACTTCCATCAAGTATTTCATCACTCTCTATTGGTAGTCCTGCTGTATCTACATAATGGGCTATTACATCTCCGGCATCCTTCCTGCGATATACATATGTCACACTCTGGCTTCCACTTGTAAATACTCCATTTGCATTACTTGGCACACTTATTAGATCGTAATTATCAAATACTTTTGAACTTGATGTATAGCTCTCTCCCAGCTTCTCACTTCCATCCAGTACCTCAGGGGTTTCCAGTGGTACATTTCCATTCTCATCTATATGCTCGATTACAACATCTCCCGCATCCTCATGCTTATAGATATAATTTACTGTTATTGGTGGTACTGTAAATACTCCATTTGCATTTGGCGGTACTGTTATCAGTCTATAGTTTGGTATGGTCTTTGGTGTTGTTGTATATGGCAAGCCTACATTATCACTTCCTGTTATTGTATCAGGTGTCTCAATCCTGTTTCCATGATTGTCCAGATAATTTACTACTACTCCACCTGACTGCTTTCTCTTATATAGATAGGTTACACTTTGGCTTCCGCTTACATATGTTCCTGTTGCGTTAGACGGTACTGTATCTATCTCATAGTCTGAGTAAGTCTCAGGGCTTGTTGTATATGGAAGTCCCAGCTTTCTGCTTCCGTCAAGTACTGTCGGTGTACTTAAATCGCTATTATCATATACTGATTTGTGGTATACCGTTACATCTCCGGCATCTGCTCTTCTATATACATAGGTTACTGTCTGTGGACCAGGTATAAATGTTCCATTTGCATTTGTAGGTATGCTCACTAATGTGAAGTTTGGTATTGTCTTTGATGTAGTTGTATATGGAAGGCCAAGCTTTCCTGTTCCACTTTGGGTCTCAGGTATATCTATCTCATTTCCATCCTCATCTACATAAATACTTGTTACATCTCCCGCAGGCATTCTTCTATATTCATAGATTACTGTCTGTGGTGTATTGGTATATGTACCGTTCTTATTTACAGGTTGTGCTACCAACTCGTAGTTAGGGATATTCTTTTCTGTTGTTGTATATGGTAGTCCCAGTTTTCCTGCTCCTCCCATTACATCATCTGTATCCAGTGGTGTTCCACTTCCCTGTTCTACATATTTTACAGTTACACTCTGAGCATCATTTCTTACATACTCATAGGTTACCACTGTTGTTCCACTACTTGGATAGGTTCCTGTGTGATCTGTTGGTGTCGCATTTACTACTGTAAAGTTTGCTACTGTTGCAGGACTTGTATTATATGTAAGTCCTGACTTTCCTGCACCACTTAGATTCTCATCCGGTGATACTGATGTTGTAGTTCCCTGCTCGTAGTGATGTACCAATACATTTCCGGCATCATTTCTTCTATAGAAGTAGGTTACTTCCTGATTACCGCTTGTATATGTTCCATTCTTATTACTTGGCTGAGCTACCAATGTAAAGTTTGGAATACTGTGCTCTGTAGTAGTATATGGAAGACCTAGTTTTCCACTTCCATTTAATGTAGTATCAGGTACCAGTGGAGTTGTTGTTCCATCCTCGTAGTGATGTACTATTACATTTCCTGCATTGTTTCTTACATACTCATAGGTTACTACTGTTGTTCCACTATTTGGATAGGTTCCTGTGTGGTCTGTAGGTGTACTGCTTACTACTGTGTAGTTTACTACTGTCGCAGGGCTTGTATTATATGTAAGTCCTGACTTTCCTGCACCACTTAGATTCTCATCCGGTGATACTGATGTTGTAGTTCCGGCTTCGTAATGATGTACCAATACATTTCCGGCATCATTTCTTCTATAAAAATAGGTTACTTCCTGATTACCGCTTGTATAGGTTCCATTCTTATTTGCCGGCTGAGCTACTAGCGTAAAGTTTGGTATGTTATGCTCTGTAGTAGTATATGGTAGACCAAGCTTTCCACTTCCATTTAGTGTAGTATCAGGTACAAGTGGAGTTGTTGTTCCATCCTCGTAATGATGTACTATTACATTTCCTCCATCGTTTCTTAC
The DNA here is from genome assembly GCF_003589745.1 of Lachnoanaerobaculum umeaense. Taxonomy (GTDB): domain Bacteria; phylum Bacillota; class Clostridia; order Lachnospirales; family Lachnospiraceae; genus Lachnoanaerobaculum; species Lachnoanaerobaculum umeaense. Next base: position 135,399 of record NZ_CP032364.1, on the reverse strand, counting down.
ATACTCATAGGTTACTACTGTTGTTCCACTATTTGGATAGGTTCCTGTGTGGTTTGTAGGGGTTGTGCTTACTACTGTGTAGTTTGCTACTGTTGCAGGGCTTGTTGTATATGTAAGTCCTGACTTTCCTACTCCGCTTAAGTTCTCATCAGGTGATACAGGGGTTGTTGTTCCCTGCTCGTAATGGTGAACTATTACATTTCCAACGTCTTTTCTTCTGTACTTATAGATAACAGTCTGTGGACTGTTTCCATGGGTAAGGGTTGTTGCTCCTGTTGCACTTGGGGTTGTCGCACTTGGAGCTCCGCTTACATCTACACTTACATACTCAAAGTTTGCTATATTTGCTTCCTTGTTTGTAAGGTTTTCATTTGTTCCAAGCTTTCCACTTCCTGATATAACTTCCGGACTTGGGCCGGCTGCTCCTGCCGGTGTGTATAACTCTGTATTTGTTCCATCCTCTATGTGATGAACTGTGATATTTGAAGCATCTTTTCTCTTGTAGTAATAGTTTACTACCTGATTTCCTGCTATGTATGTTACTGTAGTATCTCCTGTTGCACTTGGTGTATTTGCACCGCTTGCTCCACTTACATCTACGCTTACATATTCATAGTTTGCTATAGCTGCTTCTTTATTTGTGAGGTCTTCACTTAGTCCAAGCTTTCCTGTTCCATTGAAGGTTTCAGCACTTGGTGCCGCCGCTCCCAAAGGTTTATAAAGCTGATTTGTTGTTCCCACCTCAAAGTGATTTACTGTTATATTTCCTGCGTTCTTGCGTTTATAAACATAGGTTACTGTTATATCATTTCCTGCCGGTGGATAGTTTCCACTATGGTTTGCAGGGGTTGCACTTACAAGTTCATAGTTGTTAAAGTTTTGTGGTGTTGTCGTATATGGCAAACCTAGCTTTCCGGATCCGTTTAATGTATCCGGACTCTTTAGTGGGATGTTGCTTCCCTGCTCCACATAATTTACTATAACATTTCCTGCATCTTTTCTTCTGTACTTATAAGTTACTGTCTGTGCATTATTTCCATGTGTAAGGGTTGTTGCTCCTGTGCTACTTGGGCTTGTTGCACTTGGTGCTCCGCTTACATCAATTCCTACATATTCAAAGTTTGCTATATCAGCCGCTCTGTTATTTAGGTTTTCTGTTGTTCCAAGCTTTCCTGCTCCTGAGATTGTCTCCGCACTTGGTGCAGCCGCTCCTGCAGGTGTGTAAAGCTCTGTTGTTGTTCCATCCTCTACGTGATGTACTGTTATATTTGCTGCATTCTTTCTTCTGTATCTATAGGTTACTGTCTGAGTTCCTGCCTGGTATGTAACTCCTGTAGCTCCTGTAGCTGTCGGGGTACTTGCTCCCGGTGCTGCACTTACTTCCACATTTACATACTCATAGTTAGCTATATCTGCTTCCTTGTTTGTAAGGTTTTCAACAAGTCCAAGCTTTCCGCTTCCGTCAAAGGTCTGTGCACTTGGTGATGCTGCTCCTGCTGGTGTATAAAGCTGTGTACTTCCGCCAACCTCGTAGTGGTTAACTACGATGTTTCCAGCATTCTTTCTTCTGTACTTATAGATTACTGTCTGTGCTGTATTTCCATGTGTAAGAGTTGTTGCTCCTGTTGCACTTGGGGTTGTTGCACTTGCAGCTCCGCTTACATCCACTCCTACAAACTCATAGTTTGCTATATCTGCTTCCTTGTTTGTAAGATTCTCTGTAAGTCCTAACTTTCCACTACCGCTTATCGTCTCAGGTCCCGGAGACGCTGCTCCCGCCGGTGTGTAAAGTTCTGTTGTTGTTCCGTCAATGTAGTGATGTACTGTGATATTTGCCGCATCTTTTCGCTTATATCTGTATGTCACTACCTGATTTCCTGTCTGGTATGTAACGCTTGTATCTCCTGTTGCTGTTGGTGTGCTTGCACCGCTTGCTCCACTTACATCTACGCTTACATACTCGTAGTTGGCAATATCTGCCGCCTTATTTGTTAAGTTCTCACTTAATCCAAGCTTTCCGCTTCCGTTAAAGTTTTCAGGTCCTGCTGTCGCTGCTCCTGCAGGTTTGTAAAGCTGTGTACTTCCACCAACTTCATAATGGTTGACTGTAATGTTTCCGGCATTCTTTCTTCTGTAAACATAAGTTACTGTGATATCACTTCCTGCCGGTGGATAATTTCCTGTATGATTTGTAGGTGTTGCACTTACAAGCTCATAGTTTGCGAAAGTATCAGGTGTTGTTGTATAAGCTAGACCAAGCTTTCCTGCTCCGCTCTTTGTCTCCGGACTCTTAAGTGGAGTGTTTGTTCCCTGCTCTACAAAGTTTACTATAACATTTCCTGCATCATTTCTCTTGTAGTAATAAGTTACTGTCTGTGTTCCCGGTTGGTATGTACCGTTTTGGTTTGTCGGCACTGTTACTACCGTAAAGTTTGGAATTGTCTGTGTTGTTGTATTATATGGCAATCCAAGCTTATTTGTTCCGTTTAATGTTACATCAGGTACAAGCTGTATTGTTGTTCCCTGCTCATAGTGATGTACTATAACATCTCCCGCATTTTTTCTCTTATAGTAATAAGTTACTGTTTGTGGTGTGTTTCCGTGAGTAAGTGTTGTTGCACCTGTCGATGTCGGTGTTGTTGCACTTGGTGCTCCGGTAACATCTGTACTTACATATTCAAAGTTTGCGATGTCTGATGCTTTGTTTGTAAGATTTTGTGTAGTTCCAAGCTTTCCTGCTCCCGAGATTGTCTCTGCACTTGGTGCTGCTGCTCCCGCAGGTGTATAAAGCTGTGTACTTCCTCCCACTTCATAGTGGTTTACTGTTATGTTTGCAGCATCTTTTCTCTTGTATCTGTAGGTTACTGTCTGAGGTGCTGTTTGATATGTAACTGTTGTATTACCTGTAGCTGTTGGCGATGTCGCTGAAGGTGCTCCCGTTACATCTGTACTTACATACTCGAAGTTGGCGATGTCTGCTTCTTTGTTTGTAAGATTCTCACTAAGTCCCAGTTTTTCCGTTCCTACATAAGTTTCAGCACTTGGTGCTGTCGCTCCTGAAGGTGTATAAAGCTGTGTACTTCCACCTACTTCAAAGTGGTTCACAGTTATATTTCCTGCAGTCTTTCTCTTGTACTTTAATACTACGACATTCTGTCCCGGATTTAATGTTCCTGTAAGCGGTCTGCCGTTTGTAAGATCCGGCTCCGCATACTCATAATTAGCTACACCTGTAAGTGTTGTAGGCGGTGTTACAGTATATGGATCTCTAAAGCCGTGAACACTGTCCGTATCGGCCACATTTCCGCTTCCGTCATCAAGCGGTATCGGATTGCCTGCCATATCTACATATTTTACTTTCAATGTAGAATTACTTGCCACAAGCGCAGCATTTGCTGTTTTCTTATCATCACTTGGTGTAAGTGTTACGCTTGTATCAAATACAGGATTGCTTCCCTGAGTTCCGTCAGCAAAGTCATTTCCTATTATTAGTGATGTAGATGTAACACGGTTTGTACTTATTGTATCTCCTACTCCCGGTGTTATCACTACTTTGTATGTTCCTGCTCTTGAAATGTTGTCAAATGCGTAGTCTCCGTTTGCATTGGCTGTGGTAGTCATCGGATTACCTGATTCATCAAGTACCGGATTACCGCTTGCATCATAAAGACTTACCGTTCTGCCTGCTGCAGGTACGTCTCCATCAGTTGTAAGATATGTACCGTTTCCGCTTCCACCTGCAGGTGGAACATCATAGTAGATCTTACCGCTGATCTTATATTTCTTTGGTATTACAACATTGCTAAGTGCCTCAAATGCACCTGTATAGCTGTCTCCGGCAAATCCCGCAAAGGTATTTACCGCTTTGTTTGTGGTATCAAGAGGAGTGGTATCAGGCATCTTTGCTCTGAATGTAATATCATCTGATGATCCGCTTGCCAGTGTATATCCCGGCTTCATCTTAAGTCTGAACATAGTAACCGCTGACCAGTCTGAAACCGATGAAGTCCATGTAGCGCCTGCATAGTTGGCAGCTATATTTCCTTCTGTAACAGGGGTTGTACTGTATTCATATGTATAGTTCGGATTAGGATCAAGAGGACCTGTAAGTCCAAGTCTGTATGTTGAACCTCTGTCAGCATAATTACCCTGCTGATCCGGTGCTATTGCCTTATCACCCACATGTGGCAGGATATCAAAGAATGTAAATCCGCTAACTCCTGTTATAGAGTTATTGAAAATGTTTAACTTATAGTCTACTATCTGCTCACTGTCAGGTGTTGTAAGCGTTGAATACAAAGTCTCAGCTGAATCCGCTCTCTTTGATCTCTTTGTAAGGATCAACTCAAGCGGCGGTGAGTAAAGATATGTAGCCTTTTTGCTGGTGAACTTCTCTGTTGTGTTTCCGTCATTGTCCAGGTCAAGGACATCATCATAGAGTCCCGGCACCTTATCGGTAGCGGCCTCTTCATTATTGTCCCATGACATATATGTATCTATGGAGTTCTGACCGCCTGCCATATTCTTGGTAGTCTTAAATCTCGGATAAAAGCCTATAGTATAATAATTAGATCCCTTCGGAAGGTGGAATGTCGGGAAATCCCAGATGTAAGCAGTCTTTCCGGTATTCTTAAAGTTATATTCCACTCTGTAATTATTCAGATACGGACCGAATGTAGGCTGTCCTAAATAGTTGGTGGTCATACCCTTAAACTCAAGAGCCGGATCTGCCAATAAAAAGAACTTCGGATTCTTTACATCTCTACCTCTCTCAGGAAGGTTGTGACGGAACTGTATACCGTCAGTCATAGCAAATTCTTCGTTCAGATACTTTGTTCCCAAGTTCTGATTCTGAGTGGTATGGGCACTTTCTTTTGCATAAATTTTTGCCCATCTTATCATCTGTCTGGTTTGAGCATTCCATTGATGACTTGCTCCGTCATCACCGTATACATTTGCTCTGTTATAAGTGTCCGAATAACTTTGTTCATTATCAGGCTTTGCATCCAAAATAGTCTTTACATTATTGTATGAGCTCTCTGCCAAACGGAATTTATATGTTGCAACCACTACTTTACCGTTTGGTGCCTGTACCTCTATGGGATTTGTAAACTTAAGATTTATCTTTGTGTAATGAGTAGGATTCGGCAAATCAATCATTGTGGAGTTCTCTGTAATCGATACATTTGTAGCAATCACTTCCTCACTACCGTCAGGCTTTGTTCCTATAAGTTGGTTATTTGAAAGAGCAGCCTTTTGAGTGGCATCCAAAACAGGAATAGTCTGCTCCGTTCCCGATGCATCAACTACTTTTCCTGTTAAGTTCGGATATTTGATTTGATATCCCATAAATTCCATATCGACTTCCGGAGTATCAAGTATTGAGAAAATTCTTCCCTTTTTTTGGCCTAAAGTCGGATATGTTACAGGTGTTCCCGTATTCCAGCCCCATGTAGTACTGATATCATATTTATGTACAGTTGATTCCTCTCTGTCGTCAAATGTCAAATACCATGGACTTGCACTTTTATAAGCTGTAATACCTCTGTCTGTCGGAGGTATTGCCGGAAATGAAGCATATCTGGCAAAAGACTTAGATTTCTCCAAAGATGCCTGATCTATTGACCCGTCATCATTTACATAAGCCCAGGTTATAGGGAATGTAACTTCGACAGGTGCATTTAATGTTCCGGTAGGCTGATTGTTATATCTTATGTAGAAACCTTCACTGGTATATGTATTACTCGGATAATTCTTTTCTTTACTGATAGTATGGTTTACAGGATCATATGTCCATCCGGCATTTCTGCTGTCTGTAGTATCGAAGTTTTCATTTGCCGGAAGCTGTACCGTTACTCTTGTCTTTCTTCTGTCGGCACCTACTTGTGGAAAACTTGTACCATGATATGTACCCGGTGCCGGCCAGTTGGTTCTTCTGGTATAAAAATCTACATATGTAGATAATGTATTTGAAAGTGAGTTATTACTTTGTAAATCACTAGAACCCTGTACATACTGGTAGCTTCTTCTGTAGTTATAATCCTCGCTACCATATCCGATAGGATATGTCTTTGCAGTGAAGGTATTATTGTTACTCTCAAGCAAAGTATCGTTTGCATCATATACCTGATACGGTATTACATAACTCTCATTATTTGCAAGTGAGAAGTCTGCAATCTTGCCCTTAAAAGGCACTGTCTGTGTGGTACCACCGCCAAGGTTATTAAACTTCAGCTTAACTATGTGGTACTCAGTATCTGATGAGCTATCTATATTCAAATAATTAGTACTTGGTCTATTTATCCAGGTAGAAATATTGGTAGCATTTACCGTTGGAAAAATCTTCTTTGGTAAATAGAGCTTTCCATATGCACCCGGTATACTTCTAGTAATCGACGAAACCGTAATATTTGCATAAAACGAAACCTCCTCTCCTACATAGAAGTCACTGTTTCCACGACTGTTAACTACACTTCTGTCATATGTTACTTCTGCAATTATGTCCGGATCGTTAACTATGCCCGGTGGGCCGGCATAGACTGTGAAGAACTCACCCATGGATAAGAACACCATCACAAATGATAAAAGAGCGGCTAATAAACGCTTTTTTAAATTATTCATTTTTCCTCCTAATATTATTTGATAAAATATTTAAATACTGCAAAATATGAGAGCTATCCTTTATGATTACCTCTCTTTTTTAAGTCTGTTATTATACTTTATCATTTATGTGCACATTTAACACCTAACTATAATGCACTCTACATAGATATCATTTTATGAAAATATCTCTTATACATATCCAAAAATTTCTTTGCGATGATATGGTTTATTTTGCGATGATTTCCATATTTTTGTAGATTTTTGATATTTTCTTGAAATTTTCTTATTATCTATGGTGTCATAATATCATATCACACATCACTTAAAAAAATCCTTACCAAATCTATACGGTTTCTTAAAAATGTGTAACTCATTTTAAATGCAGTGTTTACATTTTTTTACCATTTAAAAATCCCCCGGCTTTTGCCGAGGGACAAAAATTATACTTTTTCTTTTTTCTTGAGTGCAATTATTATTGCAGCTGTCAGAGAGGTAATAAGGGCAAATATATATCCTCTCATATCTTTTGCATCTTCTGTCTTTGGAACTGATAATGCAATTCTTGTATTCGGAGTCAATGTAGCCTTTTGTGGTGTAGATTTTGTTGTATCCACATTTGGCTTGTCTATGATTGGATCCTCAAGTTTTAGTCCATTCTTAGACTGTCCGTTATCTACTGTTACCGCCTTTCCAGGTCTAACTGTTGAATTTCCACCTGACGAACTTCCACCTCTGCTTCCATTTGATGATGTTGCAATAGATGGTGTTGCTGTTGGTCTAATAACCAAATCCTGGTATCTATCACCCGGACGATTTATCTGACTTGGTGTAGCTATTCTTGAAGGAGTAGTTCCATCCGGTGTTACCTGATTTACTGAACCTGGTGTTCCCGGAATTATAGGAGTTACGCTTCCCGGTGTGACCGGAGTTACTGTTCCTGGTGTTCCCGGTATTATAGGACTTATACTTCCTGGAGTTCCTGGTGTTATTATTCCAGGTGTAACCGGAATTGTTGGAACTACAGGTTGTGGTATTATTACCTGTCCCGGATTCTTCTTATAAACATAAGTTACTGTTATTGTACCACTTGTAAATACTCCGGTCTCAGAACCCTGTACAAGATATAGCGTATATCCTTCGATATCCTTTGCATTGGTTGCATATGGCAAGCCAAGGCTTCTTGTACCATCAAGTATTTCATCACTCTCTATTGGAAGCCATGCAGTATCTACATAATGGGCAATTACATCTCCCGCATCTTTTCTGCGATATACATATGTCACAGTCTGACTTCCACTTTCAAATGTTCCATTAGCATTACTTGGTACGCTTATTACATCAAAGTTTTCAAATGCTTTCACACTTGAAGTATATGGCATTCCAAGTTTCTCTGTTCCATCCAATACCTCCGGAGTCTCTAGAGGTACATTTCCATTCTCATCTATATGCTCAATAACCACATCTCCGGCATCTTGACGCTTGTAAATGTAATCTACTGTAATAGGTGCTACAGTAAATGTTCCATTTGCATTAGCCGGTACTGTTATCAAATCATAGTATTGAATAGTCTTTGGTGATGTAGTATATGGTAAGCCCACATTGTCACTTCCTGTTATTGTATCCGGTGTTTCAATACTATTTCCATGATTATCCAAATAATTTACCTTTACTCCACCTGATTGCTTTCTCTTATAGAGATAAGTTACTGTCTGTGGACCACTTGTAAATGTTCCATTTGCATTACTTGGCACAGTAGTTACCTCAAAGTCTGAATACGTCTCAGGACTTGTAGTATATGGAAGTCCAAGCTTTCTTGTTCCATCAAGCACTGTTGGTGTACTTAAATCACTATTATCATATACTGACTTGTGATATACAGTTACATCTCCCGCATCGGCTCTTCTGTAAACATAGGTTACTGTCTGTGGGCCACTTGTAAATGTTCCATTTGCATTACTTGGCACACTTACTAAAGTAAAGTTTGGTATAGTCTTTGCTGTAGTAGTATATGGCAAACCAAGCTTTCCTGCTCCTGATTGAACATCCGGTGTGGAAACTTCATTACCTTCATCATCTACATAAACGCTTGTTACATCTCCTGCAGCCATTCTTCTATATTCATAGATTACTGTCTGTGGTGTGTTACTGTATGTACCATTCTTATTAACCGGTTGGGCTACCAGTTCATAGTTAGGAATATTCTTCTCTGTAGTAGTATATGGCAATCCAAGCTTTCCTGCTCCATTCAATACATCATCCGTATCAAGTGGTGTACCACTTCCCTGTTCAAGATATTTTACAGTCACATCTTCGGCATCGTTTCTTGTGTAGAGATATGTTACTACTATTGTTCCACTTGCCGGATAATTTCCTGCATGGTCTAGTGGTGTTGCATTTACAACAGTATAGTTAGGTATATTTGCAGAATTTGTACTATAAGTAAGTCCTAGTTTACCTACACCACTTAGATTCTCATCAGGAGATACAGATGTTGTTGTTCCGTTTTCATAGTGATGTACTATTACATTTCCGGCATCATTTCTTCTATAGAAATATGTAACCTCCTGATTTCCTACAGTATATGTTCCATTCTTATTAACCGGCTGGGCTACCAGTGTAAAGTTTGGAATATTATGCTCTGTAGTAGTGTATGGAAGTCCAAGCTTACCTGTACCACTTATTGTAATATCAGGCATCAATGGAGTGGTTGTACCATCTTCATAGTGATGAACTGTTACATCTCCTGCATCATCTCTGGTGTAATAATATGTTACTACCGTTGTTCCACTTGCCGGATAATTTCCTGTGTGATTTGTAGGTGTTGTGCTTACTACAGTATAATTAGCTACACTTGCCGGGCTTGTATTATATGTTAGTCCAAGCTTTCCTACGCCACTTAGGTTCTCATCAGCGGACACTGATGTTGTTGTACCATTTTCATAGTGATGAACTAATACATTTCCTGCATTCTTTCTTCTATATGTATAGATTACAGTCTGTTGATTAGTTCCATGTGTAAGTGTTGTAGCTCCATTTGCTCCCGGGCTTGTTGCACTTGGTGCTCCACTGACATCCACATTTACATACTCAAAGTTTGCTATATTAGCAGCCTGATTTGTAAGATTTTCATTTGTTCCAAGTTTTCCGGTTCCTGAGATAATCTCCGGTCCTACAGCTCCTGCTCCTGCCGGTGTATAGAGTTCATTTGTTGTTCCGACCTCGTAGTGATGAACAACTATATTTGCAGCATCCTTTCTTCTGTATCTATAAGTTACAGTCTGATTTCCTGCTACATATGTAACCGCTGTGTCTCCGGTTGCGCTAGGAGTATTTGCTCCCGATGCTCCGGTAGTGTCAACGCTTACAAACTCATAATCGGCTATATCAGCTTCTCTATTTCCAAGGTTCTCAGATAATCCAAGCTTTCCTGTTCCTACGAAGCTTTCCGGCGCTACTGTAGCTGAACCTGCCGGCTTGTAAAGTTGTGTACTTCCTCCCACTTCAAAGTGGTTTACAGTAATATTTCCTGCATCCTTTCTTCTATACACATAGGTTACAGTAATATCATTTCCTGCATTAGGATAGTTTCCGGTATGATTTGCCGGTGTTGCACTGACAAGATCATAATTATTAAAGTTTTGCGGAGTAGTTGTATATGTCAGTCCAAGTTTTCCTGCTCCATTTAGGGTATCAGGAGTCTTCAGAGGTACATTAGTTCCCTGCTCCACATAATTTACAACAACATTTCCGGCATCTTTTCTTCTGTACTTATAGATAACAGTCTGTGCTGTAGTTCCATGCGTAAGTGTTGTAGCTCCTGTCGCTCCCGGGCTTGTTGCACTTGGTGCTCCACTTACATCCACACCTACAAACTCGTAATTTGTTATATCTGCTTCCTTGTTTGTAAGATTTTCAGTCAATCCAAGCTTTCCATTTCCTGAGATCGTAACTGCACTAGGAGTAGTTGCTCCTGCCGGTGTATAAAGCTCTGTTGTAGTTCCATCTTCGTAATGATGAACTGTGATATTTGCAGCATTCTTTCTTCTATATCTATAAGTTACTGTTTGAGCTCCGGTCTGATATGTGACATTTGTCTGTCCTGAGCCTCCAGTTGCTGTAAGTCCCGGTGCTCCACTTGTATCAACACTGACATATTCATAGTTGGCTATGTCGGCTTCTCTGTTTACAAATGTCTCGCTCAGTCCAAGCTTTCCTGTACCGTCAAATACCTCCGCACTTGGTGCAGCCGCTCCTGCCGGTGTATAAAGCTGTGTACTTCCTCCTACTTCATAATGATTTACAGTGATATTTCCTGCGTCATTTCTCTTATAGTAATAAGTTACTGTTTGAGCACCGGTTTGATATGTACCATTCTGATTTGCCGGTACTGTTACCACTGTAAAGTTTGGTATAGCCTGAGTGGTTGTTGTATAAGGCAATCCAAGCTTTCCTGTACCATTTAATGTCATATCCGGTACTAACTGCGTTGTTGTTCCCTGCTCATAGTGATGTACTATAACATTTCCGGCATCTTTTCGTTTATACTTATAGATTACTGTTTGTGCAGTGCTTCCATGTGTAAGAGTTGTTTCTCCTGCTGTACCCGGTGCTGTTGCACTTGGTGCTCCGGCTACATCAACACTCACATATTCATAGTTTGGTATATCAGTCGCTTTATTTGTAAGATCCTCTGTAAGTCCCAGCTTGCCACTACCTGAGATAGTAACTGCAGTAGGAGTACTTGCTCCTGTAGGTGTATAAAGCTCTGTTGTAGTTCCATCCTCATAGTGGTGAACTGTAATATTAGCTGCATTCTTCCTCTTGTAATAATAAGTTACAGTCTGTGGAGCTGTCTGATATGTTACTGTTGTAGCTCCTATTGCACTTGGTGTTGTAGCTGAGTTTGCACCGCTTCTATCTACACTTACATATTCAAAGTTTGGAATATCTGCCGACTTATTTGTAAGGTTCTCAGTCAGTCCAAGCTTAGCAGTACCGTCAAATACCTCTGCACTTGTAGTAGTAGCTCCTGCCGGTTTATAAAGTTCGGTAGTCTGACCCACCTCATAGTGGTGTACTGTAATATCTCCCGCCTGTTTTCTCTTATACTTAAGTATAACGACATTCTGACCCGGATTCAGTGTACCGGTAAGAGGTCTGCCGTTTGTAAGATCAGGCTCAGCATATTCAAAGTTTGTTACACCTGTAAGTGCAGTCGGTGGAGTAACATTATATGCCGCTCTAAATGTATGTGTAGAATCTGTATCCGGCACATTTCCGCTTCCGTCATCAAGAGGTATCGGATTACCTGACATATCTACATACTTTACTTTAAGTGTTGAATTGCTTGCTTCAAGGGCCGCATTGGCAGTCTTTTTATCCGCACTCGGTGTTACTGTGACATTTGCCTCAAATACAGCATTTCCTCCAAGTGTAGCGTTGTTAAAATCATTACCTATTACAAGTGATGTTGAAGTAACATGTATTCCGCTTAATGTATCTCCCGTACCCGGAGTAACTACTACCTTGTATGTACCCTGAGTTGAGATATTGTCAAATGAATAGTCACCATTACTATCAGCTATAGTAGTTACAGGGTTTCCGTCTGTTCCTATAACCGGTGTTCCATCTGATTTATAGAGTGCTACACTTCTTCCTGCAGCAGGTGCATCATCATCTGTTGTAAGATATGTACCGTTTGCAGTTCCACCTGTAGGAGGTACATCATAGTAAATCTTACCGCTTATTTTGTACTTCTTAGGTGTTACAGTATTAGCTAGTGCTTCGAAGGCTCCTGTATAATTATCACCTGAGAATCCTGCAAATGTATTTACCGCCTTATCTGTAGTATCAAGCGGTACTGTACTTGGCATCTTTGCTTTAAATGTAATTATATCAGTACTGTGACTTGAAAGTACATGTCCCGGCTTCATCTTTGCTCTGAGCATAGTTACCTGAGACCAGTCCGATACTGATGTAACCCATGTTGCTCCTGCATAGTTTGCAGCTATATTCCCTTCTGTAACAGGTGTTGTACTATACTCATAAGTATAGTTTGGATTTGCAGTAATAGGCCCTGTCAAAGTTACCTTATATGTAGAACCTCTATCTGCATAGTTACCCTGCTGATCAGGTGCTACAGCCTTATCACCTACATGAGGCAGGATATCAAAGAATGTATATCCGCTCACCGGATCAACCGAGTTGTTAAAGATATTTAGCTGATAATCTACTATCTGCTCACTGTCCGGAGTGGTAATAGATGAGTACTGTGTATTTCCGGCATCGGCTCTCTTTGATCTCTTTGTTAATATAAGCTCAAGAGGTGGAGTATATACATACTTCTCCTGCTTACTTGAGAACTTCTCTGTAGTATTACCGTCATTGTCTAGATCAAGTGTATCCGCATAAAGTCCAGGTATCTGACTGCTTACAGGAGCTTCCTCATTATTATCCCAAGAAAGATACGTATCTATAGTACCCGGTCCTGCCGTAACATTTCTGGTAAACTTAAATTTAGGATACAGATATAAATAGTAGTATGTACTGTTTCCTTGAGGTAAATTCAAATCAGGAAAATCCCATATATATGCAGTCTTTCCTGTATTTTTAAAGTTATACTCCACTCTGTAATTGCTTAAAACAGCCGGTGTCAATTGAGGATTATAATAATTATTTCCGGTTAATTCTTGAAACTCAAATCCCGGATCTGCCAAAACATAATACTTAGGATTTTTTATATCTCTGCCGCCGGCACCTAAGTTGTAATAGAACTGTATATTATCAGACACGCTTGCTATATCATTGATGTATTTTGTTCCCAGGTCATTATTTTGATAATAATGCTGGTACTCGTAAGCAAAAGCCTTTGTCCATTTTGCCCAGTCTCTGGCTGAAGGAGTAATTGCTGAAGCCTTTCCCGTGTCCGCTTTCAATGTGGCTTTGTTATAAGTATATACACTTGAATTTGAATTGTTAGGCATAGGAGCAAGCTGGTTCTTTACATTATTGTAAGCGCCCTGCTCCAATCTGAACTTATATACAATTTCTATTGCATTTGAGCCTACAGCCTGTACTTCTATAGGATTGTCAAACTTAAGTTCTATTTTTTTATAGTGCTTAGGTGCAGGTAATGTAACCTCTGTGGAATCAGAAGTAATAGATATGTTTGTAGCTATTATTTCCGTACTTCCATCCGCCTTTGTACCTATAAGTTTATTATGTGAAAGTGCTGCCTGCTGTGTGGCATCCAGTACAGGAATAGACTGATACGAAGTCGAACCTGTAGTTCCCTGAACATATCCTGTTGCATTAGGATATCTTATTTTATATGATATAAAATCCATATCCACTTCAGGAGTATCCTCAATAGAATCTATTGTATGATGATATGCTCCTTGTACCGGATACTGTGACGGAGTTCCTGTACTCCAGTACCAATACGCACTCATAGTATAACTATGAATAGTTGTATCCTGATCTCCAAGCAAGATTGTATATGGCGAATTTGTCGACTTTCTGAAATAGATATTTCCGTCTGTAGGCGGAGTTCCCGGATATGAACTATATCTGGCGGTAACTACAGATTTCTCAAGAGATGCCGCATCTAACGACCCGTCATCATTTACATACTGCCAAGAAATCGGAAAAGATACTGTTTCATATGGGTATGTAGTACCTACAGCCTGATTATTATACTTAATATAGAAATAATCATATTCCGTATAGATATTTCCATACTGTTTATCTCTGGTTATGGTATGGTTACTTGCATTATATGTCCATCCCGCATTATTTGGATCGGTTGTATCGAACCTCTCATTAGCCGGAAGCTGTACTGTAAGCCTTGTCTTTCTTCTGTCTGAACCTATATTCTTGGTAGAAGTACCATGAAATGTTCCTGCTGCAGGCCAGTCGGTTCTGTTTGTATATATATATATTCTACTGACATTATCATTTGATAAAGTAGTGTTATTTTGCAGATCTGAACTTCCCTGTAAAAAGCTGAAAGTGTTTGAATAATTGCTTGTCTCACTCGTATATCCTATAGGATATGTCTTGGCTGTAAAGGTATTGTTATTGCTTTCAAGCAGTGTTCCGTCAGCACTGTATACCTGCCAAGGTATTGTATAAGTCTCATTATTGGCAAGCGAGTTCGGCTGTATTGTTGCCTTAAAAGGCACTGTCTGAGTTACACCTCCACCTAAAGTATTATACTTCATTGTAACAATTATGTATTCGTTGTCACTGGTATTATCAATACTTAGATAGTCTGTTGCCGGCCTGTTTAACCATGTCGAAATATTTGATGAACTTATATAATTTCCAAATACTTTCTTTGGCAAATAAAGTTTTGAATATGCCCCTGGCAAACTTCTTGACGGTGATGAAATTCTGATTTTTGCATAGAACGGTACTTCTTCACCTACATAAAAGTCTGTGTTTCCTCTTGCAGCTGTTGCCACATCATCATATGTAATGCTTGATAATATATCCGGGTCATCAACCACCCCCGGTGGTCCGGCATAAGCCGTAAGCATATCTCCCATTGACAGAAAAACCATCACAAAAGATAATAGCATAGCTAAAAAGCGTTTTCTAAATTGCTTCATTAAACCTCCTTATTAATTTTATTGTAATCAAATATAGGAGTCATCTTATTGATCACTCCAAAAGCCTGATTCTGCAATATTTTCAAATCATACTTTTCTCCTCCTTAACACTCTTACTCTGCATATACTTATAACATAACTTGCAAAATAATGAAATGTATTTTTAAATTTTTATTAAAAAATAAAATCTATTCTGTAGTTTTATGAACACTAAATATATTTATGTTCAAAAAAGCTCCCAACCTAAGTCGGGAGCCGAAAAAATTATCTATCTTCTTTTTTCTTGAGTGCAAGTGCCATTACAGCTGTCAGTGATGTTATAAGAGCAAATATATATCCTCTCATATCTTTTGTATCCTCTGTCTTTGGAACCGATAATCCGATTCTTGTTGCTGATGTTGCTGATGTCGTTTGCTTTGTTTCTTTTTGATAATCTGACTTTTGTGGCTCTCTTGATGGTGTTGCATTATCTATCAAGATTAATTCCTTGTCACTCTTTGATTGTCCGTCAGTAACTGTATTTACCTTTTCAGTTCTTAGCGTACTACTTCCTCCTGCACCTGTGCTTCCTCCTCTGCTTACATTTGATGATGTTGCTATTGATGGAGTTGCAGTCGGTCTGATTACCAAATCCTGATATCTATCACCCGGACGATTTATCTGGCTTGGGGTAGCTATCCTTGAAGGGATACTTCCTTCCGGTGTTACCGGAGTCACTCCTCCCGGTGTTACTGGACTTATAGGAGTTATGCTTCCCGGTGTTACCGGAGTAACCGGTATTACAGGTTGTGGTATTATTACTTGTCCAGGATTCTTCTTATAAATATAAGTTACTTCTATTCTTCCCGGGCTAAATACTCCTGTCTCTGATCCCCTTACTAACAGTAAAGTATATCCTGCTATCTCCTTTGATGCTGTTTCATATGGTAGGCCTAGGCTTCTACTTCCATCAAGTATTTCATCACTCTCTATTGGTAGTCCTGCTGTATCTACATAATGGGCTATTACATCTCCGGCATCCTTTCTGCGATATACATATGTCACACTCTGGCTTCCACTTGTAAATACTCCATTTGCATTACTTGGCACACTTATTAGATCGTAGTTTTCAAATACTTTTGAACTTGATGTATAGCTCTCTCCCAGCTTCTCACTTCCATCCAGTACCTCCGGTGTTTCCAGTGGTACATTTCCATTCTCATCTATATGCTCGATTACAACATCTCCCGCATCCTCACGCTTATAGATATAATTTACTGTTATTGGTGGTACTGTAAATACTCCATTTGCATTTGGCGGTACTATTATCAGTCTATAGTTTGGTATGGTCTTTGGTGTTGTTGTATATGGCAAACCTACATTATCACTTCCTGTTATTGTATCAGGTGTCTCAATCCTGTTTCCATGATTGTCCAGATAATTTACTACTACTCCACCTGACTGCTTTCTCTTATAGAGATAGGTTACACTTTGGCTTCCGCTTACATATGTTCCTGTTGCATTTCCAGGTATAGTATCTATCTCATAGTCTGAGTAAGTCTCAGGGGTTGTTGTATATGGAAGTCCCAGCTTTCTGCTTCCGTCAAGTACTGTAGGTGTGCTTAAGTCGCTATTATCATATACGGACTTGTGGTATACCGTTACATCTCCGGCATCTGCTCTTCTATATACATAGGTTACTGTCTGTGGACCAGGTATAAATGTTCCATTTGCATTTGCAGGTATGCTCACTAATGTGAAGTTTGGTATTGTCTTTGATGTAGTTGTATATGGAAGACCTAGCTTTCCTGTTCCGCTTTGGGTCTCAGGTATATCTATCTCATTTCCATCCTCATCTACATAAATACTTGTTACATCTCCCGCAGGCATTCTTCTATATTCATAGATTACTGTCTGTGGTGTATTGGTATATGTACCGTTCTTATTTACAGGTTGTGCTACCAACTCGTAGTTAGGGATATTCTTTTCTGTTGTTGTATATGGTAGTCCCAGTTTTCCTGCTCCTCCCATTACATCATCTGTATCCAGTGGTGTTCCACTTCCCTGTTCTACATATTTTACAGTTACACTCTGAGCATCATTTCTTACATACTCATAGGTTACTACTGTTGTTCCACTACTTGGATAGGTTCCTGTATGGTCTGTTGGTGTCGCATTTACTACTGTAAAGTTTGCTACTGTTGCAGGACTTGTATTATATGTAAGTCCTGACTTTCCTGCACCACTTAGATTCTCATCCGGTGATACTGATGTTGTAGTTCCGGCTTCGTAATGATGTACCAATACATTTCCGGCATCATTTCTTCTATAGAAGTATGTTACTTCCTGATTACCGCTTGTATATGTTCCATTCTTATTACTTGGCTGGGCTACCAATGTAAAGTTTGGAATACTGTGCTCTGTAGTAGTATATGGAAGACCTAGTTTTCCACTTCCGTTTAATGTTGTATCCGGTACAAGTGGAGTTGTTGTTCCATCCTCGTAATGATGTACTATTACATTTCCTGCATTGTTTCTTACATACTCATAGGTTACTACTGTTGTTCCACTATTTGGATAGATTCCTGTGTGGTTTGTAGGGGTTGTGCTTACTACTGTGTAGTTTGCTACATTTGCCGGACTTGTAGTATATGTTAGTCCTGACTTGCCTACTCCACTTAAGGTCTCATCTGCTGATACTGCATTTGTTGTTCCCTGCTCTACGTGATGTACCAATACATTTCCGGCATCATTTCTTCTATAAAAATAGGTTACTTCCTGATTACCGCTTGTATATGTTCCATTCTTATTTGACGGCTGAGCTACTAGCGTAAAGTTTGGTATGTTATGCTCTGTAGTAGTATATGGTAGACCAAGCTTTCCACTTCCATTTAGTGTAGTATCAGGTACAAGTGGAGTTGTTGTTCCATCCTCGTAATGATGTACTATTACATTTCCTCCATCGTTTCTCTTGTACTCATATGTTACTACTGTTGTTCCGGTATTTGGATATGTTCCTGTGTGGTTAGTAGGTGTTGTATTTACTACTGTGTAGTTTGCTACAGTTGCAGGGCTTGTTGTGTATGTAAGTCCTGACTTTCCTACTCCGCTTAAGTTCTCATCAGGTGATACTGATGTTGTAGTTCCCGCTTCGTAGTGATGTACCAATACATTTCCCACATCTTTTCTTCTGTACTTATAGATTACTGTCTGTGGTGCATTTCCATGTGTAAGGGTTGTTGCTCCATTTGTTCCAGGTGTTGTCGCACTTGGAGCTCCGCTTACATCCACACTTACATACTCAAAGTTTGCTATATTTGCTTCCTTGTTTGTAAGGTTTTCATTTGTTCCAAGCTTTCCACTTCCTGAGATGACCTCTGCACTTGGGCCGGCCGCTCCTGCAGGTGTGTAAAGCTCTGTTGTTGTTCCGTCCTCGTAGTGATGTATTGTTATATTTGAAGCATCTTTTCTCTTGTAGTAATAGTTTACTACCTGATTACCTGTCTGATATGTAACTGTAGTATCTCCGCTTGCTGTCGGGGTATTTGCTCCGCCTGCTCCGGTTACATCTACACTTACATACTCGTAGTTTGAGATAGCTGCTTCTTTATTTGTGAGGTTTTCACTTAATCCAAGCTTTCCTGTTCCGTCGAAAGTCTGTGCACTTGGTGCTGCCGCTCCTGACGGTTTGTAAAGCTGATTTGTTGTTCCTGCCTCAAAGTGATTTACTGTGATATTTCCTGAGTTCTTGCGTCTATAAATATAGGTTACAGTTATATCATTTCCTGCATTTGGGTAGTTTCCACTATGGTTTGCAGGTGTTGCACTTACAAGCTCATAGTTTGCGAAAGTATCAGGTGTTGTTGTATATGGTAAACCAAGCTTTCCTGCTCCGTTCATTGTAACAGGACTCTTAAGTGGAGTGTTTGTTCCCTGCTCTACAAAGTTTACTATAACATTTCCTGCATCTTTTCTCTTGTACTTATAGATTACTGTCTGTGCATTGTTTCCATGTGTAAGGGTTGTTGCTCCTGTGCTGCTTGGGCTTGTTGCACTTGGTGCTCCGCTTACATCAATTCCTACATATTCAAAGTTTGCTATATCAGCCGCTCTGTTATTTAGGTTTTCATTTGTTCCAAGCTTTCCTGCTCCTGAGATTGTCTCCGCACTTG
Source organism: Lachnoanaerobaculum umeaense (assembly GCF_003589745.1). Taxonomy (GTDB): domain Bacteria; phylum Bacillota; class Clostridia; order Lachnospirales; family Lachnospiraceae; genus Lachnoanaerobaculum; species Lachnoanaerobaculum umeaense. The sequence continues at coordinate 116,033 of NZ_CP032364.1, read as the reverse complement.
GTGCAGCCGCTCCTGCAGGTGTGTAAAGCTCTGTTGTTGTTCCGTCCTCGTAGTGATGTACTGTTATGTTTGCTGCATTCTTTCTTCTGTATCTATAGGTTACTGTCTGAGTTCCTGCTCTGTATGTAACTCCTGTAGCTCCTGTAGCTGTCGGGGTACTTGCTCCCGGTGCTGCAGTTACTTCCACGTTTACAAACTCATAGTTAGCTATATCTGCTTCCTTGTTTGTAAGGTTTTCAACAAGTCCAAGCTTTCCGCTTCCGTCAAAGGTCTGTGCACTTGGTGATGCTGCTCCTGCTGGTGTATAAAGCTGTGTACTTCCGCCAACCTCGTAGTGGTTAACTACGATATTTCCAGCATTCTTTCTTCTGTACTTATAGATTACTGTCTGCGGTGCATTTCCATGTGTAAGAGTTGTTGCTCCTGTTGCACTTGGGGTTGTTGCACTTGCAGCACTGCTTACATCCACTCCTACAAACTCATAATTAGCTATATCTGCCGATCTGTTTGTAAGGTTCTCTGTAAGTCCTAACTTTCCACTTCCGTTTATTGTCTCAGGTCCCGGTGTCAATGCTCCTGCCGGTGTGTAAAGTTCTGTGGTTGTTCCGTCAATGTAGTGATGTACTGTGATATTTGCCGCATCTTTACGCTTATATCTGTATGTCACTACCTGATTTCCTGTCTGGTATGTTACGCCTGTATCACCGCTTGCATTCGGTGTGCTTGCTCCGCTTGCTCCGGTTATATCTACGCTTACATACTCAAAGTTGGCTATATCTGCCGCCTTATTTGTGAGATTTTCAGAAAGTCCAAGCTTTCCGCTTCCGTTAAAGTTCTCTGCTGAAGCGCTTGCTGAACCTGCCGGTGTGTAAAGCTGTGTACTTCCGCCTACCTCGTAGTGGTTTACTGTTATATTTCCGGCATTCTTTCTTCTGTAAACATAAGTTACTGTGATATCACTTCCTGCCGGTGGATAATTTCCTGTATGATTTGTAGGTGTTGCACTTACAAGCTCATAGTTTGCGAAAGTATCAGGTGTTGTTGTATAAGCTAGACCAAGCTTGCCTGCTCCGCTCTTTGTCTCCGGACTCTTAAGTGGAGTGTTTGTTCCCTGTTCTACAAAGTTTACTATAACATTTCCTGCATCATTTCTCTTGTAGTAATAAGTTACTGTCTGTGTTCCCGGTTGGTATGTACCGTTTTGGTTTGTCGGCACTGTTACTACCGTAAAGTTTGGAATTGTCTGTGTTGTTGTATTATATGGCAATCCAAGCTTGTTTGTTCCGTTTAATGTTACATCAGGTACAAGCTGTGTTGTTGTTCCCTGCTCATAGTGATGTACTATAACATCTCCCGCATTTTTTCTCTTATAGTAATAAGTTACTGTCTGTGGTGTGTTTCCGTGAGTAAGTGTTGTTGCACCTGTCGATGTCGGTGTTGTTGCACTTGATGCTCCGGTAACATCTGTACTTACATATTCAAAGTTTGCGATGTCTGATGCTTTGTTTGTAAGATTTTGTGTAGTTCCAAGCTTTCCTGCTCCCGAGATTGTCTCTGCACTTGGTGCTGCCGCTCCCGCAGGTGTATAAAGCTGGGTACTTCCTCCCACTTCATAGTGGTTGACTGTTATATTTGCAGCATCTTTTCTCTTGTATCTGTAGGTTACTGTCTGTGGTGCTGTTTGATATGTAACTGTTGTATCACCTGTAGCTGTTGGCGATGTCGCTGACGGTGCTCCGGTTACTTCTGTGCTTACATACTCGAAGTTTGCGATGTCTGCTTCTTTGTTTGTAAGATTCTCTGTTAATCCAAGTTTTTCTGTACCTACATAAGTTTCCGCACTTGGTGCTGTCGCTCCCGTAGGGGTATATAACTGTGTACTTCCACCTACTTCAAAGTGGTTTACTGTTATATTTCCTGCAGTCTTTCTCTTGTATTTTAATACTACGACATTCTGTCCCGGATTTAATGTTCCTGTAAGCGGTCTGCCGTTTGTAAGATCCGGCTCCGCATACTCATAATTAGCCACACCTGTAAGTGTTGTAGGCGGTGTCACCGTATATGGATCTCTAAAGCCGTGAACACTGTCCGTATCGGCCACATTTCCGCTTCCGTCATCAAGCGGTATCGGATTGCCTGCCATATCTACATATTTTACTTTTAATGTAGAATTACTTGCCACAAGCGCAGCGTTTGCTGTTTTCTTATCATCACTTGGTGTAAGTGTTACGCTTGTATCAAATACAGGATTGCTTCCCTGAGTTCCGTCAGCAAAGTCATTTCCTATTATTAGTGATGTAGATGTAACACGGTTTGTACTTATTGTATCTCCTACTCCCGGTGTTATCACTACTTTGTATGTTCCTGCTCTTGAAATGTTGTCAAATGCGTAGTCTCCGTTTGCATTGGCTGTGGTAGTCATCGGATTACCTGATTCATCAAGTACCGGATTACCGCTTGCATCATAAAGACTTACCGTTCTGCCTGCTGCAGGTACGTCATCATCAGTTGTAAGATATGTACCGTTTCCGCTTCCACCTGCAGGTGGAACATCATAGTAGATCTTACCGCTGATCTTATATTTCTTTGGTATTACAACATTGCTGAGTGCCTCAAATGCACCTGTATAGCTGTCTCCGGCAAATCCCGCAAAGGTATTTACCGCTTTGTTTGTGGTATCAAGCGGAGTGGTATCAGGCATCTTTGCTCTGAATGTAATATCATCTGATGATCCACTTGCCAGTGTATATCCAGGCTTCATCTTTATTCTGAACATAGTAACAGCTGACCAGTCTGATACTGATGAAGTCCATGTAGCTCCTGCATAGTTTGCAGCTATATTTCCTTCTGTAACAGGGGTTGTACTGTATTCATATGTATAGTTTGGATTAGGATCAAGTGGACCTGTAAGTCCAAGTCTGTATGTTGAACCTCTGTTAGCATAGTTACCCTGCTGATCAGGTGCAATTGCCTTATCACCCACATGTGGCAGGATATCAAAGAATGTAAATCCGCTAACTCCTGTTATAGAGTTATTAAAGATATTAAGCTTATAGTCTACTATCTGCTCACTGTCAGGTGTTGTAAGCGATGAAAATTGAGCAACATCTGAATCTGCTCTCTTTGATCTCTTTGTAAGGATCAACTCTAAAGGCGGTGAGTAAAGATATGTAGCCTTCTTACTACTAAACTTCTCTGTGGTGTTTCCGTCATTATCAAGGTCAAGTACATCTTCGTACTTACCGAGTACTTCATTAGAAGTAGCCTCTTCATTATTATCCCAAGACAAATAGGTGTCGATACTATTCTGACCGCCTGCCATATTTCTTGTAGTCTTAAATCTGGTACTGAAGTATACATTATTATATCTGTCATTTCCCTCAGGAATATTTATATCCGGAAGATCCCATATATAAGCTGTCTTTCCTGTGTTCTTAAAGTTATATTCCACTCTGTAGTTACTCATAACAGCAGGTGTAAGTTCAGGAGTATAGCCTGTACTGGTCTGAATGCTCTTAAACTCAAGTGCAGGATCTGCAAGTACGAAGAACTTCGGATTTTTTATTTTTCTACCACCTGGTGGTAAGTAGTAATGGAATCTTACATTGTCAGTCATACCGAACTCTTCGTTCAGATACTTTGTTCCAAGATTCTGATTCTGTGTATCATGCTCATACTCTGCCGCAAAAGCCTTTGTCCAGGTAACATAATCACTACCACCGGCTGTCCATGTTCTTCCGGCACCATTATCTCCGGTTACTGTTACACTATTTCTTGTCTGAACATTACTGTTTGCATTGTTTGGCTTTGATGCCAACAGAGCTTTTGTAGTATTATACGCATTTTCTTCAAAACGGAATCTATATCTTATATCCACTACTCTTGAGGTAGGAGCCTGAATCTCTATAGGATTTGTAAACTTAAGCTCTATCTTCTTATAGAATTTAGGAGTCGGAAGTCTAACCTCATCAGAATTACTTGTAATTTGAATATTTGTAGCAATTACTTCCTCACTTCCATCATCCTTTGTACCTATAAGTTGATTGTTTGAAAGAGCTGCAAGCTGTGTATTATCAAGTGCAGGTATGGTCTGTATAGTTCCTGTTGCATCTACAACCTTACCTGTAGGATTAAGTGTTCTTATCTGATATCCCACAAGTTCCATATCTGTAACCGGTGTATCAACTACAGAGCTTACTCTTGTATGATATGTCCCCATAGTAGGGTATTCTTCAGGATTACCTACATACCAGTTCCAGCTAAAACCCATGTTATAAACATGCTCTGTCTTGTCTCTGTCTGTAAAAGTAAATCTCCACGGACTGGCATTTTTATTTGTATAAATACCTCTATCAGCTGCCGGAACTCTCGGAAAGGACCAATATCTTGCAGAACTCTTTGACTTCTCAAGTGATGCTGTATCCAGTGAACCGTCATCATTTATATACTGCCAAGTAATAGGAAATTCCACTGTCACAGGAGATGCCTGTGTACCTACCGTCTGATTATTATATCTGATATTGAAACCATCATTAGTGTAGTTTAAGTTACTTTGGAATTCCACATCCTTAGTTATAGTATGATTTGCAGCATTATATGTCCAACTACTGTTTCTTGTCTCTGTAGTATCAAAGTTTTCATTTGCAGGTAGCTGTACAGTAATTCTTGTCTTTCTTCTGTCACCACCTACAATCTTTGTCTCTGTACCATGATATGTACCTGCTGCCGGCCAATTTGTTCTTCTTGTATTAAACTGAATAAAGGTAGACAAATCATTTGCCAGAGTTGTACTGTTTTGTAAACTGCTTGTACCCTCTGCATAGTAATAATCTCTTCTGATATTATTGTTTTCATCTGTATATCCTACCGGATATGTCTTTGCAGAAAAGGTATTGTTGGTACTCTCAAGCAAAGTATCATTTGCATCATATACCTGATAAGGAATTACATAGGTCTCATCATTTGCCAATGAACGATCTTTTATTGTTCCCTTAAAAGGTACTGTCTGAGTAGTACCGCCTCCAAGACTTATAAATTTAAGTTTAACTTTGTGAAACTCGCTATCTGAGCTGTCAATACTTAAAAAGTTGCTTGCAGGTCTGTTTATCCATGTAGAAATATTACTTGAGCTTATACTTGGAAATACTTTCTTTGGAATATAAAGCACTCCATATGCTCCCGGAATACTCCTTGTAATAGATGATATCGTAATATTTGCATAGAACGAAACTTCCTCTCCTACATAGAAGTCACTGTTTCCCCTACTGTTTACCACATTTCTATCATATGTGACTTCCGCCAAAATATCAGGATCATTCACTATACCCGGTGGTCCTGCATAGGCTGTGAAGAATTCACTCATTGATAAGAATACCATCACAAATGATAAAAGAGCGGCTAATACGCGTTTCTTTAGTTGTACCATTGAGCCTCCTTTTTTATGTTTTTTGTAAAATATTAAATTGGGAGTCATCATCTTGATCACTCCTTTTATCATGCAATATTTAATACTTTACCGTTTTAGTGTACATTTCATATCTCCCTCCCTTTCACTCTATAGTGGCAAATAATATCATGTGATTTGTGTTTTGTAAAATCATTTTTATCGACAATTAATTTTGCATTGTTGATTTTTATCCAAAAATACTATAAAATGATACTATTGCTAATTTTACCGGATAAAAATATCATAAATACACAAAAATTTCAGTAACAATAGTATCTTATTTTCAAAAAAACAGATAAAATAATTTAAATATATAGTTTAATAAATTTAAAAATAGCCAAGAAAATTTATCTTGGCTATTTATTCATAACATAAAACAAAAGATGATTGTTTTCACTATATCTTCAGCAATCGATCAGTCATCAAAGTATATATGTCTACACCCTCATCAAAGCTTGTCCTTATAATATTCGCTATTTCATTCGTATATCCCGGTGCCACTATTATAATTGCTTCAAGCTTTCTTTGTCTTGCCTTATCCGGTGAAATAATTGGAATATGTGAGGCAGGAGCAAATTTCCCCTGCTTAAAAGGTGCAGAATCTATTATACAATCCACATAGTCTGCAATACCTGTGGTGGCACAAAGGGTAAATCCTTGATGTGATGCTCCCCAGATAGCTATCTTGCCCACTTTAGCATAGTTCTTTACAGTTTCCACTACCTCTGTTGCAATATCTTTCTTCTTTGAAATAATACCGCGAATATCTGGAAGTTTTCTTTTCTTTACTATCATTGATATGGTATCTCTGTTTACCATCTCTTTTTCAAGTACTTCAAATCCGCATATATTCAAAAGATGTGTAAGACTCTCAAAACTGTAATAAGCTATATGATCCGGAATTATCTCATAGAAACTGTTTTGCTCTATGATATATTCAAAACTTGGCACTGTGATAAGTCCATAGCCCTCATCACATAGATTATTATATATTGCTTTTAAATATGTTCTCGGATGCGGCTGATGTTCCAAAAAATTAAAAGACATAAAAGCATCAAAAGGTCCGTTCTTAAATATATGATCTTCACTCTCAGGAAAATCCTCATCAACTCTAAGTCCTGCTTCTTTTGCAATCTCTACAAGATCTTTTTTATGCTCTGTACCATATCCCTCTACCGGAAAGCCTGAAAGCATCCCAAGAAATTCTCCTCTGCCACAGCCTACTTCTATTATCTTTTTTCCCTCCAATGATGCAAACTCTATAAAATGTCTATATTGGCTCTTTCTAAGTTCTTCCATTGTAGTTGAATAACCACCTGCCCTTATAACATCTCTATAATAATAAACTGCATCATTTTTTAACTGCACAAGATTGCAATCCTCACAGACGCATAGCGATACTTCTATACCACAGTCTTTTTCAAGCTCTTCTTTTGTCGGAATATCTTGTGCACTTGCCGGCATATTTTCTATTTTCATAAGTTCATGTAATGAACCGTTACAACTAATACATTTTTTCAAAAATATTCTCCTATGTATATTCTTTAAGCCTTGATATCACACATTTCTATGATACCGCCTTCAAAGCCGTAAACTTCCTTAAAACCTATTTCCTTTAATTTACTAATATCCGGATTTAAAAAAGGTGTACCCTCACTTGCAGCTTCTCTTTTTTCCACTATGATACTACTTTTACTTTTCAGTATATCTTTCATATTATTTACATAATCCATCAAAACCCTGTTGTTTTCACTGGCTATATTGAATACATATTTAGATTCTAAATCTTTTTTTGACAATAGGTATACAGCCTGGCAAAGGTCTTTAATATATATATAGTTCCAAGCCTGCTTACACTCACCTATATACACATCTTTATTTTTCATGAAATTATTTATACATGAGGATATAAGAGAAGTCTCATGGTCTCCTTTTCCAAACACCGAAAAAATTCGCATATGTACATATTCTATACCAAGTTTATCTCCAAGAGTCTTTAACTCCCTCTTAAGTTCAAGCTTAGCCTTACCATATTCAGACTTTGGAAAAGTAGGAGAATCCTCATACTGCATATCTATATCTTTGATATCAAAGTTTTCTCCATATCTTTTTTGTATATCCTCCAATGTCTGACCATACTCTGCCTGGGAACCGGCAAAGAGCATCCTTTTTGCATTCTTCTCCTTACACAATTTCATCAGTATCTTTGCGGCCTCTATATTTTCCGATTGAATAGCTCTATCCATTCTTCCTGCCTTGCCTATACCGCCCCAAGCTAGATGTATACATATATCAAAGTCTTCTTCTAATCCTTCAATATCCATCATATCCAAAACTATAGTTTTAAAGTTTGGTTTTTCTTCATACTTTGAAAGCCTTTCTCTACCTCTGGCATTCTCTCTCACCAAGGCAAGTACATCATCACCTCTATCAAGAAAATATTCCACCAAATGACTGCCCAAAAAAGAAGCAGCCCCTGTAATAAGTATTCTCATAAATTTCCTTTAATCCGGCATTCTTGGTATTATCATATTTTCTTCCATCTCCTCATCTGATAAAAATGGTACCAAGTCCTCAAGTGGTGGGCTTACCATTCTTCCATCCGGTAATTGCTTACCTGATGATTTCGGCTCAAAGTTTTGTTCCTTGGTTACGAATGCCTCACAGATAACTGGTCCTGCCATCTCAAATGTCTTAGCTACAGCCTCTGAAAGCTCAGAGTTTGTCTTTGCACTGATATAGTGAATGCCATAAGCTTCTGATATTCTACCCATATCAGGGAAAGAAAGATCTCCACTGTCAGGACCTATTCCAACCATCGGTTCATCACTAAAGAATTTAGACTGTGTCTGCCTGATACTGTGATAGCCTTCATTATTTATCAGAAATATTTTGATGTTCATCTTATGATGCAGTATTGTCTGTAACTCCTGTAAGTTCATCTGTATACTGCCATCACCGGTAATCAATATCAGTTCCTTATCATATCTCTTTTCATCAAGATTAGCCAGATATGCACCTATTGCAGCCGGTAAATCATAGCCCATAGAAGCAACTGCTGAATTTGATATAAATCTCTGTCCCTTCTTGATTATATACGAATGTCCACCTACTACACAGGCTGAACCATTTCCCACTACTGTTATCTGATCTTGTTTTGCTCTGTTTCCTATCTCATTGATAAAAGCATATACATTTGCTTTTTTGCTATCATCATTTTCAAGAAATTCCTCTTTGCACACAGGATATCTCTTTAACCAGTACTTAACTGTTTCATTCCAACTCATTTCACGCAAGCCTTTACCGCCTTCAAATACCGGAGTCTTTTGCTTCTTCAATGCATCAATCAACTGCTGCATAAATATCTTGCAATCTGCATGCACAGGTATATCGACATGCAGAGTAGGTTTCTTTAACTCCTCAATATCAATATCATTGATTATAGTAAAGGCTTCTCTAGCCCATCCCTTGTGATTAAATCCTACCTGTCTAAGACTGAGTCTTGAACCCACTGACAATACAAGATCTGAGTTTTGAACTGCGAAGTTTCCCGGTCTGTCACCAAAATTTCCCGGTCTTCCGGCATATAAAGGATGCTCAACCTCCAAGCAATCCTCTGAATTCCAGCCAACGACTACCGGTATGTTTAACAAATCAATAAGCTCTAAAAACTCTTTATGTGCATTTCCTATTCTTATGCCGTTGCCTGCATTAAATACCGGTCTTTTTGCATTTCTAATTTTATCTATTATTTCTTCCAATACTTCATCTGATACCGGTTTAGCTTCATCATCCAAATCAAGCTTTGTATAATTATCTATATCTTTCTTATATGGTGACGGTTTTTCCCAGCCATCACCTCCTAATTCATAGTTTGCAATATCAAAACCTATAAGCTCGTCTTCTTCTATAAAACTTGCCTGTACGTCCAATGGTATATCAAGCCATACCGGTCCCGGCCTGCCATGTGTTGCAAGATATGCACATTTTTCAACCAAATACTTGATCCTCATAGGCTCTATAACCATCTCACTATACTTGCACATACAGTCTATAGACTGACATATATCAAACTCTTGATCTCCCATAGCTCTGATACCAACTCTTGAAGATCTGGCTGTCCAATCATATCTTACCTGACCCGAAAGCACAAACATCGGTATTGAATCAAGCCATGCTCCAAGTACTCCTGTAATAGCATTTGTACCTCCCGGGCCTGTTGTAACACATAATACTGCCATCTGATTGTTAATTCTGGCATAAGCTTCTGCCGCCATAGCACAGGCCTGCTCATGATGATTATATGTAATAGTTAATCCATCTTCATGTCCCAAAGCATTATTTAAATGCATAGCACCACCACCTGTAACACTGAAACCATGACAAATTCCAAGTTCTACAAGTCTTTTCGCAATATATTTGCTCAATTTGATTTTCATATTTATCTCCCTAAATTTTTTAAGTACATATATGTTTATTTTATAAAGTCAGTACTCACGACCAAAATGTTTTATAATCTATGTCAAATATCAAAACACATTATAAAACTTCAATACTATAGATTATACCATAAGATTTATAAGTATTATAGCATTTCATATTGTATCTTAGATGTCATATTTTAATACCAAATATATTGCAACTTAATCTCTTTCTTTTTTCTTACGGTTTCTTACCATCATATATATTCTCTTTTCAAACAAAAAAAAATTGCTATAATAATATTACAAGCTATAGTTTTAGCTTGAATATTTTGATGGAAAATGAGGTCAGTTATGTTGAAGAAAACTATATCTATGTTATTGCTTACTGCCACTATTTCCATAACTGTTGCTGTACCCGGCTATGCTGCCATGAAGATTACAGATGCGAACTCTTTCAAGTGGAGTCAGACAGGCAGTGAATGGAAAGTTGTTGACAATTCAGGCAATCCTGCTTCAGGCTTTATAAGCTACAATGATCAGACTTACTATTTAGATAAGAATGGCATCATGAAGACCGGATGGATTAAATCATCAGGTTCTTGGTATTACTTAAATACTAACGGAACCTTAGCTTTGGATCAGTGGATTGACAATTACTATGTGGATTACAGTGGTAAAATGACCAAAATACAGTAGGATAACTATAAAGGGGGCATTGAGTATTCAATGTCCCTTAGTGGTCTCTATAATCCATTTACTTTTATCTCCATAAGTCTTATTTTCTCATCTAAAAGCCTTCTATCAAAACCTCTATTTCTAAAATCCAAATAATTACTTCTTGAAACTATATTGTTGTCAAATGTAACTCTAAACTCCGGATCCTCTGCTACATCCACATCCCTTGCATCTGTACCAAGAATCGGTACTCCCATTTTCATCAAACTTTCTGTAAGCTTAATAACAGTCTGACCTCCAAACTGTACTACTGCACCGTCAGGCTTTTCTATATCTACAATACTCTCTACATCCTCAGGAGTAAGAGGCTCAAAGTAGAGCTTATCTGCAATATCAAAGTCTGTACTTACAGTTTCGGGATTATTATTTATAATAATTGTCTCATAGCCCTGTCTACTAAACTCCCATGTACAGTGAACACTGCAAAAATCAAACTCTATTCCCTGCCCTATTCTTATAGGTCCGGAACCAAGTACCAATACTTTTTTCCTATTATTTGATTTTGCCTCGTTTACCCCATCATAGCAGGAATAATAATATGGAGTCTCAGATTCAAACTCTCCGGCACAGGTATCTACCATCTTATAAGCTGCCCTTATATCAAAGCTATGCCTTAATTCCTTTATTTCCTCTTCTCTTCTTTTTGACAGCATAGCTATAAGCTTATCAGGAAACTCTATTCTCTTTGCCTCTTTTAAAAGTTCCTTTTCAAGTGGTTCATGGGAAAGTCTCTTTTCCATTTTTATAATATTGTATATCTTTGAAATAAACCATATATCAATCTTTGTTATTTCATGTATTTCCTCAAATGAAATTCCCTTTCTCAATGCCTCGGCAATCACCCAGATTCTTTTATCATCAACCTTTTTTAGTTCAAGTTTTAAGCTTTCCACATCCAGATGGCTATAGTCATAGCTAAGCAAACTTTCAACATGTTGTTCAAGTGAGCGAATGGCTTTCATAAGTCCACCTTCAAAATTGGTACAAATACTCATTACCTCGCCGGTTGCCTTCATCTGAGTACCCAGAACTCTCTTAGCACTTATAAATTTATCAAATGGCAATCTAGGCATCTTAACAACTACATAATCAAGCATAGGTTCAAATGCCGCATAAGTCTTTCCTGTTACTGCATTCTTTATCTCATCCAAAGTGTATCCCAAAGCTATTTTTGCAGCTACCTTAGCTATAGGGTAGCCTGTAGCCTTACTTGCCAAAGCAGACGACCTTGAAACTCTTGGATTAACCTCTATTACACAGTATTCAAAGGTATCAGGATTTAGTGCATACTGAACATTGCAACCGCCTGTAATTCCCAACTCTGTAATAATATTTAGTGCAGAACTTCTAAGCATTTGGTATTCCTTATCTCCAAGAGTCTGAATTGGTGCTACCACTATGGAGTCACCTGTATGAACTCCTACAGGATCAATATTTTCCATATTGCAGACAGTTATAACATTTCCAATGCCGTCACGCATCACTTCATATTCTATTTCTTTCCATCCTGCAATACTTCTCTCTACTAATACTTGACCAACTCTTGAGAGTCTTAGACCATTATCCAAAGTTTCTATAAGTTCTTCTTCATTATAGACTATGCCACCACCTGAGCCGCCCAAAGTATATGCCGGTCTAAGTACTACCGGATATCCTAGAGTTTTGGCATAATTCACACCACCTTCTACATCCTCCACTACTTTTGATGCGGCAATAGGTTCACCTATTTTTTCCATAGTATGCTTGAAAGTATCTCTATCCTCTGCCTTTTTTATTGTAAGAGCTGTGGTACCTATCAGCCTTACATTCTCCTTATCAAAAAAGCCTTCCTCAAAAAGCTCCATAGCAAGATTTAATCCTGCTTGTCCTCCCAAAGTAGGCAATACCGAATCAGGCCTCTCCTTTCTGATGATCTCTTTTATAAACTCTGTAGTAAGCGGCTCTATATATACCCTGTCCGCAATATCCTTATCCGTCATAATTGTGGCAGGGTTTGAATTGATAAGTACAACTTCTACTCCTTCTTCTTTTAATGCTCGACATCCCTGCGTACCTGCATAATCAAATTCTGCTGCCTGTCCGATAACTATCGGACCTGATCCTATTACTAATACTTTTTTAATATCTGTATTCCTTGGCATTTAGTCCTCCATCATCTTTATAAACTTATCAAACAAATATGAGTTGTCTCGTGGTCCGGGGCATGCCTCCGGATGATATTGTACTGTAAAAATATTTTTGTTTATATATCTAAGTCCTTCATTAGTATTATCATTTACATTTACAAATGCCGGAATACATATACTCTTATTCAATGTACTCTCATCCACTGCATATCCATGATTTTGTGAAGAAATATATGTCTTTCCATTTTCCAAATCTTTTACCGGATGGTTGCCACCTCTATGTCCATATTTAAGTTTATATGTATCTGCACCTGTAGCAAGTGCCATCAGCTGATGTCCCAGACATATTGCAAATATCGGAATATCTGAATCATATAGCTTTTTTATTTCCTTTATTATATCTACATTCTCCTTTGGATCTCCCGGACCATTGCTTAGCATAATGCCATCCGGATTTAATTTAATGATATCATCAGCAGTAGTATCACATGGCACTACTATAACTTCACATCCTCTTTTTTGTAGCTGTTTTGCTATATTTCTTTTTGCACCAAAGTCCATCAGCACTACCCTTTTTCCTTTTCCATCTAAAGTATAAGATTTATCTGTACTGGTTTTCTTTACTACACCCTTGACACTATATTCTTTTATTTTTTGTGATACTTCTGATATATCATAAGAGCCTGTAGTAATTATCATTCCATTCATAGTGCCATATTCTCTTAGTCTCTTTGTTAAATCTCTGGTATCAATGCCTGTAATACATGGAATATTATTTACTTTCAAGAAATTTTGTATACTATCTTCGTTTCTAAAATTTGAAGCTACTTCAGATAATTCTCTTACTATAAAAGCGTCTACCCAGGCTTTATTTGATTCTATATCCTCATAACAAATACCGTAATTTCCAATCAAAGGATATGTCATTACTACAGCCTGACCCGCATATGATGGATCTGTCATCACCTCCAGATATCCGGTCATAGATGTATTGAACACTATCTCACTAACTACTGATTTTTCGGCTCCGACACTGTTTCCTTCATACACACTTCCATCTTCTAAAATTAGATATGCTTTCATCTTATTCCTCTCGAATCTAAACCTTTAATAAAACTACAATATTTAATCAATGCCTCAAATATCCTCTGATTTTTTCTTGTAACACTGGCACTATTTCATTTTCAAACCATGGGTTTTTCTTCAACCATATCATATTTCTGGGTGAAGGATGCACTATTGGCAAGTACTTGGGTAAATATTCTTTATATGCTTTTACTGTTTCTGTTAGATTGGACTTTTCTCTGCTACCCAAATAATATTTTTGGGCGTACTGTCCTATAAGAATGATAAGATCTATATTTTGTAATTCTTTCAATATCTTGGGGTGCCATTTAGGTGCAAAATCCTTTCTTGGCGGTAGATCCCCACTTTTTCCTTTTCCCGGATAATAAAAATCCATAGGTATAATGGCAAATATATCAGACTCATAGAATGTTCTTTCATCCACACCCATCCATTCTCGAAGTCTATCTCCACTTTTATCGTACCAATACTTCCCTGCCTCCTGTGCCTTGATTCCCGGGGCCTGCCCTACTATCATCACTTTGGAATTCTCAGGAGCTGAAAATAAAGGGGAAATACCTACTTTAGTGAAATCCTCATTCTCCTTATCCGCCACTATGGCATCAAATATCTTCTGAATACTATTTGAAAACATAAAACACCTTATATCTTTCTCTTTAGCTTTACTAAAGAATAACTATATAAACTTCTTTCTATATGATATGCCATAAGAAAATTCTTTTCAAACTGAAAAACTTTTCGCCACTCTAAAAAAAATACAGCAAACAATTTTTCTCTGTCAAGCATAAATGATTATGTCCCAAAATAATTAATTTATAAGCCCCCACAAAGGGGCTTTTATTATGCACTTTTTATGTCTTCTTCAATTCTGTGTGGCTGTGAGTGTGCGAATTTATTAAAGGCATCCAATCTCCAAGGATGGTTCATTGGAGGTATATAAGGCTTTCTAGGTTTTGGCTGTTTGTAGTCAGCGTCCAAGTCCTTAGATTTATGCTCATGAGCCGGTATTTCTTCCAGTGCATAAATATCTTTGTCATTTACGCACACAAACATAGACCTATCAAATGCCTTGATAAGCATAACCTTGGTACCTTTTCGATAATGGGTCTGCAATCCTTTATTATCTATCATCTTATAAAATTTCTTCTCGAATTGAATCGCATGTCCGGCATCAACAGTTCTCTCAGTTAAAACCGCCAAAGTAAGATTTATTTTTTCTTTAGATGGTTGCGTTTCAAAGACAGATTTGATACCATAAAGTGGAAGTGCGAACTTCTCATTGAATTCTTTTATGTAGTGGTAAATGAATTCATTGGCTTTATGGATATCGGTTACGCCTGCGAGTCTAAACTCAATAGGCAGGCGTGACTGTAAAGTCTGATTCAATCGTTCTATACGTCCTTTAGCCTGTGGTACGCTGCTTGATTCAAGCTGTGTGCCAAGTTGCTTACAGGCGTATGCAAACTGTGTATAGGTGTCTTTGTCGTCAGATAAGGCACCTTTTTTCTTGTAAGTAAATACAGTTCGTTTATCAGTAAGAAACTTATAAGGAATACCATAATCAGTAAGAATCTGCTCAAATACATGGTAGTATCCATTAAGAGTTTCCTGAGTATCAAACCAGGCACCTGTGACAACACCTGAGGCATCATCAATAGCCAAATGTAGATGCCATATCTGTCCCGGCACCCATTCATAAGGGGTAGCATCCATCTGAAGCAATTCACCAAAATAAGCACATCTTGGACGACGACTGTGAGCATCTTCAACTGCTACTAAGTTAGCTTGTATCTGTGATAATTCCCTTTTTGATGTTGCAGCTTCCTTCTTAGCTCTGAGAGTTTGCTTAATGCGTCTACGCTTAGCTTTTGTAGCCTTTGGAGATAGAATGTACTCTGACTCCAAAATACTCATTACAGAGGAAGAAGAGATACTTATGCCTTCATGCTTTTTTAGAAGCTCTGTAAAGTGTTCAAAGTTAGCTTCGTAGTATTTAGTTCTGTATAGATCAAGAACCTGACTTCTGATATCAGGACAGATAGTGGTAGCCGGCTTTTTGCCTCTGTTACCATGAATAAAGAATGCCTTACCATCTTTAATATAACCCTGTATCATACGGTTTATATGCCTTTTGGTGCATCCTAGGATAAGAGCAGCTCTATCCTTATTAGCTGTATCGGGGTGATCTACCAGACCTTTGATAACTTCATACTTTCTTTGTTCATCCATTGATAAAATAACCTTTCTGATAAGTCAGTTCCTCCTAGTGTTAGAATATACAAAATAGTATTCTACCATAAGTGGGACATTTTTATTTGTGGTATACTAGGACTTTATCATTTATGGCTTATAAAAAAATACAGCAAACAATTTTTCTCTTGACATCAATATTTATTTAAAGTATAATTCCTTTCGTATGCGGGTGTGGTGGAATTGGCAGACACGCAAGATTTAGGTTCTTGTGGGCGACCGTGCAGGTTCAAGTCCTGTCACCCGCAGTAGAAGCTGTTACATAAGTAGCAGCTTTTTATTTTTGTAAAATTCTTATGCTCATATTTCAATATATTCTATAAATTTTCTAAGTATTTTATCAATGTAGCTATTTACTTTACTTAAAAATTCTAAATTTCTTATAATTTTCTTTACACTTACTAAATCATTTGACGAAACCAGCTCCTATTAATTATAATTAATAATAAAACATGCAGGATTACTTATTGTGATCCATAAAAGGGAGTTTCTTATGGCATTTTTGAATAACTACAGAGCCACCAGAACATTGACTTATACTCAGAGATTTTTGCTTATCTCTACAGTACCTATTTATTTTATGATTTTTGCATTGATATTTTCTCCATTGGATGAAATAATACCTGGACTTTGGCAAATCATAATACAGCCTGATCTTCTTATCACTGATTACATTGTAGTAGGTGGCATAGGTGCAGCATTCTTCAATGCGGGATCGCTTACACTAATTTTGCTTTTTTTATTGCACCATTTTAAAGTGGAGTTTGACAGACATATTGTAGTAAGTTCCTATCTTATTTTCGGCTTCTCACTATTTGGTAAGAATGTGGTAAATATATGGTTGATTCTCTTTGGATTTTTTATCTATGCCAGACTACATGGTTACCCCCTAAAAAAATATATTTACTACGGACTTTACGGAACAAGTTTGTCACCTGCTATAACCTTAGTTATGCAAGCTGTACACACAAGCCTTATGTGGCAGCTCATTCTTGCAACTGTCACCGGTCTTGCTATAGGATATGTCCTGCTACCTATATCTATACATGTAAAAGCATCACATAAGGGATATTCTCTATATAATGTAGGTTTTTCATCAGGTATAATAGCTACAGTTTTGGTATCACTGTTTCGTTCTTTTGGAATAGATATAGAAACAAGACTTATCTGGGACACTTCACATACAAAACTTTTTGCTATTGCACTGTTTGTCTTATTTTTTTATATGGTAGCACTGGCATTTATACTTGATGGCAAAAAGCTCTTACCGTCATACTCCTCACTTTTAAAGGAGACCGGAGTACATGGTACATATGCTCACTCTTACTCAGATGCTGTATATATTTTTAATATGGCTATCAACGGTATTATTGCCACATCATTTGTACTGGCTGCAAACGGAGATTTAAACGGTCCTACCATAGGTTCAATCTTTACAATAGTTGGATTTTCTCCGGCAGGAAAGCATATGAGAAATATCTTACCTATAATGGTCGGAGTTTGCTTCTCTGCATTTTTAAAGCAGTGGTATATAAATGATCCGGCACCTATACTTACACTATTACTCTCCACTACTCTTGCACCTATTGCAGGTGAGTTTGGTATAATAGCAGGGCTGGTAGCTGGTTTCCTGCACTCATCTGTAGCTTTAAATGTAGGTATTGTGTATAGAGGTCTGAACTTATACAATAACGGTTTTGCCGGTGGTATTGTAGCTATCTTTATGGTACCTGTAATAGAGTCCCTTATTGAAAAAAGGAAAAATGATATGGAAAAGAAAAAAAATAATACTGTAGAAAAGAAGGTGTATAATATTGCAAAATTTTATAAGAAGCATTGGATTTTCAATGTATAAGAAAAAAGCTGAAGTTAAAGAATTATTAGACAGGATTCAATCAGAAAACATTGCTTCCACAAAGGTTGTTGTAACTGCTGAGAAAGAGAGGCTTTGGGAAATACGCAAAGATCTCTCACCCTCACTTGGTATATGCATACATGGTTATCTTGAAAATCTTGGAACCTATGTCAGAGAAGGGTATTTTCCATATATAAAAAACACTCCTACCAGTTCTACCGCAAAATGTGCTGTAGAAAAGCATATAGATGATATCAATTATTCCGGTATGTTAGAGGATAATAATCTTGGTACATCCCTAATTTTTAGACTTTCCAACAAGTTTCATTATTTAGATAATATAAGGTCCAAGATAAAATCAACTGACCTTTTTGGGTTCTGTATAGATGGAAAAATTTTACTTCCCATACATAAAACAGTAGCACAAATGGAACTCTCAAAACAAAAGCTTTTAAATAAGAATATCCTTCTGGAAGCCGCAAAAAATGGTGACGAAGATGCTATGGATACTCTATCTGCTGATGAGCTGATTCTATATACTACACTAAATGCCAGAATACAGAATGAAGATCTCTACAGTATAGTCGATACAGTATTTATGCCCTATGGTATGGAGACTGATATGTACAGTATACTGGGTAATATCTTAGATGTATATGAAGAAAAAAATTCTTTTACCGGAGAAATAATAATATTACTGAAAATAGAATGTAATGATATGATAAATATTGTAGCTATCAAGAAAGAAGACTTGCAGGGTGAACCTAAAGTAGGTAGACGCTTCAAGGGTAATATCTGGGTACATGGTACGATACATATGGAATGAAAGTTTAATAAAAAGGACTCCCACTCTTGGGAGTCCCTTTTTTAATGCGAAAGTATTATAGATTACCTAGTATCCTCAGATACATCACTGTATAACCGATATAATACTTTTTATTTTAAATTACTCGATAATAGATGCAACTCTACCTGAACCTACTGTTCTACCACCCTCACGGATAGCGAATCTAAGACCCTGCTCACAAGCAACCGGGTGAATAAGCTCAATAGTCATCTCTACGTTATCACCAGGCATGCACATTTCTGTACCTGCTGGAAGGTTGCAAACACCTGTAATATCTGTTGTTCTGAAGTAGAACTGTGGACGATAGTTATTGAAGAAAGGTGTATGACGTCCACCCTCGTCCTTTGTAAGAACGTAAACCTGAGCTGTAAACTTCTTATGGCATGTTACTGAACCCGGCTTAGCAAGAACCTGACCTCTCTCGATCTCTGTTCTCTGAACACCTCTAAGAAGAGCACCGATGTTATCACCGGCCTGAGCCTGATCAAGAAGCTTTCTGAACATCTCGATACCTGTAACAACAGTTGACTTCTTATCCTCATGGATACCAAGAATCTCTACTGTATCGTTAAGGTTAAGTGTACCTCTCTCTACTCTACCTGTAGCAACTGTACCACGACCTGTAATTGTAAATACGTCCTCAACCGGCATAAGGAATGGCTTATCTGTCTCTCTCTCAGGATCTGGGATATAGCTATCAACAGCATCCATAAGTGTCATAACCTTGTCACCCCACTCACCGTTTGGATCCTCAAGAGCCTTAAGAGCTGAACCCTGAACAACAGGAATGTCATCACCCGGGAACTCATACTCGTTAAGAAGATCTCTGATCTCCATCTCTACGAGTTCAAGAAGCTCCTCATCGTCAACCATATCACACTTGTTCATGAATACAACGATATATGGAACACCTACCTGTCTTGAAAGAAGGATATGCTCTCTTGTCTGAGCCATAACACCGTCTGTAGCAGCAACTACAAGGATAGCTCCGTCCATCTGTGCAGCACCTGTGATCATGTTCTTTACATAGTCAGCGTGTCCTGGACAGTCAACGTGTGCATAATGTCTCTTCTCTGTTTCATACTCGATATGAGATGTTGAGATTGTGATACCTCTCTCTTTCTCCTCTGGAGCCTTATCAATCTTATCAAAATCAACAATCTTGTTTGTCTCTGAAGGGAATCTTGTAGCAAGAACCTTTGAGATAGCTGCTGTAAGAGTTGTTTTACCATGATCTACGTGTCCAATTGTACCAATGTTAGCATGAGGCTTTGTTCTATCAAATTTTGACTTTGCCATTGTTAATTCCTCCTTGAATTAAACCTAAAATTAATAGTAAATTTTGTTATATTATATAGTATTAGCCAAGATTTAGCAAGTTAATAAACTTTCTTAATCCATGTTTTATTATTTCTTATCATTAAGAACTTTTTCTTGAACAGACTTTGGAACCTGCTCATATTTATCAAAGAACATAGAGTAGTTTCCACGACCCTGAGTTCTTGAACGAAGGTCTGTTGAGTAACCGAACATCTCTGAAAGTGGAACATATGCATTTACCTGCTTACCACTTGGGATATCCTCCATACCCTCTATACGACCTCTTCTTGAGTTAATATCACCGATAACATCACCCATATACTCCTCAGGCATTGTTACTTCTACCTTCATGATAGGCTCAAGAAGTACAGCACCTGCCTTACTCATAGCATCCTTGAATGCCATAGAACCTGCTATATGGAATGCCATTTCTGATGAATCGACTTCATGGTATGAACCATCATATACATTTGCATGTACACCGAGCACAGGGAATCCTCCAAGGATACCTGACTTTGTAGCCTCCTCGATACCTTCGCCGACTGCAGGTATATATTCCTTAGGAATAGCACCACCGACAACAGTTGATTCGAACTTGAATGTCTCTTCTCCATTTGGATCCATCGGTTCAAACTTAACTTTACAGTGACCGTACTGACCACGTCCACCTGACTGTCTTGCATACTTGGAATCAACGTCAACTGACTTAGTAAATGTTTCCTTATAAGCAACCTGTGGTGCACCTACATTTGCTTCTACATTAAACTCTCTAAGAAGTCTGTCTACGATAATTTCAAGGTGAAGCTCACCCATACCTGATATAATGGTCTGTCCTGTTTCAGTATCTGTCTTAACTCTGAATGTAGGATCTTCCTCAGCCAGCTTAGCAAGTGCATCAATCATCTTTGCCTGACCTGCCTTTGTCTTAGGCTCGATAGCGATATCGATAACCGGCTCAGGGAATTCCATTGACTCGAGTATTACAGGATGCTGTTCGTCACAGATTGTATCACCTGTTGTTGTAAGCTTAAATCCTACAGCAGCTGCGATATCTCCTGAATAAACCTTGTCAATTTCCGTTCTCTTGTTTGCATGCATCTGAAGGATACGACCGACTCTCTCCTTCTTACCCTTTGTAGCATTGAGTACATATGAACCACCGTTAAGTGTTCCTGAGTAAACTCTGAAATATGCCAACTTTCCTACGAAAGGATCTGTCATAATCTTAAATGCCAAAGCTGAGAAAGGCTCATCATCTGATGAATGTCTCTCAATTTCATTGCCGTCAAGGTCAACACCCTTAATTGCAGGGATGTCTGTCGGTGCAGGCATGAATTCAACTATAGCATCAATAAGCTTCTGAATACCTTTGTTACGATAAGCTGTACCGCAACATACAGGGATTGCCTTGTTCTCACAAGTTCCCTTTCTGAGTGCCGCCTTAAGCTGTTCTACTGAAGGCTCTTCACCCTCAAGGTACATCATAGTAAGTTCGTCATCAAGCTCACAAATCTTTTCAACAAGTTCCCCACGGTATAACTCAGCTTCATCTTTTACCTCTTCAGGTACATCGATGATAGATATGTCATCACCCTTGTCGTCATTGTAAATGTAAGCCTTCATTTCGAAAAGGTCTACGATTCCCTTGAAACCATCTTCTTTTCCGATAGGAATCTGAAGCATGATTGTGTTCTTACCAAGTCTTGTGTGGATCTGCTCTACTGCTCCAAAGAAATCAGCTCCCATAACATCCATCTTATTTATGAATGCCATTCTTGGTACATTGTATGTATCTGCCTGTCTCCAAACATTTTCAGACTGAGGCTCTACACCTTCTTTTGCAGAGAATACACCTACAGCACCGTCAAGTACACGAAGTGATCTCTCTACCTCTACTGTAAAGTCAACGTGTCCCGGAGTATCGATAATGTTAATACGATTCTCCTTCTCACCCGGCTTTACTTTGTTAAATTCCTGTAATGTCCAGTGGCAAGTTGTAGCAGCTGAAGTAATTGTAATACCTCTCTCTGCTTCCTGCTCCATCCAGTCCATTGTAGCAGTACCCTCATGGGTATCACCAATCTTATAATTTACACCAGTATAATATAGGATACGCTCAGTAAGTGTGGTTTTACCGGCATCTATATGAGCCATGATACCAATATTTCTGGTTCTCTCTAAAGGATATTCTCTTCCAGCCAATTGGTTTCCTCCTATTAGAATCTATAATGAGCAAATGCCTTATTAGCCTCTGCCATCTTATGCATATCTTCTTTTCTCTTCACTGCAGCACCTGTGTTGTTTGCTGCATCCATTATCTCATTTGCAAGACGATCGATCTGTGTCTTCTCGCCTCTTTTTCTTGAAAAGAATGTAAGCCATCTAAGAGCAAGAGCTTGTCTTCTCTCAGGTCTTACCTCGATAGGAACCTGATATGTAGCTCCACCGATTCTTCTCGCTTTTACCTCAAGTACAGGCATGATGTTGTTCATAGCTTCCTCGAAAACCTCTACAGGATCCTTTCCTGTCTTATCGGAAACCTTATCAAATGCTCCGTACACAATCTTCTGTGCAACACCCTTTTTACCGTCTAACATGATAGTATTTACAAGCTTTGTAACTACCTTGTTATTGTATAAAGGATCTGCTAATACATCTCTTTTTAGTGTATGTCCTTTACGTGGCACGTTTCTTCCCTCCTTAATATTTAATTAGATCTCAGGTACTCGCTTTTTGCGTCCTCGTGCCTATATTTTTTGCAACCAACAAAAAATCGGCACTATCTAATTTGAAAGCTTTGCTTTCTTTTTAAAGACTAGCTTTTTTCTTATTTCTTATCTTTTGGTCTCTTAGCACCGTACTTTGAACGGGCCTGTTTTCTGTTAGCGACACCTGCAGTATCTAAAGTACCACGAATAATATGGTATCTTGTACCAGGCAAGTCCTTTACTCTACCTCCACGGATAAGCACAACGCTATGCTCCTGAAGGTTATGTCCCTCTCCCGGGATATAGCTTGTTACTTCGATTCCGTTAGAAAGACGAACTCTGGCAATCTTACGAAGCGCTGAGTTAGGCTTCTTAGGCGTTGCAGTCTTAACAGCTGTACAAACTCCTCTTTTCTGTGGTGAAGAGATATCTGTTGACTTCTTGTGAAGTGAGTTGAATCCCTTCTGAAGAGCAGGAGCTGTAGACTTTTTAACTGAAGTCTGTCTGCCTTTTCTAACTAACTGGTTAAATGTTGGCATTCCTTTTTCCTCCTTTTTTATTGGTTGCTTTACATTTTAGTTTTAGTGAACATCATCGCCTATTCACTATATGTGCAAATATCATCGCCTACTTACACAGTATTTAATTCTACTAAAATAAATCTGTATTGTCAATTACATTTCACTCTAATAAATCTAACTATTTTCTTACAACTGTAAACATCATCTAAATTTAAAAGCCCCACGATCAAACGATCGTGAGGCTTAGAAGTTTATTCTTCTTTATTTTTTAATCTTAGTACTGCCATTAGAGATAATGTCAAAATCAATAAATACATATATGTTTCATCTCTATCCTCTGTCTTTGGTACAGGTAGTTTATCTCTGCTTGCCAAGTTTCCCTTAGCTACAGGATTGCTGTCTATACTTATAGGCTGCGGATTTACATTTTCTGTTTTATTATTTTTACTATCATTCTTTACTCCCGGATCTATAAGTACTAACTTATCCGATTTTATACTTGTATTTGAGGAGTTTCCACTTCCTCCTCCACTTCTGCTTCCATTTGATCTGGTTGCTATTGATGGGGTTGCGTTGTTTGGCCTTATCGTTATATCTGTATTTCTATCTCCCGGCATTACTATATTGCTTGGAGTTGCAGGTATCAATGGATTTGGTATTATCACTACTCCCGGATTTCTTAAGTATACATAGGTTACTTCCTGTTCATTCTCAGTAAATACTCCATCTGCTCTTCCTTCTAATCTTATGAAGTGATATCCCTGTATCTCTGCCTCTTCTGTACTATATGGCAGTCCCAGTTTTCTGCTTCCATCCAGTATATCATCCACCTTTAGGCTTACTCCTGCAGGATCTACATGGTGTACTATCACATTTCCGGCATTCTTTCTTCTGTATACATAGATTACTGTCTGCTCATCTTCTGTGAATACTCCACTTGCATTTGCCGGCATACTAATTAACTCCAGGTTTTCTATTGCTTCTACATCTGTTGTATAGTTAAGGCCAAGTTTTCCTGAGCCATCTATTACCTTTGATGTTACCAGCTCTTCCCTTGTGTCCTCATCTATATAGTATACTTTGATGTTTCCACCATTCTTCCTTCTATATACATAAGTCACTGTTTGTGGTGTATCACTAAATACTCCACTTGCATTTGTCGGCATACTGATTAACTCATAATGAGTTATATTCTTTGCTACAGTGCTGTATGGTAGTCCTGCATTTTCTATTCCTGAGAAGTTCTCTCTACTTGCAAGCTCTACTCCGGCTTCATCTACATATAATGCCTTTACCTCTCCTCCATTCTTTCTCTTATATGTATACGTTACATCCTGGGTTGAGGTAGTATATACTCCTGTTGCATTGCTTGGCAGTGTATCTATCTCAAAGTTTTCAATATCTGCCTCAGCTGTGGCATAGGCTAGTCCCAGCTTTCTACTTCCATCAAGTATCTCATCTGATACCAGATTACTTCCATCATACTTTGATATATGATGTACTATTACATTTCCGGCATTCTTTCTTGCATACTCATAGTTTACTGTCTGGGCTGTGACACTAAATATTCCATTTGCATTAGCCGGTACATTTATTAGGTCGTAGAAGTTTATCATCTCACTATTTGTGATATATGGCAGGCCTAGTTTTCTACTTCCAGCCAAGATTGTTGATGGATGCAGTGTATCTCCTGTTCCTACTTCTATATGATTTACTGTTACATCTCCTGCATCTTTTCTTCTATATACATACTCTACTAAGACATTTGTATTTGAGAATGTTCCCGACTTATTTGCCGGCATTGCTATCAGGTCATAGTCTGCAAAGCTCTTTGCCTCTGTATCATATGGGAGGCCTAGCATTCCATCTCCACTTTGTCCTACAGCCGGATGAAGCTCTCTTCCATCCGCCTCATCTTTATAGGTTGCTATTACATTTCCTGCATTCTCTCTTTGATAGCGATAGGTTACTACGATTTCTCCTCCTGTCTGATATACTCCATTTGCATTGGCAGGGATTCCTCCAAACAGTTCATAGTTTGGCAAGTCTGCCGCTGTCTTTGCCGCTGTTGTATATGGCAGTCCAAGCTTTCCTGCTCCGCTAAGTACTTCATCAGGTGCAAGGCTTGCTCCTGTGATTGCATTTAGATGCTTTACTCTTACATCTCCGGCATCCTGTCTCTTGTACTTATACTCTACAAGTACATTTCCGGTTACAAATGTGCCTGATTTATTTGAAGGTACTGCTATTAAATCATAGTTTACAAATGTTTTTTGATCTGTATCATATGGTAATCCCAGTTTGCTTGTTCCTGACTGTACTACAGGGGCATGTAGCACATCTCCTGTTATATCATCTACATAGGTAGCTGTTACATTTCCGGCATCCTGTCTTCTGTATACATATACTATCTCTACAGGGGTCGCCTGCTCTATAAAGTTTCCATTTACTGTGCTTGCTCCTGATACCAGATCATAGTTTGGTAACTGAGCTGCTGTTCTTGCCGCTGTTGTATATGGAAGCCCTAGCTTTCCTGTTCCATCTAGTACCTCATCCGGATGAAGCACTGCATTGCTTCCCTGCTCTAAGTGCTTTACTACTACATTGGCTGCATTCTTTCTTCTATATATATAGTTTACTGTTTGCTCTGTTGTAGTAAATGTTCCGGTTGCATTTGCCGGATTCGCCGTTAACTCGTAGTTTGTTATATTCTTTGCTACTGTTGTATATGCAAGTCCAAGCTTTCCTGCTCCGTTTTGAGTCTCATCTGTTGTAAGGGCTATATTTGTTCCCTGCTCCAGATACTTTGCTACTACATTTCCTGCATCCTTTCTCTTATAGTAATAAGTGATGGTTATTGGTGCTGTAGTATATACTCCGTTATCATTTGTCGGAAGATTTGTTGTATCTAGATCATAGTTTGTTATAGTCTCGGCACTCTCTGAGTATGGAAGACCAAGCTTCTTTGTTCCGTCAAGTACTTTGTCTGCATGTAACTGAGTATTTGTACCTGTTTCCAAGTACCTAACTGTTATATTTCCTGCATTCTTTCTTCTATAGTAGTAGTCCACTGTCTGAGCAGCTACTGTGAAGGTTCCATTCTTATTTGCCGGTTGGGCTACCAGGTCATAATTAGCTATGGTCTCTTCTGTTGTGGTATAGGCAAGTCCCAGTTTATTAGTTCCTGACTGTACCACTGTGGTAGAAAGCTCTGTGGTAGAGTTCTCCTCATAGTGATGTACTGTCACATCTCCTGCAGTTTTTCTTACATAGTAGTAAGTTACTGTAGTATCTGTAAGTCCATACTCTCCATTTGCATTTGTAGGAAGTGGAGTCTCTGCCTCATAGAAGTTATCTGTTACTGGGGCTGTTGTATATGGTGTGCCGTTTGGCTGTCTTACTGTAGTAGTAGGTGAAAGTTCAGTATTATCCTCTCTCTTTATATGCTTTACTATAAGGTCTGTATATACTGACTTAAGTCCCAGATTCTTTATTTTACTTGTATTTGTTCTTGTTAGAGGAACATCAAGTTCTACCCAGTTTACATTTGGTACAGGTACCTGATTTTCCTTCATCTTTGATGGAAGACTTACTGTATTTGTAAAGTCATTTCCTATAAGTGTGGCTGTACTTGCATTTAAAGGTCTGATAATATCACCGGGCAGGGTCTCGATATATATCTTATAATCACCCTCTGTACTTATCTTATCTTTAAATGTATAGTTTCCGTCATTGTCTGTAAGTATTGTATCTATAACAGTCTCAATACCGCCATCTACCTTTACAAGTCTTACAGGTCTGTTTGCTGCTACAATATCTCCTGTATTGAAGCTACCGTTTTCATCTACATCATAGTATGCCTTACCGGCTATGATGTATTTATTTATAGTAACCTTTGAGATAAGTGACTCTGAAGCACCGTTTAGATTGTTTCCATACCATGATGCTACTGAGTTGTTTGCACTTGAACCTGCTTCCAGCTCCTTGGTCTCAGGTATCTTCACTCTATAAGTGAATACATCTGTACTTCCCGGAATCAACTGATAAGAATTATTCATCACAGCCTTAAACATAGTAACACTTGACCAGTCTGTGATAGCTCCTGCCTGCACCCAGTTAGCTGCAACATTTGCCTCTATTGTACCTGACGGAGCATCAGTAGAATAGTAAACTGTATATCCGGCAGGAGCAGTCACAGGCCCTTGCAATATAGGATACATCTTTGAGCCTCTGGCTATATAGTTTCCATGCTCATCCTTTACTATTTCCTTATCATTTTCATATGGGAATATATCCATTACATTGAGCTGTCTCGCATTATCTATGGAGTTATTCCAAGCTGATAATTTGTACTCTACTATATCTCCGCTCTCTGCATTGATAGCTGCACTATAGTTTGTTTCTGTAGTAAGCTTTTGCCTCTTTGTTAAGATAACTGCCCTTGGTGGTATAAAGTTAAACTTAAAACTCTGGTATGAAAGTCTATCTGTGGTACTTCCGTTATTATTAGCATCATACTTATCAAGGAAATCCACAGTTGCACTTGAATATACTGTGTTAGGATCACGCCCGGTTGCATCTGCTGAGTTGTTATCCCAGCTAAGGAATGCCTCAACAGTATGCTCACCTTCTTCAAGGCTGGTGGTCGGTTTGAAGTCTATATACAATCTGTCCAATCCCCAAAAATCACTATCCGTTTGTGGTAATGTGAAGTTATCAAGGCTAAATACATAAGCAGTCTTACCTGTACCCTTATAATTATCCACTCTCTGTGGTGTGGTATTTAGGGTAAATCTATATGAAGCCTGATATGGATGGTGCAATGCACTTTCAAACTCCAACTCAGGATCTACCAGGAATATAAGTTTACCGTTTTGTACAGTTCTCTCTGTACCAAGATATGAATAATATGTAGGTACTACATGATAACGTATGGTATCTCCCAGTTGTGCATTTGTAACTGACGGATTTCCATTAATGTTTTGAGAATGTTTGTCTAATCTCAACTGTGCTATATCATTCTTATAATGTCTTCTAATGAGTGCGTCTCTTATAAAAGATCCTGTATTTGATAAAGCTTGTGCTCTGTTATACACAATGTAAGACTGACCCATGGCCAACCTATTTTCTATAGCTGTAATAACAGGTGCTGTAAGCTTAGACTCCACAAAGAGTCCCAGAGCATTTTCAGCATAGCCTGATATGGTTATCTCATCATCAAAGTCAAGTCTGATAGCTTTATAATGCTTAGCCGTCATACTATGCTCTGTATTCCAGGCAAAAAATTCATTGGTATTTGTTACAGGAGTATAATTTATATTTGCAGCAATTACCTCTTCGCTGTCATCATCATTTATTCCTATAAGCTTATTGTGATTTAACTTTGCCAAATTTGCTGCATCAAATCTGTCTTCCCAGACTCTGATGCCATAACCTGTAAAGTCTATATTTACACTTGGTATATCTTTTATAGACTTAAACTTTGTTGTAGAACCTGTTACAGGCGTAGCACCCCAATACTGTGCTACATTGATTATCCATTTATCCTTACCGCCGTTAGCACCTAAATGAAAATATCTGTCACCTAAAACAACTGCATTTGTCTGACCGTTCTCTGTTACCTCAGGTAATATATTTCTCTTATACATATAAAGCTTAGGT
Source organism: Lachnoanaerobaculum umeaense (assembly GCF_003589745.1). Classification (GTDB taxonomy): domain Bacteria; phylum Bacillota; class Clostridia; order Lachnospirales; family Lachnospiraceae; genus Lachnoanaerobaculum; species Lachnoanaerobaculum umeaense. The sequence continues at coordinate 87,054 of NZ_CP032364.1, read as the reverse complement.
ACATACCGGTAATATTTATAAACTTTTGACTTTCTTTCTGTACTCATATCCACAGTACCGTCATCATTTATAAGATAGTTGGTCTGTGGTATATAAACCGTAGTATTATTTGTTCCATTTACACTCTGTGTACCGTTATGCTTTGCTGTAAACTTTAATAAATAGCTTAATGCACCCGGATTCATAATTACATCCTGTGTAATTGTGTGAGCCACAGGGTCATAGGTCCAGTTTGCATTATCAGGCAGACTTGGATCCCATACTATGCTTGACGGTAAGGTCAAAACAGTTCTTTTCTTTCTTCTGTCCACACCATAGTTATTACCATTTATCTCTGTATCATGTACATGCTTTGTACCATTTTGTGCATATGAATACCAGGTATCTGTAAATCCGTTCTTTATATGAGTATGGCTTGCATCCGTCTCATCATCTGATACTGCCACACTTGTGTCTGAACCACCCCTAGTCCATCCATTGATAGTACCATTGTCCTGACTGTTTATACCCATAACGTAGGTTTCCGCAGTAATTTGCTTTGTGTTATTTGCAAGCTCTACATCATCCTTTGTAAAAAGTCTTGTCTCTATAGTAGCTGTTTCACCATTTGCAAACTTACCGTTTATCATAGTTGCTCTGAAAGGGTTAGATACCATCGGTCCAGGTGCAAGTACATTATATGTTACTTTTATCTTCCAATATGTAGCATCCCATGTCACGGACACATTCTTTATAGTAGGAGAGCCTGAGACATCAGTTACTCTTGGCTGATTGAACTCACTTCTTTTTAAAGTTATTATTGAATAAGGTTCCGTATAAGTATCACTTGACACGGTTACATTCAAATAATACGATTCCGGCTTTCCTGGAAGAGAAGTAGTCTGAGTTCCCTCCACATACGATATATTCGTAGTAGCGGAAGTTCCTCCACCGGTTGCCCAAGCCTTAAAAGGGCTAAAGGCAGACAACATAAAAAGCAGCATAAATAAAGTACATAGAAATACACTTGCTTTTTTACTTTTTCTTACACTCATTTCTATCTCCTAACAATATTATTTATATAAATACACTAGTGGTTATCTTAGATATTAACCAAATTTTTATCATCAATAGACCACATGGCACAATATTACTCTTATATAATATCATTTTGTAAAACTAAATGCTAGCAAAAATATATGACATTTACCTTTCTTTTTGCTGACTATTTATATTTTTTCAATTTCATATTTCTTACAATCTAAGTTCTTTACACAAACTTAAATATAAAATCACCACTATCATCTTTATTCTTTACTCCTGAATCTATACATACTAACTTCTCTAGTTTTAAACCTATATTTGTGAGGCTTTCTCCTCTACTTCCATTTGGTCTGGTTTTTATTTATGTAGTCACATTTTTTGCCAGGCTAAGATGTATCGTTTCTATCTTCAAATAATATTATATTACTTAGATTTACATTTGTGTTGATATATTCTATATACATAGATCACTATTTATTTACTATCGCTTAATACACCTCTTGCTGTTCTTAAATATTACTGTTTAAACTTGGTTATTTACATTTCCATTTTGTAATTATATACTTAGATTACTAAGTATAGTTACTAAGTAGTTTGTGGAGGTGGATTGTGAATAAAAATAATACAGTAACTTGTTCATTTTCTATGGATAGAGAAGTCTATAATGCCTTTAAAAGTATAATTACCAGAAATGGCGAAAATGTAAAAGGGAATATAGTCAGATATATGCAGAGTGTTATCAATTATGACATACCAAATGCAGAAACAATTGCGGCCATTGAGGAAGTTCAAAAAATGAAATCTGATCCTACTATTGGCAAGACTTATAGCAATGTTGACGAAATGATGAGGGACTTACTTGATGTATAGAATAAGGCCATCTACAAAATTTCAAAAAGACCTAAAGAAAGCCCAAAAAAGAGGCTATGATATTTCACTTTTAACGATTGTGCTTAATATTTTGGCAAATGGAGAGACTCTTCCTGCAAAATATAAGGACCACTATTTGAGTGGAAATTATAAAGGATGTAGGGAATGTCATATAACTCCCGATTGGCTTTTGATTTATGAAATATTAGATGATGAGCTAATTTTATATCTGACACGAACAGGAACTCATAGTGATTTGTTTTAATATTAAAATATAAATAAGCCCCGCCTTTCCGCCGGGACTTATTTTTTCAGATTTATTCTTTTTTATTCTTCACTCTTACAAAAGCCATCAATGACAATGTAAGCATTAACAGATACATATATGTCTCATCTCTATCCTCTGTCTTTGGCACCGGTAGCTTATCTCGCTTTGTTCCGGTTCCTACTGTTGTTGCCTTACTGTTGTTTGTTGTAGGCTCAGGATTTTGATTTTCTGTTTCTACAGCTTCAGGGGTTTTGTTCTTTACTCCCGAATCTATAAGTACTAACTTATCCGATTTTATACTTGTATTTGAGGAGTTTCCACTTCCACTTCCTCCTCTACTTCCATTGGATCTGGTCGCTATAGATGGAGTTGCTCCATTTGGCCTTATCGTTATATCTGTATTTCTATCTCCTGGCATTACTATATTGCTTGGGGTTGCAGGTATCAATGGATTTGGTATTATCACTACTCCCGGATTTCTTAAGTATACATAGGTTACTTCCTGTTCATTCTCAGTAAATACTCCATCTGCTCTTCCTTCTAATCTTATGAAGTGATATCCCTGTATCTCTGCCTCTATTGTACTATATGGCAGTCCCAGTTTTCTGCTTCCATCCAGTATATCATCCGCTATTAGGCTTATTCCTGCAGGATCTACATGGTGTACTATCACATTTCCGGCATTCTTTCTTCTGTATACATAGATTACTGTCTGCTCATCTTCTGTGAATACTCCACTTGCATTTGCCGGCATACTAATTAACTCCAGGTTTTCTATTGCTTCTACATCTGTTGTATAGTTAAGGCCAAGTTTTCCTGAGCCATCTATTACCTTTGATGTTACCAGCTCTTCCCTTGTGTCCTCATCTATATAGTATACTTTGATGTTTCCACCATTCTTCCTTCTATATACATAAGTCACTGTTTGTGGTCTATCACTAAATACTCCACTTGCATTTGTCGGCATACTAATCAACTCATAGTGGGTTATTGCCTTAGCTGTTGTTGTATATGTCAATCCTGCGTTCTCTACTCCTGATAAGTTCTCTCTACTTGCAAGCTCTACTCCTGCCTCATCTACATATAATGCCTTTACCTCTCCTCCATTCTTTCTCTTATATGTATAAGTTACATCCTGAGTTGAGGTAGTATATACTCCTGTTCCATTGCTTGGAAGTGTATCTATCTCAAAGTTTTCAATATCTGCCTCAGCTGTGGCATAGGCTAGTCCAAGCTTTCTACTTCCATCAAGTATCTCATCTGATACCAGATTACTTCCATCATACTTTGATATATGATGTACTATTACATTTCCGGCATTCTTTCTTGCATACTCATAGTTTACTGTCTGGGCTGTGACACTAAATATTCCATTTGCATTTGCCGGTACATTTATTAGGTCATAGAAGTTTATTATCTCACTATTTGTGATATATGGCAGGCCTAGTTTTCTACTTCCGGACAAGATTGTGGATGGATACAGTATATCTCCTGTTCCTACTTCTATATGATTTACTGTTACATCTCCTGCATCTTTTCTTCTATATACATACTCTACTAAGACATTTGTATTTGAGAAGGTTCCTGACTTATTTGCAGGCATTGCTATTAAGTCATAGTCTGCAAAGCTCTTTGCCTCTGTATCATATGGGAGTCCCAGCATTCCATCTCCACTTTGTCCTACAGACGGATGAAGCTCTCTTCCATCTGCCTCATCTTTATAGGTTGCTATTACATTTCCTGCATTCTCTCTTTGGTAGCGATAGGTTACTACTATTTCTCCTCCTGCCTGATATACTCCATTTGCATTGGCAGGGATTCCTCCAAACAGTTCATAGTTTGGCAAGTCTGCCGCTGTCTTTGCTGCTGTTGTATATGGGAGTCCAAGCTTTCCTGCTCCGCTAAGTACTTCATCAGGGGCAAGGCTTGCTCCTGTTATTGCATTTAGATGCTTTACTCTTACATCTCCGGCATCCTGTCTCTTGTACTTATACTCTACTAATACAGAAGCTGTAGTAAATGTACCGTTCTTATTTGTAGGTACTGCTATCAGATCATAGTTTACAAATGTTTTTTGGTCTGTATCATATGGTAAACCAAGTTTTGAAGCACCGCTTTGTACCTCTGGACTATGAAGCACATCTCCGGTTATATCATCTACATAGGTAGCTGTTACATTTCCTGCATCCTGTCTTCTGTATACATATACTATCTCTACAGGGGTTGCCTGCTCTATAAAGTTTCCATTTACTGTGCTTGCTCCTGATACCAGATCATAGTTTGGTAACTGAGCTGCTGTTCTTGCCGCTGTTGTATATGGAAGCCCCAGCTTTCCTGTTCCATCTAATACCTCATCCGGATAAAGTACTGCATTGCTTCCCTGCTCCAGATGCTTCACTACTACATTGGCTGCATTCTTTCTTCTATATATATAGTTTACTGTCTGCTCTGTTGTAGTAAATGTTCCACTTGCATTTGCCGGATTTGCTGTTAACTCGTAGTTTGTTATGTTCTTTGCTACTGTTGTATATGCAAGTCCAAGCTTTCCTGCTCCGTTTTGAGTCTCATCTGTTGTAAGGGCTATATTTGTTGTCTGCTCCAGATACTTTGCTACTACATTTCCTGCATCCTTTCTCTTATAGTAATAAGTGATGGTTATCGGTGCTGTAGTATATACTCCGTTATCATTTGTCGGGAGATTTGTAGTATCCAGATCATAGTTTGTTATAGTCTCGGCACTCTCTGAATATGGGAGACCAAGCTTCTTTGTTCCGTCAAGTACTTTGTCTGCATGTAACTGGGCATTTGTACCTGTTTCCAAGTACTTAACTGTTATATTTCCTGCATTCTTTCTTCTATAGTAGTAGTCCACTGTCTGAGCAGCTACTGTGAAGGTTCCATTCTTATTTGCCGGTTGGGCTACCAGGTCATAATTAGCTATGGTCTCTTCTGTTGTGGTATAGGCAAGTCCCAGTTTATTAGTTCCTGACTGTACTACTGTGGTTGCAAGCTCTGTGGTAGAGTTCTCCTCATAGTGATGTACTGTCACATCTCCTGCAGTTTTTCTTACATAGTAGTAAGTTACTGTAGTATCTGTAAGTCCATACTCTCCATTTGCATTTGTAGGAAGTGGAGTCTCTGCCTCATAGAAGTTATCTGTTACCGGGGCTGTTGTATATGGTGTGCCGTTTGGCTGTCTTACTGTAGTAGTAGGTGAAAGTTCAGTATTATCCTCTCTCTTTATATGCTTTACTATAAGGTCTGTATATACTGACTTAAGTCCCAGATTCTTTATTTTACTTGTATTTGTTCTTGTTAGAGGAACTTCAAGTTCCACCCAGTTTACATTTGGTACAGGTACCTGATTTTCCTTCATCTTTGATGGAAGACTTACTGTATTTGTAAAGTCATTTCCTATCAAAGTAGCTGTACTTGCATTTAAAGGTCTGATAATATCACCGGGCAGGGTCTCGATATATATCTTATAATCACCCTCTGTGCTTATCTTATCTTTAAATGTATAGTTTCCGTCATTGTCTGTAAGTATTGTATCTATAACAGTCTCAACACCGCCATCTACCTTTACAAGTCTTACAGGTCTGTTTGCTGCTACGATATCTCCGGTATTAAAGCTACCGTTTTCATCTACATCATAGTATGCCTTACCGGCTATGATGTATTTATTTATTCCTACTTTTGATATAACAGATTCAGAAGCCCCATCAAGATTATTTCCATACCATGAAGCCACGGAGTTGTTGGCTGTATCACCTGCCTCTAGGGTTTTAGTCTCAGGTATCTTTACATTATATGTAAATGTATCCGTATTACCTGGAGTAAGTGCATATCCGGCATTCATCACAGCCTTAAACATAGTAACACTTGACCAGTCTGTGATAGCCCCTGCCTGCACCCAGTTAGCTGCAACATTTGCCTCTATTGTACCTGACGGAGCATCAGTAGAATAGTAAACTGTATAGCCTGCAGGTGCATTCACCGGACCTTGCAAGATAGGATACATCTTTGATCCTCTATCTACATAGTTTCCTGACTCATCCTTTACTATGGCCTTATCATTTGCATATGGGAATATATCCATTATATTTAGTGCTGTAGCATTATCTATGGAGTTATTCCATGCAGTTATTTTGTATTCTACAATATCATCAGTTTCAGCCTTTATTGCACTTTGATACCCAGTCTCTGTAGTTATCTTTTGTTTTTTATTTAAAATAACAGCTCTTGGTGGTATAAAGTTAAACTTAAAGCTCAGGTATGAAAGTCTATCTGTGGTACTTCCATTATTATTAGCATCATACTTATCAAGAAAATCTGTCGGTGCATTTGAGTATACTGTATTTGGATCAATACCTCTTGCATCACTTGAAGCATTATCCCAGCTAAGGATTGATTCTACAGTATGCTCACCTTCACTAAGTGAGGCTGTAGGCTTAAAGTAAAAAAGCAATCTGTCCCAACCATCATATCTGTCATTTGTTTTTGGCAATACAAAGTTTTCCAGTTTGAAAACATATGCAGTCTTTCCTGTGCCCTTGTAATCATATATTACTTCCGGATTTGTATTTAAAGTCAGTCTGTAAGCCGCCTGGTATGTGTGATGAACAGCATGATCAAATACAAATTCGGGATCTACAAGGAATATAAGTTTTGCATTATCTACATTTCTTTCAGTTCCCAGATATGAATTGTATCGTGGAACCACATGGTAGTATACTTCATCACCGAGTTGAACATTTGTCATTGACGAATTATTGTTTACATTTTGAGAATGCTTTTCAAGTTTTATATATGCATAATCAGGTGCATAGTAATTTCTTACTATATGAGATCCTATCTCACTTCCTGTATTTGAATATACTTTAGCTGTATTATATGTTATATCATTATTTCCTGCAGCAAGTTTTGTTTCTATTCTTGAGATAAGAGCAGGGGTATGTTTTGTTTCTACAAACAATCCAAGAGCCTGTTCTGCATAACCTGAAATAGTTATTTCATCATCAAACTCAAGTCTGATAGATTTATAATGTTTTTCTGTTATATTATGATCTGTATCCCATTTAAAGAAAGAATTTCTGTCATTAGCGGCAGTGTAATTTATATTTGTAGCGATAACTTCTTCACTGCTGTCATCATTTACACCTATAAGTTTATTGTGATTTAACTTTGCAAGATTTGCCGCGTCAAATCTGTCTTCCCAAACTCTAAGACCGTATCCTTTGAATATTACAGGATCTACAGGTAGATCAGCTATAGACTTGAATTTTACTGTTGAACCTGTAACTGTAAGATTTCCCCAGTACTGTGCTACATCTATAAGATATTTATTTACTCCACCGTTTCCGTTTAGATGTACATAGTTATCACCACTTAATGAAGGATTTCCATCAGGCTTTGTAGGGAATACCATATACTTATAAACAAATAACTTTTGAACATATCTATAAGATTTAAATACTTTTGATTTTCTCTCTGTACTCAGATCCGGAGTTCCGTCATCATTTACAAGATAATTGGTCTGTGGAAATTCAAGTCTTGTCCATGTATTTCCGGCAACAGGCTGTGTTCCGTTAAATTTAATAGTAAATTCCTGAAAAAAATTCTGCCTTCTGTTTCTTGGTGCATCTATTGAAATAGTATGATCCGCAGAACTATATGTCCAACCTGCATTATTAGGAAGGCTTGGATCCCATACCACACTTGCAGGTAAGTTTATTATTGTTCTTACATTTCTTCTGTCTATACCATAAGCACTACTTGTTACTTCTGTATCTGTAGCATTCTTTGTACCATTGTATATGAGAGCCTTAACTCCGTCTGTAACACCTGCACTTATAAGTGTATGATTTGCATTAGTCTCATCATCTGATACAAGCCTTTCTCCTGAACCACCCCAGCCATTGATAACTCCGTCATCAGCTCCCGGTACACCTGCTACATTTGTAGCGGCAGTAAGTTGATTTGTAGATGAAGCTATCAAAACATCATCTTTTGAGAATAACTTAGTATCTATATTAAAGTTTTCACCATTTGCAAATACATGCAAAAGTCCGACTCTAAAAGGATTTGATATTGCAGGGCCTGCAGTCAACATATTATATGTGACTTTTATTTTCCAATGTGTTGCATCCCATGTTACAGAAACATTCTTAATAGTAGATGAACCTGATACATCCTGAACCTTAGGTTGTACAAACTTGGTTCTGTCCAGGTATATTATAGAATATGGCTCTATATAAGTACCTGCAGCTCCTGATAGTCCTGCACTTAAATAAAACGATTCCTGTTTACCTGTCAAAGTAGCGGTAGTAGCCGGATCTACATATGTTATATTCGTATTGGCAGATCCTCCCGCACCCGTAGCCCATGACTTAAAAGGACTAAACGATAACAACATAAACATCATAAAGATTAAAGCATATAAGAATAACTTTAGCTTTTTACTTATACTCATTTCTATCTCCTAACATTATTATTTATATAAACATAAGCCAACAATCGATTAGCTTTTAGTAATAACAATTTCATATGGCAAAACACTGCCTTTATATAATATCATTTTACAAAACTAAATACTAGAAAAATTAAAGTAATTACTAAACTTTTAACGTATCTTATATATTATAAAAATAAATTTATTAATATTATATATTTTATACTTTAGTATAAATATATAATATTGTTTTTTAATTTTCTTAAAACTATAGAACTTCTATATAGGAGTTATACTATACTGATTTCTATTACTATTACCTTTATATATGATAAGTGCATTTTTTGTGTTGAAGAGTATTATTGAAATTTAGTAATGCAATATAAAATAATGTCAACCTTATTTTATATTAGGTTGACATTTTTCAGCATTTATAATATTATCTTCTTGTATTTATTTTATTTAGTAGGAGATTTTTATGGCAAAAACTATTTCAATAAAGAAAATGGCTGTAGTATCACTTATGACTGCAATAACTTGTATTCTTTCCCCTATATCCATACCTATCTTTATAACTCCAGTACCTATTTCACTTGGTGTACTGGCAATTTACCTCACTGCCTATGTACTTGAACCTATAGAAGCACTTATATCAGTCACTATATTTTTATTGCTTGGTATATCAGGCTTACCTGTTTTTTCAGGATATACCGGTGGTCTTGGTAAAATACTTGGACCTACCGGAGGCTATATCGTAGGCTTTATATTTACAGTATATATCAGTTCAGTATTTATACATTTAAAAAAGGGCAGGCTCTGGGATATAATAGGAATGGTTCTAGGTCTAACACTCTGTTACCTTCCTGGTACAATATGGTTTTCATATCAGCAAGGCAAAGGCTTTATAGCCGCACTCTTATTATGTGTTGTACCATTCTTAATAGGAGATGCAATAAAAATTGCCATATCCGCAATAATTGGTCCGGAAATAAGCAAACGATTAATAAAAGCCCGTACATAAATTGTACGGACTTTTTATTTTACCTTTCTCTATATCCCAAAGCTTGTTCCAATACTATTTTTTCCTCATAGGAAAGTACCTGATCTGTCTGACCATTTTCTACTATTTTTATGTAATTAAATGTAGCTTCTCTGGAATGAATACTATTTATTATATAACCGGAATTTCTATAGTTCAAAAGACAAATAGCAAAGCTTAGTTTGCCTCCCATTCCCTCAAATGCATCATATTTTATAATTCCTATTTTTTGCAAACATTCTCTTTCCAGTTTATTCAGTTCTCTTATAGCTTCTCTGTTTAATCTACTCTCTGTTTTCAAACTACGAATATCTTTTCTCAAAAGTATTATAATATCTTCCAGATTCCTTGCAGATTTTCCTTTCATAAAACTATCATAAGATTTAAATAGCCTTCTATACTTTATTCTATGCTTCAACATTGACACAAATAATATAAAATTAAAAAAAGCTACAACTAGGATAAAGCCAAACAAAATCCTATTATCTATTGTTAAATTTATCATCTTTTTATCCTAATGTCTTAAAAATATCCATTATTCTATCAAGCTCTACTTGAGAATAATATTCTATTTCAATTCTTCCTTTATTTTTATCTTTTTGATTTATATGTACCTTAGTTCCTAGAACCCCCTGAATGCTGTCTTCATACTCCTTATAAAATAAAGATAAATCTCTTACAGTGTCACCTTCTTCTTTATTTATATCTGAAAGATCCACCTTCTTTTTCTTTGATAATGCTTTTGCCGCCTTCTCTGTATCTCTTACACTTAGATTTCTCTTCATTATATCCAATGCCAGTAATTCTCTTTTCCCTTCATCCTCCAAACTGAGCAATGCTCTTGCATGTCCTGATGAAATTTGACCGTCTATCATATACTGTTGAATATTTTTACTAAGCTTCAAAAGACGGAGAGAATTAGTAATAGTAGAACGGTTTTTAGAAACTTTATCAGAAAGTTCTTCCTGAGTCAAATTGTACTCTTCAATCAAACTTTTATATGCCAAAGCTTCTTCAATAGGATTTAGATCTGTCCTCTGAATATTTTCTATAATAGCAATTTCCTTAGCCTTTTGCTCATCATAATCTCTTACAACTACCGGAACTTCTGATAAGCCCGCCGCCTGTGCAGCCCTCCACCTTCTTTCACCTGCAACTATTTCATATCTATTACCTATTTTTTTTACTATTATAGGCTGCAATACTCCATATTGTTGCACTGACTTTGTGAGCTCATCCAGACTGTCTTTATCAAACATCTTTCTTGGCTGATTTCTATTCGGCTCAACCAATGAGATCTTTACCATCAATTCGCCGGCCTTTTCACTATCATCTATATTTTTATCCACTGTATCATCAACAGTCGCTTTGGTTCCGTTCAAATTTCTAAGAAGAGCATCTGCCCCTTTGCCAAGTGCCATTCTCTTTGCCATTTTTACCTCCCACTCTTACTTAGTACTTCAGATGCCAACATTCTATATGCCTGTGCTCCAGTTGAAGTAGTATCATATTCTGTTATTGGCATTCCAAAGCTTGGAGCCTCCGCCAACTTAACGTTTCTTGGTATTATAGTCTCAAATATATTTTCATTTGAAATAACACCTTTTACACCCTCTATAACCTGACCACTCAGATTATTTCTAGCATCATACATTGTAAAAACTATACCTTCAATTTCCAATGTAGGATTTAATCTTTCTCTAATTAGATTTACAGTTCTTAACATCTGAGTCAATCCCTCCAGAGCATAGTACTCACATTGAATAGGAATAACTACACTGTCAGATGCCATAAAAGCATTTATAGTCAAAAGACTTAAGCTTGGAGGACAGTCAATCAATATATAATCATAAGTCTTATATATTTCGCTGATCTTTCTTCGAAGTGTTCTCTCTCTGTCCTCTAATTCAAGAAGTTCTATCTCTGCACCTGATAAATCCACATTGCTAGGAATTATATCCAGATTTTCCACCTCTGTACTTACTATAGCATCATTTATATTTTCATCACCAATTATAACTTCATATATAGTCTTTTCAGTATTTAACTTATCTATACCAAGTCCACTTGTCAGATTTCCCTGTGGATCGAAGTCTATCGCCAAAACACTTTGTCCTGCCTCTGCTAAAGCAGCTGAAAGATTTACAGCAGTAGTAGTTTTACCTACACCACCTTTTTGATTTGCAAATGCAATAATTTTCGTCATAATATTAGATATCCTTTCTATTTCATGTTTCCCGTGAAACATTTATATTTAGCGATACTTTTATACTTTGTTTCACACCGCAAAGAGATATGTACTTCCTTGCTTTTATAAAATATTTTATATACCATCCATTCTTACTAAATGTTTCCCGTGAAACATTAACCTATAGATATATATTCAAATCGTTTAAAAATTCTTCCTCATTCTCTATGTGAGGGTATTTTTTTGAATCATCAACTATTATAGTTTCAATAGCAGGATTTACTTTCATATATTCTTTTATTATATTTGAAGCATCCTTATTATATTTTCCTTCAAATATAATAATACTATTATCTATTTGAGACAGTTCAAACTTTATATTTTTCTTTGTATAGAAGCAAACCAAACTTGAGTATAAAGATTTTGGAGATAATCCTCTATGAGCTGCTTCATAGCACTTAGCTAACATTTCTTTTGTAAATTTTTCTTTTCTATAGAAGTCATTTTTTATATTCAATCTAAATACTGCTATATTATATAATAAATTCCCAATAATTGATGTACTAAGTATTGCCTTATATGTTCTGGCTCTTTTTCCAGGTATAAGATAACCATTTGATAGTTTCTCAGGAGATATCAGTATTATTTTTTCAAACAGAGTATTATCATTATCACAAGCAGAAATAACAAAAGAAGAACTATTTCCACTTGATATGACAGTAGTTCTTTTCCCAATTACTACCTTTATAAAATCACAAATAAGTTGAGCAAATATATGATTTGTATATGTCATAAACGGCTTTTCGGAAAGACCACAGCCAAGTAAGTCAATGCTATACACAGTATAAGATTCTGACAACTCATCTACTATCTTAAACCATTCCTCTGAGGAAGATGCAACATCCAATGAATGAACCAATAAAATAGGATTCCCATGACCCTGTTTCCTGTATTTTATATTTCCGAATCTCCATTCAAATTCTCTTATATCATCTTTTTCAAGAAGATTTTTTGACACTGCATGCACACTCATTATCTTATTTAACAATGATACTCCTATCAAAGCAGAGGAAGAAACCATCATGGCAGTTAAAATTTTTAAGTACTTTTTCACTGTATAAACCTCTTATTTTAAAATAATATAAGCCTCATTTATCCTTATATTATCCAACATCTATTACTTTTATATTCTATCATACTAATATTTTCTAATCAATGCGATAGTAAATTTATTTTTCTATATTTTATCTCATAATTATGTATTTGTATATCCGGCTTAAGAAAGCTCACCCCTATGTTTCATGTGAAACATTCAACTTGGTTTCACGTGGAACATTATTATAGAATCAACTAATTTAATATATTCCATTAACATTAAAAGCCACATACTATGTTTTACGTGAAACATAGTATGTGACCTTGTTGTTCAATCATATAATTTTTCTCTAATGTTTCATGTGAAACATTAAATTTTATTTAATCGGTTCTTTTGTTGGTAATCCCGCTTTTCTTGGATATTTGTTTGATGTAGGTTTTACTTTCCTTATATCTAGCAGTATTCTTTCTCCATATTCACCCAAATCAAACTTCACTGAACTTTCTATTTCTCCACCCAATACTTTTATTGCTTTTTGAGCTTCTTTTAATTCAATATCATATCCTTTTGATTTGTATGATATGAAACTGCCACCTATTTTTACAAGTGGAAGACAGTATTCTGATAGTGATGCCAAATTTGCTACAGCTCTGGAAACACATATATCAAAACTTTCTCTAAATGCCTTATTTCTTGCAATATCTTCAGCTCTTGAATGTATAGCATTTACATTTTTTATTTCCAGAATATCACAGGCTTCCTGTATAAATTTTATTCTCTTATTTAAACTATCTATTAAAGTCATATTAAGATTTGGAAATACTATTGCCAATGGTATTCCCGGAAAACCTGCACCTGTACCTAGATCTGCAATACTATATGGCTTTTTATCTAAATCTTTATTTACTTTTTCCAGTGCGATACTATCTATATAATGTTTATATGTAAATTCTTTAATCTCTGTGATAGAAGTTAGGTTCATAACTTTATTTTTCTCTACCAAAATTTCATAGAATTTATACAGCTTCTCTTTTTTCTCATCAGATATACCAACGTTCAAAATATTATTTTCTGATAAGTATTTTACCATATCATTATACATTATTTTTCTCCTTATAAGTCTCAAGATATACCAACAAAACTGTTATATCAGCAGGTGAAACTCCAGATATTCTTGATGCCTGTCCAATAGAGCTTGGTCTTACTTTACTTAGCTTTTGTATCGCCTCTATTCTAAGACTGTTCACATTATTATAATCTATATTAACCGGTATTTTCTTGTTCTCAAGTTTTTTAAACTGCTTTACCTGTGATTCCTGCCTCTTTATATATCCTTCATATTTTATATTTATATTTACTTGATCTCTGACCTCTTTACTAAGTTCTTTTCTTTCTTCATCAAGCTCCTTAGTTAAATCATAATTTAATTCAGGCCTTCTTATAATTTCGGCAAGATTTGCTGAGGTTTGAAGTGGAGTTGACCCATTTCTTACCAAAAAATCCTGTACTTTTGCATTTGCACCTATATGAATATTTTTAAGTCTTTTTATTTCTTCATCAATTTGCTTTTCTTTTTCTATAAGTCTCTGATATCTTTCTTCAGATATAAGCCCTATATCATAGCCTATTTTTGTTAATCTGATATCCGCATTATCCTGTCTAAGAAGTAATCTATATTCTGATCTGGATGTCATCATTCTGTAGGGTTCATGGCTCTCCTTTGTAACTAGATCATCTATCAAAACACCTATATACCCTTGGTCTCTTCCTATAACAACGGCATCTCTTCCCATAATCTTCATGGACGCATTTATACCTGCCATAAGTCCTTGAACCGCGGCTTCTTCATATCCTGAACTTCCATTAAACTGTCCTGCGGCAAATAGTCCTTCAATAGCTCTAAACTCCAAACTGTCTTTTAACTGTCTGGCATCTATACAGTCATATTCTATTGCATAACCATTTCTTACTATTTCTGCATTTTCAAATCCTTCTATACTTCTTATCATCTCATGTTGAACATCTTCAGGTAGAGAACTGGAAAGTCCCGACAAGTACATTTCATTTGTATAAAGTCCTTCCGGCTCTACGAATATCTGATGTCTATCCTTATCCGGAAACTTTACAACCTTATCCTCTATGGAAGGGCAATATCTTGGACCTGTACCTTTTATTGCACCTGAAAATAGTGGGGATCTGTCTATATTTTTCCTGATTATCTCATGTGTTTTTTCATCTGTATATGCCAAGTAGCATTTTATCTGTTCTTTTTGAATACTTTCAGGGTCAGTATCAAATGAAAATGGAACTACAGGGTCATCTCCATATTGTTCTTGCATTACACTATAATTTATAGTTCTACCATCCACTCTGGCAGGAGTACCGGTTTTAAATCTATTTAAATCAATGCCTAATCCTAAAAGAGAAGATGTTAGATGATTTGCAGATTTTAAACCATTTGGTCCTGTATATTCTGCAACCTCACCATATATACATCTTGCATTTAAATATGTACCTGTAGCCAAAATTACAGCCTTTGCATAGTATTTACTTCCCGATATAGTCTCAACACCCTTACATATATTATCCTCAATTATCAATTTGGTTATTTCTTTTTGAGTTATTGTAAGATTATGAGCGTTCTCTAAAGTTTTTCTCATTTCTTTAGAATATTCCTGCTTATCCGCCTGTGCTCTAAGTGAATGCACTGCCGGTCCTTTTGATGCATTTAACATCTTAGATTGAATAAATGTCTTATCAATACATTTGCCCATTTCTCCACCAAGTGCATCCAGCTCCCTGACAAGATGTCCCTTTGAGCTTCCTCCTATATTTGGATTACAGGGCATTAGTGCTATGGAGTCAACACTTACAGTAAAAATTACTGTTTTTAGTCCAAGTCTGGCACCTGCAAGTGCCGCCTCACATCCTGCATGACCGGCTCCAACCACTACAATATCATATATTTTTTCTATTATATTCATTTATTACCTCTGTTTAATTATCGTTATACTATATATAAAATACTAATTTTATGATCTCTATAGTTCCAAAAACAATTCAAAATAATCATTTTTACCGTATGCTCATTGTTCAATTTCACACACTATAATAAATCTTTAAACCGACCGAAATTATATATTCGCAATATAGTTGTATGCAATTATATTATTTACCCATACAAAACTTTGAGAATATTTCATTTACAACATCATCATCCACTGTTTCTCCAATAATTTCCCCCAATGCTTCATATGCATTTAACAGATCTATTGTAAAGAAATCCTCTTCATATCCCTCATCAATACTTGAGATACACATTTCCATAGATTCCAGTGTTTCGTTTATTATTTCCTGATGTCTTATATTCGTTATAATAACCTGGTCATTGAAGTTTATCTCTTTTGAAATAAACTTGGCTTTTATCATATCTTCAAGTTCATCCACTCCTATATTTTCTTTTGCTGAGAAAATAATAATATCTTTATTACTATATTTTTTTATATCCTCAATGCCTACCTTAAGTTCTTTATCAGATTTATTAATAAGTATTATAGCATTTTTATCTTTGACAGTTTCAAGAAGTTCTATATCTTCTTTATCTATCGGTTTAAGACCATCTATTACAACCAGATTTAAATCTGCACTATTGCTGGCTTCTATAGCTTTTTTTACACCAATGCTCTCCACTACATCATCTGTTTGCCTGATTCCTGCTGTATCTGTAATATTTAAACTGATGCCTGAGAGCTTTATATTTTCTGTAAGCGTATCTCTTGTAGTTCCTGCAATATCCGTAACTATAGCTCTGTCTGTTCTCGAAAGCAAATTCAAGATAGAAGATTTTCCCGCATTTGGTTTTCCTATAATAACCGTGTTTATTCCTTCCTTTATAATGCTTCCATCCTTAAATGATTTCTTCAGATATTCAATTCTACCTATTATTTTCTTTACAATCTTTCTTAATTTATTACTATATCCATCCATTGAATAGTGCTCAGGATCATCAAGTGCTGCCTCTATAAAAGCTATTTGCTCCAGTATCTGAGCTCTTATGGTCTTAATACTTTCCGTCAATGCCCCGTTTAACTGTCTTATACCTGCCTTTAATGCCAAATCATTTTTTGCCTCTATTATATCAATAACTGCCTCTGCCTGACTCAAGTCCATCTTACCATTTAAAAAAGCTCTTTTTGTAAATTCCCCGGGAAGTGCCATCCTTGCACCTGATTCCAATACTGCATGTAGTATTTTTTCCAATATTAGAATACCTCCATGGCAGTTTATTTCCACGGTATCTTCACCGGTAAAAGTTCTTGGTGATTTCATAAGCATTACCAATACTTCATCTATAATCTCATCTTCAAAAAATATATGCCCATAATTTATAGTATGTGATCCCAACTCCATCAAGCTTTGCTTTCCACTATATATCTTATCAGCTATACTTATGGCGTCCTCACCACTGATTCTTATTATACCTATTCCACTTTCTCCAAGTGCTGTTGCTATAGCAGCAATAGTATCTGTACTCTTCATATTCCTCCATTTATTACAAAAATAAAAGAGGACCATCAATAACTATGTTATCAATAGCCCTCTTTCACAAGACTAGTTTTTATTGCATTTCCCTTTTAGGGCTTCTTCTATTTTGTTTAAAATTCTTCTTTGGATAAATTGTTATATGTCTGAAAGGTTCCTCACCAACACTCTTTGTAGATACCAAATTGTCACCCTGTAGTGCTGCATGTATGATTCTTCTCTCATAAGCATTCATAGGCTCAAGCTCTGTAAATTTACCTGTTTTCTTTACCTTTGATGCTATATTCTTTGCAAGAATTTCAAGCTTGTCTTTTCTCTTTTTTCTGTAATTCTCAGTATCAAGCTTTATTCTTATATAACTTTCGCTGCTTTTATTTACTACTAGACTTAGAATGTATTGTAATGAATCAAGTGTCTGACCTCTTTTTCCAATTAATACACCCAAATCCTCCTCACTTTCTATAACTATAGAAAGCTCATTTGTCTTGAAAGAGAAGTTATAAACTGCATGTGCAGGTAAATTCATTGCTTCAAAGAAATCCTTCAGGAACTCATCCACTCTATCTCTTATTTCTTCTAATTCATCATTAGTCAATATTTTTCTACCGGCACTGTTTACAGGTTCTTCTTCCTCACCATAGAATTTTGTATATTCATCTACATTTTCTACTGTTTCAACACTCTTTTCTTCTACAGGATTTTCTACTACCGGAGTAGGGTCTTCTGCCTTCTCAACTACAACTTCTTTTTTCTCTACCTGTTTTTTTTCAATAGGAGATTTTTGTTCCTTTGACTTTTCAGCTGTATTCTTACTCTTCTTAACCATATCTGTATTGGCAGGCTTTTTTATAGTAACTTTCAGAGTCCATGGTTTTACACCAAAAATTCCCAAAATTCCATTTGTGCCTATTTCAATAATATCTACATCCACATTGTCACTGGTAGTTCCCAGCTCTATCAACGCTTTGGTCAAAGCTTCATCATAATTTCTTGCTGAAACTCTAGCACTATCCATCTCATTCCTCCTATTTATTTTTCTTAGAATTTGCTTGCTTTTCATTATATTTGGCTACCATATTCGCCTTAGCAGCCAGAGATCCGGGTTTTGCATCCTTATTATAATACTCTGTAGAATCCTTTATATTCTTCGCATTTACTTCGTATTTCTTAGCTCTGTTCTCTTTTTCTTCTTTTTCAATTTCATCCATATGCTTTGCATTTTCAATTACCTTTTTATTGGCAGTGAGAGCAGGAAGACCTTGTTTTGCTCTCTTTGCATTTTGCTTTGCAAGGTTTGTCTCTACAAGATTATCAATATCAAGATCTTTTAATTGATAATTAACCAATAACTGAATAACTGTTCTTGCAAGTGCAGAAGCAATCCAATATATACCGATACCTGCAGGAAGAGTAAAACAAAATACCAATGACATTAAAGGCATTACAGTATTCATGCTTTGCATCTGCTTTGCCATATCACTTTCTGATCCGCCATTCTTTGGCTGATTTACTGTCATCACCTTAGTTGATATAAACTGTGTAACTCCTGCCAATATAGGGATCATCCAAGCAATATTTATATTATTCATACCCTGCCATGGCGCCACTGACAAATCAATTCCAAGGAATGAGTTCATCTGCTTGATAAGTGGAATACTTGTATCCAGTACACCACTCATATTAGGAAAGATCTCTGAAAGCTTAGTCCACTTCTCAGGAGTAAATTTATAAAGTAAGTCTATAACCTTATTTGTGACTGTATAATCATTGTTTTCTATGGGAAGTCTTACAGCCTTTGCTAAATCACTGATCTTGTTTATATAATCTGATTCCTGCATAAGTGATGTGGCTACTGTCTCAAATACACTGCGAACACTTGTTACATAAGCAGGTATTCTATAGATAACCTGATACAGTCCAAAAAGTATCGGCATTTGTATAAGAAGTGGAAGACAACCACCTGTCATACTTGTACCATACTTGCTATATACGGCTCTTGTCTCAGCATTCATCTTCATTGCTGATTCATTATCAGTTTTTCCCTTATACTTATCCTGTATAGCCTTTATCTCAGGCTGTATTACAGACATAAGTTTTTGAGATTTTTGCTGATTTATAGTCAGTGGTATCATTATTATATTTATTACTATTGTAAAAACTATAATAGCAACACCAATATTCGTTATTCCAATATCAAATATCAGATTCATTATAAATCCAAGTATGTTAGCAAACCAACCTATAATAGGTGTGGTTGACTTTGTTAATAGTACAATGTCCAAGCTAATACCTCCACTTTCTAATATGAACTTAATAAATTGCTCATCTGTCTAAGGCACAGGATCATAGCCACCTTTGGCAAAAGGATTACATCTAAGTATTCTCCAAATACTTAACAACATTCCCCTAATAATGCCATGCTTTTTCAAAGCTTCTATAGCATATTGCGAACAGGTGGGAGTATAAATACAATGTGTTCTTACCTTTAAAGGTGACAGATATTTTTGATAAAACCTAATAAGCTTAATCATTCCTTTTATTATTAAACTATTTAATTTCTTCAGCATCTTCTTTACCCAGTCTATGTGATTTTAGCAAATGTAAATAGGCACGCTCCAGCTTGTGATAATCATCTACATCTGCACCTACTCGTACTACTACTATTATATCTAATCCTTTTTTCTCTATCTTATTCAGCCTAAAAATCTCTCTCAATTTTCTTGCAAATGTATGTCTGACCACACTGTTACCGTTTTTCTTTGAAACTGATATACCTATTCTATTGTAAGCCAAGTCATTTTCTAATACATACATTACAAGATTTTTATTGGCATATGACTTTCCATTCTTATATACCCTTTGAAAATCAGTATTACTTTTTAAAGACGGAAAATTTTTCACACAAACTCCTCGAATACAATTTATAGCTTAAATTAAAGGGATAGTCATAAGACTATCCCTAAGTAATCTTCGACAGATAAACTCTTTGCTACATGATATAGCACTCATCTGTTTTATTTTTTAAGCTGATAATCTAGCTCTTCCTTTTGCTCTTCTGGCAGCTAATACTTTTCTACCGCCTGCTGAACTCATTCTTGCTCTAAAACCATGAACCTTAGATCTCTGTCTTTTCTTAGGTTGGAATGTCATCTTCATGATATAATACCTCCTTATTTCTTTTCGTTTGTCCAGTCTTTCTCAAGTCTATGTTCTTTACTTTTCCAAAGAACGCACCCTAGTATTATATATAAAGAAGCCTTATAAGTCAATAGATTTATCGCTCTTCACTGATTTTTAATAATGTTCCTGCTACTGCCAAGGTCAATATTGCCGATACTATAGCCTCAGCTATACCTTGTGTTCCTATAATACCTACTATTACAAGTGGCAACTGTGTAAGTTCTTTGCCTGTAGCACTTGCATAATGTTCACCAAATAAGAAATATATTCCACTCATTACCAAAATAGTATTTGTTATTGCCGCCATAGCACCTGCTACTAATAATGCTAGTTTAAGTTTTCCTGTTTTTCTGATAGCTCTAAAAACAAGTGCAGCCACCACACCTACAAGAATTCTTGGCACAAAACATACTATGACTGCTCTTATTCCACCTGTATAACCTGCAATGGCAGGTGCAAATGGTGAAAAACAAAATGATGTAGCGTTTGGCATAAATGTATTCTTCCACATACTACCAAGACCAAATACAAATCCTAATCCTGCACCTTCCTTAGCTCCAAGCAAAATTGCTCCTATAGCTACAGTAACATGGATAATCGTGGCATTCATTATACCAAGTGGTATAAATCCCAAAATAGGTACTAATGTCTGAATAATAATTATTGCAATAAAAACAGCCATAATCACCATTCTTTTTGTCTTCTGATAAGAATCTCTCTTCATTTTTTTCTCCTCTCGCTACTACTCCTTATATGGATATAATGCACTTAATATTATATCTTTAAAGCTAATTCTTATCAATATTTTTATTATAAAATTAATAAATAAAATAATATCAAGATTTACATCAAGTTAGATTCTATTTTGACTTAATATCCTTATATAATAGGAAGATAAATTTGAAAATAATCTCAACACAAAAATTCTTTTCAACATAATAATCCACATTTTGACTTTTTTAACAGCTTTTCCACAGTTAATTGTTTATAAACAAGTTATCCACATTTTGTGGATAACTTGTTGACAACTCTTTTTATTGTTATGTGGACATCTCCTTTTAAGCCTTATTTTAAGCCATTTGTTTTGTCAACATGATTATCCACATCATGTGTATAATCATATTTTTTATATGTATAAATGTATTGATAACCATTGGATATTTTTTAATCAACTAAGTTATCCATATTATTGTTAACATTTATGTGGATAATTTTATTTTTTACACTTTCTTTACATTGATATGACCTCTTTTTTTTGATATAATTTACATAGTTTACAATTATCCTAAAGGAGTAAAAAGGATGATAGATAAGATAAAATCCAGCTGGGAAGAAATAATCACTTTTTTAAGAGATGATTATGAACTTTCACCTGTATCGTACAATACTTGGATAAAACCAATGGTTCCTACCTCTGTTGATAAAGACTCCAGAGGAAACTATACTTTGGTTATCACAGTTCCTTCACAACCCTTTAAAACTTATGTTACAAAAAAATATTCTCTATATTTATCAGTATCTATAGAGGAAGTTACTCTTATCAAGTGTAATGTTATTTTTAAAGAAAAATCGGAACATGAAACAAAAAAAATTCATAATAAGCTTATAGACAATAAGAGACATCCTGTGAACAACATAAAGCTCTTAAGTGCAAATCTTGATCCTTCCTATACTTTTGACACCTTCGTGGTCGGGAAAAGTAATGATTTAGCTCATGCCACTGCCGTAGCCGTAGCTGAGTCTCCCGGTAGTCAAAATCCCGGAGAGCACTATAATCCGTTTTTTATATACGGAGGTGTTGGTCTTGGAAAAACTCATTTGATGCATTCAATTGCACATTACATATTGGAACACAATCCTGAAGCTATAATTTTATATGTAAGCAGCGAAAAATTCCTAAATGAATATATTGATGCATTGAAAAACAGTAATCTACAGGAGTATCGTTCAAAATACCGCAATGTAGATGTTCTTCTTATAGATGATATTCAATTTATTGGTGGTAAGGATGCTATACAAGAGGAGCTTTTCCATACATTTAATGCATTATATGAACAAAAAAAACAAATAATACTTTCTTCAGATAGACCTCCAATGGAGCTAAAAAACCTTGAAGAAAGACTTCGTTCCAGATTTGCCTGGGGCGTGGCTGTAGAGATTTTTTCTCCGGACTTTGAAACCAGAATGGCAATCCTAAGAAGCAAAGAAGAAAGAGATGGCAAAAATATAGATAATGAGGTCATTCAATTTATTGCTACTAATATAAAGAGTAATATTCGAATGCTGGAAGGTGCCCTAAATAAGCTATATGCAATGAGCAGACTAAATAAAAATCAGGAAATAGATATAGAATTAGCCAAAACTGTACTAAAAGATATGATTACTCCTGATGCACCTACTAAAATTACTTCTGAATATATCGCAACTGTAGTTGCTGACCATTTCAATATCACCGTTGCAGAACTAAAAGCCAAAGGCAGAAAGGAACCTGTAGCAACAGCAAGGCATATTACAGTATATCTTTGTAGGAAAATGACAAATGACACACAGACAAAAATAGGTCAGTTTTTAGGAGATAGAGATCACTCTACTATAGTAAATTCCGAGGATGTAATCTCTAAGAGAATAGTCTCTGACAGTGAGTTAAATCAGACTATTGAAACCATAAAAAAGAAGATTTCTCCACAATAATCCATATTGTATGGGTAACTGTCAAACATGTTGATGTTTACAAAAATCAACAAAAAACATAGTGTTTATAAGGCTTTCAAGACTTTTACACTTATCCACATACTATAATAATACTAATACTAAAATATATTTAAATATTTATTATGGCGAACGAGCCGCCAAAACCGGAGGAAGAATGAATTTAAAATTTCAAAAAGCACAATTAGTCAATGCACTTAGCATTGTAATGAAAGCTGTATCTACTAAGACCTCAAGTGTCATTTTAGAATCAATACTTATAACTGCATCTGACAATAGAGTTGTTTTAGATGCTACAGATACAGAATTGTCTATTCAAACAGAGGTAGACGCTATTATAGTAAATCCAGGAGGTGTAGTATTAAATGCAAAGCTTTTTTCTGAGATTGTTAGAAAGTTTGAAAATACGGATTCTCTTATAGAGCTTGATGTGGACAAGGATTTCAAAACTACTATCAGATGTGAACAGGCAGTTTTTAATATTATGGGTATTGATCCTGTAGAATTTATACCGATGCCATCAATAGATAGGGATGATTTTATTAAACTGTCCCAGTTTAGCTTAAAAGAAGTCATAAGACAGACAGAATTCTCTACAGCTATTAGTGATATAAATAGAATGATGGGTGGAGAGCTTATTGATGTAAAGGACAATGTTGCAAAATTTGTTACTCTGGACGGACATAGAATGTCTATCAGAAATATTGAATTGAATGGAAAATTTGAAAATCAAAGATGTGTTGTCCCGATAAAATCTTTACAGGAAGTCATGAGGATAATAGATAGTGATGCTCAAAAAGATGTCAATATTTATTTTTCTAAGGACCATATACTTTTTGAGTTTGACAAAAGCTTGGTGCTTTCAAGAATCCTTGATGGAGAATATTTTAGAATTGAAACAATGCTTTCAAGTGACTATGATACAAAGGTAACTGTTAGCAGAAACAGGTTCCAAAGTGCAATAGAGCAGGCTATGATACTTATCAGGGAAAATGAACATAAACCTTTGATTCTTGATATAGAAAATGGAACACTTACATTGTCTGTAAATTCATCACTTGGATTTATGGATGCTAAGGTGAATATTGATAAGAGCGGAAGTGATTTAAAGATTGCCTTTAATCCGAAGTTTTTAGTGGATGCATTAAAGGTTATTGATGATGATTTTGTAGATATATATTTTACAAATGCAAAATCACCATGCTTTATTAGAGATGATAAAAATTCATACACTTACCTGATATTGCCGGTAAATTTTGTAGGATAAAGGTGAAATATGCAAGAAGTTAAAATTAGAGATGAATATATAAAGCTGGAGCAGGCTATGAAACTTGCAGGTGCTGTATCTATGGGTTCAGAAGCTAAGATGGTAATACAGGCTGGAGAGGTCTTGGTAAATTCTGAGGTAGAGCTTAGAAGAGGTAAGAAGCTTAGAGACGGCGATATATTTACATACGAGAACAATGATTATAGAATCGTTGGAGCTTAAGGACTATAGAAACTATGAGAGTTTGAATATCAAGCTTTCAAGTGGTGTAAATATATTTTACGGTGACAATGCACAGGGAAAGACCAATATTTTGGAGTCAATATATCTTGCTACCACTTCAAAGTCTCATAGAGGAAGTAAAGACAGAGATATTATAAAATTCGGAAGCAATGAATCGCATATCAAGTTGATGATAGAAAAAAATAGCTCATCTGTAAGACTTGATATGCATTTGAAAAAGAATAAGTCTAAGGGAGTTGCTATAAACGGTATTCCCATCAGAAAGCTTAGTGAGCTTTTTGGAACTTGTAATGTGGTATTTTTCTCTCCTGAAGATTTGAATATTATTAAGAGAAGTCCTAAGGAGAGAAGAAATTTTGTGGACATGGAGCTTTGTCAGTTAAATAAGCTTTATGTTTCTACTTTGGTTACATACAATAAGGTGCTGGATCAGAGAAATAAACTTTTAAAAGAGATAGGTATTAAAAGTGGACTTGAAGATACTTTGGACATCTGGGATATGCAGCTTGTAAAGTATGGTAAGGATTTGATTGCCTATAGAGAAGCCTTTATAAAAGAACTGAATGATGTCATTCTTGATATACATTCTTTGCTCTCAGGTGGAGAAAAGATAAATGTGGTATATGAAAAGAATGTAGAAAAGGATGCTTTTGAAGAAGAGCTTAGAAAATCCAGAGTCGGTGATATAAGGTATAAAACCAGCAATGTAGGACCACATAGAGATGATTTTTCGTTTTTTTTAAACGGGGAAATGGATTTGAAAAAGTTCGGATCTCAAGGGCAGCAAAGAAGTCTTGCATTATCATTAAAATTATCTGAGATAGAGCTTATAAAATCAAGATACGGAGAATTTCCTGTACTTTTACTTGATGATGTATTATCCGAACTTGACGGAAAAAGACAGTCTCACCTTTTGGAGTCCATAAAACATATTCAAACTTTGATTACCTGTACAGGTGTTGAAGATTTTTTGAATAAATCTTTGGATATTGGAAAGGTATTTAAAGTAACAAATGGTACAATAAAAGAAAGTGAATATAATTAAATAATTGTATACAAGGATTTTATAAAATTGTTTAAATTTTGAGTAATAAAAAAATCCTTTTTTGTGGTGTTATGTGGATGTAAAATAAAAATAAAAAACTCACACCTTGTTAAAAACTAATAAAAATACAGAATGCAAAAATGATAATATATAAAAAAATAATGTTAAAATCTTCGTAAAACTCTGTTAAAATTTGCAACCTTCAAAATTGTGTGTTATATTATCACACATAAATTCACACATGTATATTTATAAACTGATTTCGGAGGTAATATTCAATGACAAAAAAGAGAATTAATACATTCATAGGATCTATAGGAGCATTTATCGGAGTTTTAGTATTCTTATCTTATATACCGCAAATTATAGCAAATATAGGTGGTGAGAAATCTCAACCGCTGCAGCCGCTTGTAGCGGCAATATCTTGTTTGTTATGGGTTATATATGGCTTAACAAATGAACATAAAATAGATTATATCCTTATTATACCGAATGCGGCAGGTGTAGTTTTCGGATTTTTGACTTTTATAACAGCTTTGTAATAATGTATATTTTAGGGGTGCGTGGCACCCCTTTTTTCTTATTTATATGTAGTAATTTTATTCCACATTTTCAAAAAAAATGTTATAATATATCGATATGACATTAAGAGTAAATTTTCCTGAGAATGTATTCTCAGATGATTTAAAGGAGATAGTATGAGTACAGAGTATGATGCATCCCAAATTCAAATACTGGAAGGTTTAGAGGCCGTTAGAGTAAGACCCGGAATGTATATTGGTTCAATATCATCAAGGGGTCTTCATCATCTTGTTTATGAGATAGTAGATAACTCTGTAGATGAGGCTCTTGCAGGATTTTGTACCGAGATAAAGGTAAAAATAAATGAAGATAATTCAATCACTGTAAGAGATAATGGTAGAGGTATACCGGTAGACATTCAGCAAAAGGCAGGAAAGCCGGCGCTTGAGGTAGTATTTACAATACTGCATGCCGGGGGAAAATTCGGTGGCGGAGGATACAAAACATCAGGAGGTCTACATGGAGTAGGTGCTTCTGTAGTAAATGCACTTTCCACTTGGCTGGACGTAAAAGTATATAAAGAAGGCAAGATATATCATATGCGATTTGAAAAGGGTAAAGTCGTTGAAGATATGC
Organism: Lachnoanaerobaculum umeaense; assembly: GCF_003589745.1. Classification (GTDB taxonomy): domain Bacteria; phylum Bacillota; class Clostridia; order Lachnospirales; family Lachnospiraceae; genus Lachnoanaerobaculum; species Lachnoanaerobaculum umeaense. The sequence continues at coordinate 59,975 of NZ_CP032364.1, read as the reverse complement.
ATGTGATGGGAGAATGTGATCTTAGCGAAAGTGGTACAGAGGTAAGCTTTTTACCGGATGCAGGTATATTTGAGGAAACAGTATATGATTTTGATATATTAAAAGTAAGGCTGAGAGAAACTGCCTTCCTTACCAAGGCATTAAAAATTGTTTTGATTGATGACAGGGAAGAGAAAAAAGAAATGTCTTTCCACTATGAGGGGGGTATCAAGGAATTTGTAACCTATCTAAATAAAAGTAAATCACCTATATATGATGATGTAATATATTGTGAGGGTGTAAAAGAAAAGGTTGTTGTGGAAGTCGCGATGCAGCATAATGATACCTATACTGAAAGTATATATACCTTTGTAAATAATATAAATACTCCTGAGGGTGGAACACATCTTTCAGGATTTAAAAATGCACTTACAAAGACATTTAATGAATATGCCAGAAACAATAAATTTCTAAAGGAAAATGAGGATAATCTTTCCGGAGAAGATATAAGAGAAGGACTTGTGGCTATAATCTCTGTTAAGATACAAGATCCTCAGTTTGAAGGTCAGACCAAACAAAAACTTGGAAACTCAGAAGCACAGACTGCTGTAAATTCTATAGTAAGTGAGCAGCTTACTTACTTCCTTGAGCAAAACCCCGGGGTTGCAAAGCTTATAAGTGAAAAGGCAATTACGGCACAAAGAGCGAGAGCGGCTGCAAGAAAAGCAAGAGATCTTACAAGAAGGAAGTCTGCACTTGACGGTATGAGTTTACCCGGTAAACTGGCAGATTGCTCAAGTAAGAATCCTGAGGAATGTGAGATATTTATAGTAGAGGGAGATTCTGCGGGAGGTTCTGCAAAATCAGCAAGAAAGAGAGATACTCAGGCTATATTGCCACTTAGAGGAAAAATACTGAATGTAGAGAAGGCAAGACTTGATAAGATATATTCAAATACCGAAATAAAGTCAATGATCACGGCATTCGGTACAGGTATACAGAAAGATTTTGATATCAGTAAGCTTCGCTATAATAAGATTATTATAATGACTGATGCCGATGTGGACGGAGCGCATATTGATACTTTGATGCTTACATTCATATACAGATTTATGCCTGAACTTATAAAGGAAGGTCATGTGTATCTGGCTCAGCCACCACTGTATAAGCTTGAGAAGAATAAAAATGTATGGTACGCATATTCTGATGAAGAACTTGATAATATATTAAAAGAAGTTGGAAGAGATCAGAATAATAAGATACAAAGATATAAAGGTCTGGGAGAGATGGATGCGGAGCAGCTTTGGGAAACAACTATGGATCCTGAACGCAGAGTGCTTAAGAAGGTAGTACTTGATGATTCTATGCTTTCAGAAACAGATTTAACATTTAACACTTTGATGGGTGACCAGGTTGCTCCAAGAAGAGAGTTTATAGAAGCAAATGCGAAGTATGTATCGAATTTGGATATTTAAAAAGGTAGGTTAAAATATGGAACCAAATGTTTTCGACAAGTTTAATGAGATCGACTTAAAGAAAACCATGGAAAAGTCATATATTGACTATGCAATGAGTGTTATTGCAGCAAGAGCACTTCCGGATATAAGGGACGGTTTAAAGCCGGTACAAAGAAGAGTGCTATTTTCTATGATAGAACTAAATAACGGTCCGGATAAGCCACATAGAAAATGTGCCCGTATTGTCGGAGATACAATGGGTAAATATCACCCACATGGAGATTCTTCAATATACGGATCATTGGTAAACATGGCTCAGGACTGGTCCATGAGATATCCTCTTGTGGACGGACATGGAAACTTCGGATCTGTGGACGGTGACGGTGCGGCAGCTATGAGATACACAGAGGCAAGACTTTCAAAGATTGCCATGGAGATGCTCGCCGATATAAATAAAGATACTGTTGATTTTGCTCCAAACTTTGATGAGACTGAAAAGGAGCCTACAGTATTGCCGTCAAGATATCCGAACCTGCTTGTAAACGGTACCACAGGTATTGCGGTAGGTATGGCCACAAATATTCCTCCTCACAATTTAAGCGAGGTAATAGATGCCGTAGTAAGGATAATAGATAATAAGATAGAAGAAAAAGAATCTACTATCGATGAAATGCTTAATATCATAAAGGGACCTGACTTCCCAACAGGTGCACATATACTTGGACTTAGAGGAATCAGAGAAGCCTATACTACAGGTAGAGGAAAGATAAAGGTAAGAGCGGTATCTGAAATAGAAGCCATGCCAAACGGCAAAAACAGAATTATAGTTACCGAGCTTCCGTATCTTGTAAATAAAGCAAAGCTTATCGAAAAGATTGCCGAACTTGTAAAAGATAAAAGGATAGACGGTATTACAGATCTTAGAGACGAATCAAACCGTGAAGGAATGAGAGTCGTTATAGAACTTAGAAGAGATGTAAATGCCGGAGTTATATTAAACAGATTATATAAGCATACACAGTTACAGGAAACTTTCGGTGTAAATATGCTGGCACTTGTAAATAATCAGCCTAAGGTACTTAATATTTTACAGATGCTTGAGTATTATCTTGCACATCAGGAGGATGTTGTAACAAGAAGAACCAAGTATGATCTAAATAAAGCTAAGGAAAGAGCTCATATTTTGGAAGGTTTGCTTATAGCCCTTGATAATATTGATGAGATCATAAAGATAATCAGAGGCAGTGCAAATGTAAGTATTGCAAAAGAAGAACTTATAAAGAGATTCGGGCTTAGCGATGTACAGGCACAGGCTATAGTTGATATGCGTCTTAGAGCTCTTACAGGTCTGGAAAGAGAAAGACTTGAGTCTGAGTACAATGAGCTTTTGGCTAAGATTTCATATTTTGAGGGAATATTGGCAGACGAGAAAAAACTTCTGGGTGTGATAAGAGAAGAGATCCTCGCTGTTGAAGATAAATTTAAGGATGATAGAAGAACAGGCTTTATACAGGATGATGATATGGAAGATGAGGACCTTATACAAAGGGAAGATATTATCATTGCAATGACAAAGCTTGGATATATAAAGAGAATGAGTCCTGACAATTTCAATGTACAAAATAGAGGTGGTAAGGGCATCAAGGGTATGCAGACCATTGATGACGACTTTATTGAAGACATTGTTATGTCAACCACTCACAATGATATATACTTCTTTACAAATAAGGGTAGAGTGTATACTATAAAGGGATACAGGATTCCGGAAGCTTCAAGAACTGCAAGAGGTGTTGCAATAGTAAATCTCTTACAGCTGCAACCGGATGAAAGGATATCGGCTATTATTCCAAGTGAGGCTAAGTCAAGGGATGGATATCTCTTTATGGTAACCAAGAAGGGTACTATAAAGAAATGTCAGATAAACCTTTTTGATAATATAAGAAAGAACGGCTTGGCAGCCATAAATCTGACAGAGGATGATGAGCTGATAGAGGTAAAGGTTACTCATGGTGATGATGATCTTATCATAGTTTCAAAAGATGGTATGTGTATCAGAATAAATGATAAAGATATAAGAGCTATGGGTAGAGGTGCTACCGGCGTTCGAGGTATGAGACTGAACAATGGTGATGAAGTTATAGGAATGCAGCTGGCATCTCAAGGGGAACATTTGCTACTTGTTTCTGAGTATGGATATGGAAAAAGAACTAAGATATCTGAGTTCAAAGTCCAAAATAGAGGCGGTAAGGGTATCATATGCTATAAGGATAATGAAAAGACCGGAAAATTGGTAGGTGCAAAACTTGTTAATGAAGATAGAGAGATTTTGCTGATAACTACTGAAGGAATTATTATCAGAATAGAAGTAAGCGGAATATCTGTTATTGGTAGAGCTGCATCAGGAGTGAAGCTTATGAATATAGATAGAGCAAGTGATACAAAAATTGCAAGTATTGCAAAGATCAGAGAAGAAAAAAATGCAGAATCTGATGAGGAAAGCAATACATAGAAAGGAAATAAAATGCAAAAGATGCCATTTTTGACTTTAGATAAGGTAAAAGAAATTGTAAAGACATACCCTACACCATGGCATATATATGATGAAAAGGGAATAAGAGAGAATGCAATAAGATTAAATGAAGCATTCAGTTGGAATAAGGGCTTTAAAGAATATTTTGCTGTAAAGGCCACTCCAAATCCTTTTATAATGAATATACTAAAAGAGTGTGGTTGTGGTGTAGACTGTTCTTCTTTGACAGAGCTACAATTAGCAGATGTATGTGGTTTTCGTGGAAAAGATATAATGTTTTCATCTAATGAGACTCCTATAGAAGAATTTAAGTTTGCTAATGACCTTGGAGCAATAATCAATCTGGATGATATCACACATATAGAATATGTAGAGAAAGTTTGTGGTAAACTGCCTGAAACTATGAGTGCCAGATACAATCCGGGTGGAGTCTTCACTATGTCAAATGGTATAATGGATAATCCGGGAGATGCAAAATACGGTATGACTCCGGATCAAATAATAGAAGCTTTCAATATAATGAAATCAAAAGGAGTAAAATACTTCGGTATACATGCATTTCTTGCCAGCAATACTGTTACAAATGAGTATTATCCAAAGCTTTCAAGAGAATTATTTGAGTTTGCTGTAAGAATAAAAAAGGAATGCGATATCTCTATAAATTTTATAAATCTCTCAGGAGGAATAGGTATACCATATACTCCGGAAGAAGAGCCTAATGATATATATGAGATAGGAAAAGGTGTACAGAAGGCTTATGATGAAGTGCTTGTGGCAAATGGCATCATGGATGTATCTATATTTACAGAGCTTGGTAGATACATGCTTGGACCATATGGTGCATTGGTAACAGAGGCAGTTCATGAAAAGCATACCTATAAAGAGTATATAGGTGTGGATGCTTGTGCAGTTAATCTTATGCGTCCTGCAATGTATGGTGCATATCATCATCTTAGCGTACTTGGTAAAGAAAACGAAAATGCAGAATATACATATGATGTAGTAGGTGCATTATGTGAGAATAATGATAAGTTTGCTATAGATAGAATGCTTCCAAAGATAGAAAAGGGAGATTATATCTATATACATGATACCGGAGCCCATGGATTTGCAATGGGATATAATTACAATGGAAAACTTAAATCAGCAGAGCTTTTATTACAGGAAGATGGAAGTATAAAGTTGATAAGAAGAGCTGAAACTGTTAAAGATTATTTTGCTACATTTGATTTTTCAGATATTTTAGACAAATATTTGAAATAAATCTAAAATCAATACTCTATAGATTAAGAAATAATTCATAATAAGTTCAGTAGTATTTCAATTATTTTACGATGAAGTATGATATTATTACATCATCATAAAGAAGCACTTACAATGAATCCTATATATAGAAATCCTTAAGAAGGCACCCCTTAAAAAGGGTGCTTTTTTAGTATTCTAATTCTTATCTTGCCTAAAGTATAATAAATTGATAGAATGTACAAGACTAAGGCGGTATATACTTATAGAATTAAGTATATAGTTATGTAAGAAAGAGGAATGAAGATGATCGAGAAAATATCATATCTCTTTGGCTTTGTAGGTGGTCTTGGTATGTTCCTGTATGGAATGCATATCATGGCAGATGGTATGCAAAAGACCGCAGGCGGTAAGATGCAGCATTTTTTAAGTAAAATAACTGATAACAGAGTTACAGCTATTATGCTTGGTGCTTTGATAACAGCCATTATACAAAGTTCAGGTGCTACTACAGTAATGGTAGTAGGTTTTGTAAGTGCAGGAGTGTTGACACTGGTACAAGCTGTAGGTGTAATAATGGGTGCAAATATAGGTACTACGATCACAGCTTGGGTAGTTTCCATAGGTACTATAGGAGAGTCTATGGAACTGTTAAAACCGGGATTTTATGCACCGGTGCTCATTGGAATAGGTGCAGGACTTATAATATTTACTAAGTCAGATAAGAAAAAGACAATCGGTGAAATACTTATTGGACTTGGAATGCTCTTTATGGGTCTGGATCTGATGGCAGGTAATATAAAACCTTTCACTACATTGCCTATATTCTCAGAGGCATTTAGAGTACTTGGTGGCAACCCGATACTTGGTATTATAGTAGGCATAGTAGTAACTGCCCTGATGCAAAGCTCATCCGCATCAGTAGGTATCTTACAGACATTAGCATTTAATGGAGTGGTAACAACTTCAGCCGCTATATATATTACATTAGGTCAAAATATAGGTTCCTGTGTGACAGCTATTATATCAAGTATGGGAAGTAGCAGAACAGCAAAGAGAGCTGCAGCAATTCATCTATTGTTTAATGCAATAGGAGCGATAGTTTTTGGTATATTGGGATTTGTAGTATTTTCAATAAATACTAATCTTGCAAATCATACTATAAATGCTGTAGAAATATCATTGTTTCATACCTTGTTTAACTTCACAATGACATCATTATTATTCCCATTTGCAAATCTTCTTGTAAAATTATCAGGAATGATTGTAATAGGTAAGAATGATGAAGTTGTAGAAGAAGCTAAAGAGCCGGTATTACAACTTGATGAAAGAGTACTTCTAAGCCCTGCTTTTGCTGTACAAACAGCAAATAATGAGGTGGCTCGTATGGGAAATATTGCCCTAAAGAGTTTAAAAGCAGCTATAAGTGCAATTAACACTAAGAGTATTGATGATATAGAAACTGTAGCAAAATGTGAGAAAACTCTGGACGATATGCAGGAAGCTTTGACAAAATTTCTTATAAAAGTAGACAATCTCTCACTGAGTGAGAGCCAGAAAAAGCATATAAATAATCTCTTCAATATGGTAACGGATATAGAGAGAGTGGGAGACCATGCAGATAATATTTCTGAGAATGCAAAGTATATGATAGATAATAATCTTGAATTCAGTGATCTTGGAAAAGAAGACCTTGCAGAGATTTCAAAAGACAGCATAGAAGCTTTTGAAATTGCAATTAATGCAAGTGCCGGAGATGCGCTAAGAGCTGTAAGAAAGGTTAATAAGCTGGAAGATAAGGTAGATATGCTTGAAGATGAGTTTAGAGAGAAGCATATTGAAAGACTTTCAAAGGGAGATTGCCATCCTCAGTCAGGAATTGCCTTCCTTGATATAATAAGTAATTTGGAGCGTATCTCTGACCATGCAACAAATATAGTAGGATATGTGAAGAATGAAATATAAATTTTAAATATTCACTTGCAATTATGTTTATAATTTTGTACAATTAGAAATGATTGATGAATAATTATCAATTTAGATACACATCATTTTAAGTACTAATTTTAGGAGGAACTAAAATGTCAGTAAAAGTAGCAATTAACGGTTTTGGACGTATTGGTCGTTTAGCTTTCAGACAGATGTTTGAGGCTGATGGATATGAAGTAGTAGCAATCAATGATCTTACAGATCCTAAGATGTTGGCACATCTTTTAAAGTATGATACAGCACAGGGCGGATTTGCAGGTCGTATAGGAGAAGGAAAGCACACAGTAGAAGCTGGTGAGGATTCAATCACAGTTGACGGAAAGAAGATCACAATCTACAAAGAGGCAGATGCTTCTAAGCTTCCTTGGGGAGAGATCGGTGTGGACGTTGTACTTGAGTGTACAGGATTCTATACATCAAAGGATAAGGCATCAGCACATATCACAGCAGGTGCTAAGAAGGTTGTTATTTCAGCTCCGGCAGGAAATGATCTTCCTACAGTTGTATTCAGCGTAAACGAGAAGACACTTAAGGCAAGTGATACAGTTATTTCAGCTGCTTCATGTACAACAAACTGTCTTGCACCTATGGCTGATACACTTAACAAGCTTGCTCCTATCCAGAGCGGTATCATGAGCACAATCCATGCTTATACAGGTGATCAGATGATCCTTGACGGACCACATAGAAAGGGTGACCTTAGAAGAGCAAGAGCAGGTGCTGCAAATATCGTACCTAACTCAACAGGTGCTGCAAAGGCTATCGGTCTTGTTATCCCTGAGCTTAACGGAAAGCTTATCGGATCTGCACAGAGAGTTCCTGTTCCAACAGGTTCTACAACAATCCTTACAGCTGTTGTAAAGAAGGCAGGACTTACAAAAGAAGATATCAATGCTGCAATGAAGGCTGCCGCATCTGCATCATTCGGATACACAGAGGATGAGATTGTTTCATCAGATGTTATCGGTATGCAGTATGGTTCATTATTTGATGCAACACAGACAATGGTAACACCTATAGCTGATGATTTATATCAGGTTCAGGTTGTTTCATGGTATGATAACGAGAATTCTTACACATCACAGATGGTTAGAACAATCAAGTACTTTGCTGAATTAGCATAATTATAAATAGTATAAGAGACCAAGGTGGTCCGGTCATATTGGGCCGGATCATCTTTTTTATTATTGCAGGGTAGTGAAAATATTACCTTGTTTGTTAGTAGGAAAAATTTTTCCCACTTAATTAAAAAATAAGGAGAGACTATGCTTAACAAGAAAACAGTAGATGATTTAAAGAACTTAAAAGGTCAGAAAGTATTGGTTCGTTGTGACTTCAATGTTCCGCTAAAGGATGGAGTTATACAAAACTATAATCGTATAGACGGAGCAATCCCAACAATAAAGAAACTCCTTGATGGAGGGGCTAAAGTGATACTCTGCTCACATCTTGGAAAACCAAAGGGTGAGCCATTACCTGAGATGAGCCTTGCACCTGTAGCTCCTGCACTCTCAGAGAGGCTTGGAGTAGATGTAAAGTTTGTTTCAGATCCACAGGTAACAGGAGAAGAGACAAGGAAGCTTGCAGCCGAATTAAAGGATGGAGAGGTTCTCTTGTTAGAGAATACAAGATACAGAGCAGAAGAGACAAAGTATGGTAAAGAAGATTCTGCTGTAGAGTATGCAAAAGAGCTTGCTGCACTTTGTGATGATAATATATTTGTAAATGATGCATTCGGTACAGCTCATAGAGCACATTGCTCAAATGTAGGTGTAACTAAGTTCTGTAAAGAGAATGTTGTAGGGTACCTTATGGAGAAGGAAATCAAGTTCCTTGGAGAGGCTGTAGAGAATCCTGTTCGTCCATTTGTAGCAATCCTTGGTGGAGCTAAGGTTTCAGATAAGATTAATGTTATAAACAATCTTTTAGAGAAGGTAGATACACTTATAATAGGTGGTGGTATGGCATATACATTCTTAAAGGCAAAGGGTGAGGAAATCGGAAACTCACTTTGTGAAGAGGATAAGCTTGACTACGCACTTGAGATGGTAAACAAGGCTAAGGAAAGAGGCGTAAACCTTTTACTTCCTGTAGACCATGTAGAGGGTAAGGAATTCTCAAATGATACAGAGTCTAAGGTAGTTGATACTATAGATGCAGGATGGTCAGGATTTGATATCGGACCAAAGACAATAGAGAACTATAAGAAGGCTCTTGAGGGTGCAAAGACAGTAGTATGGAATGGACCTATGGGAGTATTCGAGTTTGAGAAGTTTGCAGAGGGAACACTTGAGGTATGTAGAGCTGTAGCTGAACTTAAGGATGCTACAACCGTTATTGGTGGTGGAGATTCTGTAAACGCAGTAAAGAGACTTGGATTTGCAGATAAGATGACACATATTTCTACAGGTGGTGGTGCTTCACTTGAATTCTTAGAGGGTAAGGAATTACCGGGTGTAGCAGCAGCTGACAATAGATAAAATTTTAAAATATAGGGGATTGTCGAGGCTTTCCCAAAAGAACGGAGAATATTATGGCAAGAAGAAAAATTATTGCAGGTAACTGGAAGATGAACAAGACTCCTTCAGAGACAACTGCATTAATCAATGAGTTAAAGCCTTTAGTTGCAAATGACGAAGTAGATGTTGTTTTTTGTGTACCGGCAATTGATATAATACCGGCAATAGAGGCAGCAAAAGGAAGTAATATACAGATTGGTGCAGAGAATATGTACTATGAGGAGAATGGAGCATATACAGGAGAAATCGCACCAAATATGCTTACAGATGTAGGTGTAAAGTATGTTATTATTGGACATTCAGAGAGAAGAGAATACTTTGCAGAAACAGATGAGACTGTAAATAAGAAAGTACTTAAGGCATTTGAGCATGGTATTACACCAATCATATGCTGTGGTGAGACTCTTACACAGAGAGAGCAGGGTATTGCAATAGACTTTATCAGAACACAGATAAAGATTGCATTCCAGAATGTAAGTGCTGATAATGCTTCAAATTCTGTTATTGCTTATGAACCAATCTGGGCAATCGGTACAGGCAAGACTGCTACAACTGCACAGGCTGAGGAAGTTTGTAAGGCTATCAGAGAGTGTATTAAAGAAGTGTATGGAAGTGATGTAGCTGAGAAGATCAGAATTCAGTACGGCGGTTCAGTAAATGCAGGAAATGCTGCAGAGCTTTTTGCAGAAGCTGATATCGACGGTGGACTTGTAGGTGGAGCAAGTCTTAAGCCTGATTTTGGAAAAATAGTAAATTATAAATAATAGAGAAAAAGATGGAGGAGTAACTCAAAATGAGTCACTCCTCTATAAGCTTTTAATAAATTTATAATGATGAATACTTTTCTCTGTAGCTGGATGGAGATATGCCTAATTGTTTTTTAAAACTTGTGCTGAAATAATATTGGTTTGCGTAACCGCATTTAATACTTATTTCTTTTAAAGATAAGTTTGTTTTAATTAAATATTCCTTTGCTGCATCAATGCGGTATGATGTAATAGTATCGCTTATACTTTGGTTGTTATTTTTTTTATACAATGCACTTAAGTATGATGGACTCATATTTGCATATTTTGCTATGTCATTCAGACTGAGAGTATTATCCTCAAAATTATTTTTAATATAATTATCTACCAATTCATATGTATGTTCATGGTAGGATTTTAGAGAAAAATTTAGTTTATCACATACCAAATTGCAAAGTTCTCTCATCCATAATAAAAATTGCTCATATGTGTGAAATGTATCAAAACGGCTATATACAGATATTACTCTTTCTTCCAAGTCCTTAGTATCAATATTTATTTCATATAGAAATCTCAATATTTTTCCAAGCAGAGAATATATACGTATAAACATAATATTTTTGTTTTTATATTTTGTTGATAAATCATCAAAGAAGTTTTTAAGCCATTCTTCAATTGATGAATTATCTTTTTTGCATAGCAGTCCGATAAGTTCATCATCATCTGAATCTGATGTGGATAATAAACTGAATTCTTTACCGGTAGCTTCAACAGCATCAAATATACTTTGGTTAGGATAAAAAAATCTATATTTTAGAGCATGACATGCATTTTCATATGATACATGAAGCTTTGATATACTATCAACAATAGTACCAATTCCAACATTTATATTTAATATTGGAGATTTATAATTATCTATAAAAGATGAAATTACATTATGGATTACATACTGGAAATGTGCAGGTGTTTTACTGTTTTGTGCTATTATAAAGATTAAATTATTTAAGTCCTGTATATAATAGACATTATCAAAAATTTTACATTTACTTAGGAATACATCCGATATGTTTAGTATTTCCGTTTGAAATGTTAAAACCCCGTTATTTTCTTCAAGCATAGAAGAACTTTCAATTTCCATTTTGATTATATTAAAATGCGAATAACTTATATCCAATTCCAGATAGCTTATATATTTATCAAAATATCCTAATGTTTTATCAGTTGAGAAATATAGTAACTCCTGGAAAAATTTGGTTATCATAAGTTGTCTGCTTTCCTTTACAATAGACAGATTACGTTGCTCTCTATCTATTATTTCAAAAGAACTTTTTATCTTTTTATATAAGAAATCATAATCTATAGGCTTTTCAATATAATCGTAAACTCCAATACTGACAGCCTGTTTTGCATATTCAAATTTATCATATGCACTAATCAAGATTATTTTAATATATGGATTAATTTTTATAGCCTCACGGCTTAGAGAGATTCCGTTTAAGTTCGGCATTTCAATATCAGTTATTATTAAATCAACATGATTATCAATTATATAATTAAGTACTTCCTGTCCACTTTTTGCAATTAAAACTATTTCTGCATTTAATTCATTCCAGTCAATATTTAAATTTATACCTTCTGAGACAATATAATTATCATCGGCTAAAACTACTTTTTTCAAGAGAAATCCTCCATTTGAGCATATTTTATTATAATTTTTGTACCTTTTCTTTCTTCACTTTCAATCAGGACAATACCGTTTCCAAAGTCAGTATTTGAAATTCTTTTATTAACATTACAAATACCGAAATGTTGGTTATAGTCTACTATATGATTACTTAATTTATATCGGATTTGTTCTAACTTATCATTTGGAATACCACAGCCATTATCCTCTATAGTAATAATAACTTCATCATCTCCATAGCAAATATTTATATTGATATGTATATTTGTTTTTTCAGATGAGTATCCATGTAAAATTGAGTTCTCCAAAAAAGGTTGTAATGTAAACTTACATATTAAAAAGTTCTCTATACCTTCTTCAGCATTTATAGTCCAGCTAAGTGTATCTTGACGACAAAGTTGTTCCATTTCCAGATATAATTTGGAAATTTCCAATTCGTCTTTTATTTTTATCTTTTCATCAGATTTTCTAAGTGACATTCTATAAAAACGAGTAAGGTTACTGATCATATGATTGGCTATATCTATTTTTCCTATTGTTTGACAAGTTTGTATTGTTCCCAAAATATTATATAAAAAATGAGGATTTATCTGGGATTGAAGAAGCTGGTACTTAAGCTTTTCTTCGGATAAAGTAAGCTCCAAAATAGATTGCATATTTTTATTAATTGATGATTGCATATTTAAAAATGTCAGTCCAAGTTTATCCACCTCATCAAAAGAGTCCCTGTTATCTAATGCAGATATATAATCTAAGTCAATACTTTTATTACCAAGTTTAAAATTATCCATAGCGGAAGACAGTTTACTGATTCTGCCTGTTAAATTTATTGAAGTAAAAAAATAACCAACAGTATTATTGGAACAGATAAAAATATTATTATAATAAACGTTCTAAGTAATGTGTATATATGCTTAAAAATGTAATTTTTCGGAATTTCTGTTATATGATACCAACCATTGTCAAGAACAACTATATGATAATATAAGCTGCTGTTCTCAACTATAGTATTATCAGGATTTATATTTAAATCAATGTTATTTATCTTGGTACCTATGAGTTCTTTACTTGTATGTGAAATAACAGTCCCATTTTTATCTATTATATAGCCTGTTAAATCGACACTTTCAAAACTGTCCTGCAGCATTTTTGAAAGCTCATCAGTGCGTAAGAGTACTAAATAAACGTATTCGGTATTACCTGAAACTTGATTATTTAATACATTAAAACAAGCTATTACATCTTGAGTATTTTTTGTGTTATAAATAACATAAGGAAGAGTGTACTGTTTTTTATAAATCCATTTTTGATTTGAATTTATAATATCTTCAAGGCCTATTTTTCTTAGATCGGATAAAGGATGGAAAAAAAGTCCCTCTGAAGCCGCAATATTTTTATCGTCTAAAAAAATATCAATATGATAAAAATCAAAAGTTGATTTAAGTAGAGAAATATTGTCTCTAACATTTGAAATTATTGCAAAATCTTCTCTACTATCAGACATTTTTTGCATCAAAGAATACATATCATATTGAATAGTATTAGATACTTTTTCAGCTTGATTAAATCTGTTATTGATTCTTATATTTAGTTGATCATCTGCAAGTATAATAGAATTTAATATACTGTCACCGGCAATTTTATGTGTAATACTGTACAATACAGAACCCATTAAAATAAGAGGCAGTATGGTACAAATTAAAAAAGAAAAAATCAATCTATGATGATATTTTGAAAATATAAAATTTTTGACATATATTATAATAGGCATAAGAACCTCCTTGTAATTATATAAACAATTATAGACTGTGAAAAAAAACAAAACAATATAAACAAAAATAATATAAATGAATCATAATATATTGTATTTTTGAAAATTATAAATTCTACTATGATGTAATTATCAAAAAGCATACGTCCTATATGTGTAAGTGAAGTATTTTAGGACAATAAGGAGGAAAGATGAATAAAAGAATAAAAAGCGTAATGTTAAGTACAGTACTTTTAACGGGTCTGTTAGCCGGGTGTGGGTCAGGAACAACTCAGTCAAGCAAAAACTCAGAAAACGGTGGAAATTCCAAATATGATTTGACATTATATAGTATCAATACTACAGATGCCGATTTTGATGAATGGTTAAATAATGTTCAAGATGCTACAGGATTAAAGATTAATGTAATTGCAGCACCTACAGACTCTGACACGAGACAGCAAAAGATTACAACTATACTTTCTACAGGTGATTCAAGTGTAGATATATTGGAAATTAATGATGAAATGAGTGCATCATTTAAAAATTCAGGTTGGCTTGATGGACTTAATGATACAGTTATGACCGATGATATTCGTGGTGAATTTGCAAAGGGATATTTGGAGCAGATGATTACCGATAAAGAAGGAAATGTTATCGGAGTACCCGGATATTCAGGATATTTAGCCTTTTGGGTAAATCAAAAAATAATGGATAATGCCGGAATAACTTCTATAGATACAAAGGAAGATTTTAAAAAATATATGTCAGCCGCTTCAGTAAACGGTACTTATGGGTATGGTGGATCTTGGGAAAAAACATATGTGTTTAATGAAATAGCACAATTTGTAAATATGTTCGGTGGTGATTATTTTGATTGGACAAGACCTGAAAATAAGGAAGCAATACAATTCTTATATGATATGGTAAAAAATAATGAAACACCAATTGATCAAATTGCTGATAAATATGAGCAGATGAATCCAAAGGCAAATGATGGAAAATATGGTTGTTGGTTTATGTGGGGATTGGGATCTGATTATCAGAAAGCAGGTATGCTTGGTGATGATAAGATTCATATGGCTATGGTACCTTCAATGACTGATGACGGTAATAGAGCTATATTTACAGATTCATGGAGTTATGTATTGAATTCTGCATCCAAAAATAAGGAAGCGGCAATAAAGTTTTTAAAGTATATGGCATCTGAGGGTGGAATGGAAGCTTCATATAAAGCTTTTGATCGTTACCCAGCAAGAAGAGATGTTGCCGAGAAGGTAGTTCCTGACAGCGATCCTGCAAAGGAGATGTACACCAGATACGCTTCAGAATGTAATGTACAGGGACGCCCTATGCTTCCGCAAACTATGGAGTTTATCACAGATATGGGAACAATTTACCAGTCTTGTATGAAGGGTGAAATATCAGTAGATGATTTTTGCAAAAAAGCACAGGATTTGGTAGATAAATATAAATAATATATAATCCAAAGAGTGCTAAAGTGTAGGAATTTATAAATATAATATTACTGTAGCACTCATTTTATTTATAGGAGGAATTATTTTGAACATAAGCAAAAAGTCAATAAGGTATATACCTATAATTTTGATTTTACCTGTACTTTTGATAAGGGGATTTACCACAATTTATCCTATAATTATTACTTTTAAAAATAGTATGTATAATATTAAAGTTCTGTCAGGTATAAACGAGTTTGTAGGATTTAAAAATTATATAGAGGTGTTTAAAGATGATAAAGTAATTTCCTCTATTGAATTTACTTCTATTTTTGTAGTAGTATCAATGTTCTTTCATGTCATATTAGGTACTATACTTGCATTGATACTTAATTTGAAATTCAGAGGTAGGAGATTTTTAAGAACAATAGTACTTATACCTTGGGCTATGCCGGCTGTAGTTATAGGAATGGCGGCAAAATGGGGATTTAATAATGATTATGGATTGGTAAATGATTTAATTAGAAGATTCATACCGGAGTTTCAATTTAATTGGTTAATAAATACCGGATCTGCTCGTAGTGCTGTTATAGCAATGGATTTATGGAAAGATTTACCATTTTTTGCAATACTCGTATTATCAGGACTTCAGTTCATTTCAGGAGATATTTATGAGGCGGCTAAAGTAGACGGAGCAAATTCTTTTCAAATATTCTTTAAAATCACATTACCTTTAATTATAAGGAATATTATTACATTATGCATACCTTTTACATTATGGAGATTAACATCATTTGATTTGGTATATGCAATGACATCAGGAGGGCCGGGAGAAGATACATCATTGATAGCTTATCGTATAGCAATGGAGTCTTTTACAAACTTGAATATAGGGTATGCTTCTACTTTAGCTATCATGCTTTTTATTTTAATGGCTTTATTTAGTTGGTTTAATATAAGAGTTATGAATAAATACAGTGAATGACAGGAGAATAATATGAGTAGTAATACCAAATATAAAATATATAAAAAGTGTATATCTATAAGCAGATGGTTATTATTTATAGTGGTTGCATTTCTTATCTTATTTCCTGTATATTGGATTTTTATATCATCAATTACTCCTGCAGGAGAATTATTTAAGAAGCCTATAGATTATTTGCCAAATAATCCGACACTTGACAGTTATAAATTTCTTATTGAAAATGTAGGGTTATTAAGTAAAATAGGAAATACAGTAATAATAGTAGGAAGTACATTAATAATAAGCACATTATTATGTACAATGGCAGCTTATGGATTTTCAAGATTTAATTCAAAATGGATAAGTGTAGCGTTTGCATTTATACTTGCAACTTTACTTATACCTGAGGTTGTTACTGCAAGGCCTTTATATGAATTTATGAAAAAGGTTGGATTGTTCGATACATATCAAGGTTTGATAATACTATATGTAAGTTCGGTTATTCCGTTTACAGTTTTGATATTAAACAATTTCGTCGGTAAAATACCTGTTTCACTGGAAGAGGCTGCTGCTATAGATGGAGCAAATTTTATACAAATCTTATTTTATATAATATTGCCTTTGATGAAACCCGCTATTGCCACAGTATGTATTATTAATTTTATAAATTGTTTAAATAATTTTTTTACACCTTTATATTATTCCAACGGAATTCAGGTTTTATCTGTAGCTATAGTTCAACTTCCTTTAAGGGATAATATGTATGGTGTACCATGGGATTTAGTCAGTGCGATGGGATGGATAATACTTTTACCTATAATATTATTTGTTGCTGTTTTTGAAAAGCAGATTATGGATGGAATTATGGCAGGTGGTGTTAAATCTTAATTTAGATAGGGAGTTAAGTTTATGTACGATTTATACGGAAGTTTAGGAAATTTAGCAATTTTAAAGAACAGAAAAAGTAGAGCAATAAATGCAGAAAATCCTACAGGAGAAAAAGGTAAAGGCGGGATGGCATCAAGCAATCTGGGGCCTTCAAGAAAAGGAAGTCCTTGTTTAAAAGATATACCGAGTGGAGAAACTGTAACACTTGCCGATATAGAGGGTCCGGGTATAATAAATCATATATGGATTACGGTTACAAATAAAACAACAGAAGCGGATTGTTTTGTTTTAAGTGATCTGATTATAAGGATATATTGGGACGATGAGAAAAATCCTTCCGTAGAGAGTCCACTTGGAGATTTCTTTTGTTGTGGATTTGCAAGGGAATGTGTAGTGAATTCAATGCCGATTGTTGTAGTACCAAATAGAGGAATGAACAGTTATTTTCAAATGCCTTTTAATAAAAGAGCAAGAATAACTTTGGAAAACCAGCATCCAAATCCGATACCGGCATTTTTCTATCAGATTGATTATTGTGTTGTAGATAATCTTCCTAACGATATAGCTTATTTTCATGCTCAGTGGAGAAGAGAAAGAGTTACAACTTTAGGTAAAGATTATGTAATATTGGACAATGTAAAAGGAAAGGGACATTATATCGGGACATATATTGCATTGACCACATTGGAAAGATACTGGTGGGGAGAAGGAGAAGTAAAATTTTACATAGACGGAGATATAGAATATCCTACAATTTGCGGTACAGGAACTGAAGATTATTTTGGAGGTTCATGGAGTTTTGCAAAACAGATAAATGGAAAAACAGTTGAACAAAATTATAGCACATCATATTTGGGATATCCGTACTATTCATCACATGATGAATTGATTCATAATGATTATCACAATGATGATTGCTTACCGATGAGAGGGTTCTATAGGTGGCATATACAGGATCCTATATGCTTTGATGAAGATTTAATGGTTACTATACAGCAAATTGGTGTTGGACATGGAGGTCTTTTTGAAAGACAGGATGATGTTGCAAGTGTAGCATATTGGTATCAGACAGAGCCTCATTCATCATTCTTACCTCTTGTAGGAAGAGAAGGTAGGCGTCCAAGATAGGAGCTGATTTGTATAGAAAAATTTTTTGTATTTTATTATGTATAGGTTTAATTCTATCTTCTTGTAATAATTATGAGAAGAATGAAGAAAAAGAAATAAGCAACTATTATGAAGATGAATTAAATATTATGCATATAGAAGCTGACAATCCTGATTTTAAAAATTATATTAACGATGTATCAAGAAAATTAAATATGAAAATAAATATAATTCCTTGTCCGGATGATGCAAATAATAGACAGGCGGAAATTTCAACATTACTTTTATCAGGAAATTCAAATATTGATTTGATTTCAGTTAATGATGAGATGGTAAGTGAGTTTAAAGTAAAAGGATATATTGAAAATTTAGATGATATAATGAGTAAAAATATTGTGGAATCATATCCTAAAGATTATGTAGAATCAGTGGCTATGTATAAAAATCATTTTTATTCTGTTCCATACCTTATGGATATTATGATGTTTTGGGTAAATGAAAAATATATAAAATATTCAGAACTCGAAGGAGTTAAAAATTTAGATGATTTTTCATTATTTGTCAGTAATGATTATGGTACAAACATGTATGGATATGGAAGTGCATGGGATGAAACATATATATATAATGATTTATCACAATTTATAAATATGTTTGATGGAGACTACTATAATTGGAATAATGATAATACAAAGGAAGCTGTTAAGTTTTTGCATGATATGCTGAAACATGGCTATACACCTCAAAATCAAATGATAGACAGATACGAACAAATGGAACAAAAATTTATTGACGGCAAGTATGGATGTGTATTTATGTATAGCGGTGCTATAAATATCTTTTTGAATTCAGGAAAGTATGGAGAAGATGGAATACATGTGGCAGAACTTCCTATGTTCAAAAAAATGCAACTAATATAGCAACGTGGCAATATGTACTTAATAAAGCTTCAAAAAATAAAAATGCGGCAAAGAAATTTTTAAGTTATATTTCAAGTAGAGAAGGGAGTATTGATTATAGTAACGCAATGAAGCAGATACCTGTAAGAATAGATGTTATCTTAGAGGAAGATATAGATGTTCCTGATATTGATATTATAAGAAAATATGTTGAGAATACAAACTTTAAAGTCAGGCCGCTGTCATCTAATCCAATGAATGATATTTCGGAAATGGGCAGAATATTTCAAAAGTATTTATTAGATGAGATTGAATTAGATGATTTTTGTGATTTAGCTCAAACCATAGCTGATAGAGAATAATTTTAGTATATAGAGAAAAAAACTGACCGGCACTTACAGTGCCGGCTATTTTTAATATACATCGTTAGCAATATCTTTATTAACCGAATTCATATCTTCTGAAATATAAGGGTGAATTCCAAATCCGCAACCATATCCCATAGCATCGGCATATCCTTCCTGATTATCCATATTTACGATACACCATTGATAAGTTTTTGTATTCGGATTGGCATGTTCCCAATCATACCCCATAAAATCAAGAACCCTTCCTAGTGCTCTGGTACCGCCGGCACTTGTACTTATTCCTGCTATAAAAACACCATAAGGACTTCTGTAGTACTTATTTTCATCATTTTCACATGAACTATTTATAATATACTCTTTGTAAATAATAGATGAAGCCTTCTTTATTTTTGCAAAATCTGTTATAAGCGAGGTGTCTGATAAAACTCTTGTGGCAATACTTCTTGCAACAGCATCAGCCTGCTCGGCCTGTTCCTTAGTACAATATTTATAATAGGCATGTTTTTCAAGTGTAGAGGCTGCCTTTGGCTCATTAAGCACAATTTTTTCAGAAATTCTTGTACCGTCATTTCCGACTTTATAACCGTCAGGAGTGGTGGTATCGGTTAACATCATTCCGTTAGGACCGATGTAATAGTCACCAACCCATTGATTTGTAACCATTTTTCCCTCATTATCAAAGTAGAACCAATGATCTAAAATATTTTTCCATCCTGTAGAAACAGTTCCTTCAGAATCCACATAACACCAGGCATCATTATGAATCATCCAAGTATCTTTTAATGCATACCTTTGTTTTTTATATCCTTGACTTGCAAAAACAGTTGAAGTTAAAGATAATGTAGCAAATATTATCAATGTACAAAAAAGCTGCTTTTTCATATAAATACCTCCTATAAAATATATACATACATTAAAATATAAAATTAACTCTATATTAATTATATATAATAAGACGGGTATATTCAATAGTATATGTATTATTTGCAGTTTTATTTTTGTAAATATTATAAATAAATGAAACAAAAACAGTAATTTATAGATATATGACTTTTATTGAAAGAATATTTAATAAAAAGACAATGTACTAAAAAGCAACATATAATGGCAAAATGTTCCAATCATAATGAAAACATGAAAAATCTCATGTGATCCGAAATAAATATGTTTTTCATTAAAAGTCTTCAATTTAAGTGCATATATTAAAGCACCAAGTGTGTAAGCAATACCTCCAAACAAAAGCCATAAAAATCCGGTAAGAGGCAAAGCCTTGAATATAGGCTTTAGTGCAAATATACAAAGCCATCCCATAATGAGATAAATTAGAGATGACAGCCACTTAGAACAACTTATATAGAATATTTTCAGAATAATCCCTCCAATAGCAAGTGCCCATATTGCAGCTAGTAATATATATCCAAGTTTTCCTCTAAGAGCGGTAAGGCATACAGGTGTATATGTTCCGGCGATAAGTATAGAAATCATTATATGGTCTATTTTACGGAAAATCATTGTCTTTTTAAGGTCTAAAACTACAGAATGATATGTTGTACTTGCCGCATACAATAATGTAGTTGACAGGATAAAAATAAACATAGATATTGAAGTTAAAAAGCTGCCATGTTCTATAGTTCTTTGAATAAGTGGACCTGCACCTATCCATAATAGAATAAGCCCCAAAAAGTGAGTAAGTGCTGAGCCAGGTTCTCGTATTTTTATTGATATAGTTCCCGGAAGTACACCGAATCTTGTCTTTTCTCTATACTTTGATTTCATAGATAGTCCTCCTTAATGTAGTTTTAAAAACTAGATGTAATGTATTTAAATACTACATTAATGCTAACAGTTTTTCAAGTATGAAAAATATTAATATAAGCAAAGATTTCAGAGATGGTTTGCTTTTAGACTTTTACTGTACTTTGGATTTTTGTATGTGATAATTTTTCATATAAAAGTCTGTGATGTCTTGCAGATTTTATAAGAGCTGTAAGTAATATCATAAAGTACAAAATAGTTGCCAAAAGCTCAAGAGTTGCATATGCCATATCTTTAGAAGGATCTGCATTTGTAAGTATTAGATTTTCCAGCAATCTTCTTAAATTTAAAGGTATAAAAAAATAAAGTCCGTAAAAAAGTATATACCTAAAAAAATATGAATAGAATGCAGGATGCCCATCATTTAAAGATACAATGGCTGTACTTGTGATAAATTTTCCCAAAGTTCTTCCTTTAAATAATATCGGAAAAACAGAAAAATAAAATAAGATGCTTGCTTCAAATGAGAACATCAAGGTAAATTCAGGTATTAAAATTTCACAAATAAAGGTTAATAAAGCAATAAAGGCCATATCAAAAAAGAATGATATAAAACGTCTTGTTAATGATACTTCCATTCCTTTTTTATAGCTTATTTCATCCAGCTCATCTCTTGAAGGAAGAAATTTCATAACAGGTCCAATGCAAAGAAATCCAAGCACACCGCCTGAAGTATTTACAATAAGATCATCCACATCAAAGAGTCTGTAACTGCCGGAATAGGTAAAATATAGTCCTGTAAGTTGTGTTATTTCAAAAAATAATGATAATAGAAACGATAAAACTAAAGTTTCTATAAATGATCTTTTGAAATAGTAACGGAGATACATTCCAAATGGTACAGCCAAAAAAAGATTTAAAATATTTACTAAGAAAGCCTTGTTTAAAACTAAACTCATCCAAGTTTTTGGTTGTCCT
Source organism: Lachnoanaerobaculum umeaense (assembly GCF_003589745.1). Classification (GTDB taxonomy): domain Bacteria; phylum Bacillota; class Clostridia; order Lachnospirales; family Lachnospiraceae; genus Lachnoanaerobaculum; species Lachnoanaerobaculum umeaense. The sequence continues at coordinate 37,660 of NZ_CP032364.1, read as the reverse complement.
TTAATAATATGAGATTTTTTTAATATATCTTTTATAAATAAAAAAGGTTCAAGCTGCATTTTATGACTATGAAGAGTAGCGGCCTTTTCTGGTGTAGGAAGTGGTAGTATTACCAGACAGTACATACATAGAATATAAAAAATAAAAGAATAAACAATCAAAACCTTTAAGCTCAGTACAGAGCCATATTTATGGTAGTTATAAGCGATATAGGGTAATGTAAAAATAGCTACTACAAATGGAAAAAGTATAACTGCCTGTAAAGACACTTCTAAGTATTGATTCATATTTGCTCCTAAAATATAACAGTTTAAAATGATATTGTAATGTATAAATTTTATATCAAAATTGATACAAAGACAAATTAAATAAACTTAAATACTTGATTTTCACCTCTAAGTACAATAAAATGATACTTAGAGGTGAAAATATGATAAAAACAACATCTATGCTTTTGGAAGAACTTAGTTCCTATGCAAATCCTAAAGCTAAACTGTCAAGAATGGTAGATGCAGGGGATTGTGTCCGTATTTCTAAGGGATTATATGAGACAGATAAAAATGTATCGGCATACCTGTTAGCCGGAAGTATATATGGACCGTCATATATATCTTTTGAGTATGCACTTAGTTATTATGGATTAATTCCGGAAGCTGTGTATACAGTTACAAATGCTACCTTTGATAAAAAGAAAAAGAAAATATATGAGACGGAATTTGGAACTTTTACATATTGTGACATTCCGTCAGCGGCATTTCCATTTGGGATTAATCTGATAAAGGAGGGTGATTATTTTTATCGCATTGCAGAACCTGAGAAAGCGCTTTGTGATAAACTTTATAGTATGCATCCTGTGCCAAACATAAGGGAATTAGAGATATTATTGACGGATGACTTACGTATTGATAAAAATGAATTAATAAAATTAAATATAGAAAAAGTGGAATTTCTAACGGAAAAATATAAAGCAGGTAATGTAAGAAAGTTGGGAAAGCTTATAAGGAGTTTACAAAATGAATAGTTCCATAGAAAAGATGCTAAAAAATTATAAAGTAAAAAATATGTATGATATGAAGAATGCGATGAAAGAGATTATACAGGAGATTGTTCTTTGCGGATTATCGAGAGCGGGATTTTTCCAAAAGGCAGCCTTCTATGGAGGAACAGCTCTTAGAATATTTTACGGACTGGATCGTTTTTCTGAGGATCTTGACTTTTCATTGAAGACAAAAGATGAGAAGTTTGATACTTCCGTATATTTTCCTGTTTTAGAAAAAGAACTTAGATCATTTGGATTAAATCTTGAAATTGTAGAAAAAGAAAAAACAAATGATAGCAGTATTAAGTCGGCATTTTTGAAGGGAAACACAAAAGAGCATTTACTTTTATTTTATGCGGATGAGAGAGTGATTGGAAGCATCCCTAAGAATGAAGTAGTAAAAATCAAATTTGAAATTGATGTAAATCCTCCACAATATGCGACATTTGAACATAAATATAGATTAAATCCTGCCCCATATGAAGTTAATTTATACGATATGCCTTCACTTTTTGCCGGAAAAATTCATGCAGTACTTTGCAGAGCGTGGCAAAACCGCATTAAAGGTAGAGATCTGTATGATTATATTTTTTACTTGTCTAAGGGAGGAGAGGTAAATTTAAGACATTTAAGGGAAAGATTAATTCAATCAGGATATATTACAGATAATGTAGATTGTACTGAAGAAGAATTAAAGGAAATGTTGAGATATAGATTTGACAGTATAGATTTTGCACAGGCAAAAAAAGATGTGGAGCCTTTTATACATGATACAAATAGTTTAAATATCTGGAGTACGGATTTTTTTAAACAGATTACAGATGGTATTAGAGCAAAATTTTAATAATAGCTACAGTACATAAAAATAAATAAGCAACAGACTGTAAAAAAGATAGAAGATTTTCACCTCTAAGTACAATAAAATGATACTTAGAGGTGAAAATATGATAAAAAGATCTATCAATTAAATCTCTTTTACATAATGTTGAATTGCATCACACAGATATTGTGCCATACCTTCTCCAAATTTATCCATATTATTTTTAAATTCAGGATTTTCAACATATCCATAGCCTATGCTTGAAAACACATCAGCACTACAGTCAAAAGAGTATTCACAAATATGTTTATGAAGCTTTTTTGCAAGTTCGGTATTTTCTTTTGATGTAGCCTTAAGTCCCTTTGACATATTATCCGATATTGCAAAAAAGATATTGTTAAAACCGTCGGCAATTTCCTGTTCTCTTCCTTTTTGCTTTTTAACGGCTTCCTCAATAACTTCCTTTCCATAAAGGTCTATTGCTTTTTGTTTATATTTTTCATTATCCTGATATGTAAAACCTTTGAATTTTTCTTTTGTTGACATAGTAATTTTCCTTTCTCTTGATTCAATAGTCTTTTCCAATGTATCAATAAGTGTTAAGAGTTTTTGCTTTTCTTTCTGCATCAAAACGAGTTGTTTCTTTAGATGATGGAGTATTTCCGGATCTTCCTGTTTTAATAAATCCTTTATCTGTTTTAAAGGAAATCCCAGATATTTATAAAATAATATCATTTGCAAAAAAGACATATCATCCTCAGAATAATATCTGTATCCATTTTCATTTTTTTTAGGTGAAAGCAAACCTATTTCATCATAATGGTGTAAAGTGCGCACCGATACACCGCTTATTTCACTAACCTTTTTAATTAAAAACATTTGAAAACCTCCTAACAAGGATAAGTATAAACTATGACGCAATGTAATAGTCAATACCTTAAGTTAAAGATTATTTATAAATTTAATATAAGATTAAATATCAAAATAGAAATAATTCTTGGGTTATGATTTGTCAAAATATGATTAATTGATTTTTGAATAATACAATAATATAAAAGAATATACTTAAGGTATAAGATAGAAATTTTTTATTAATTGTGTTATAATATTTTGCATTTGATTGACTACAGTTTATCAAGTCATTTAGGTAAAGTGTTTTACCTTTATGTCGGATTGCTTTACACAATGTTCTTGCAATCCTCAAAAATATCAAGGATTTAAGTAGGAGGATATTTTGGAGAGAGAAAGGTTAAAATCAAGGCTTGGGTTTATACTCATTTCAGCCGGATGTGCAATTGGTATAGGTAATGTATGGAAGTTTCCATATATGACAGGAAAAGGTGGTGGTGGTGCTTTCGTACTACTGTATTTATTATTTCTGGTTATGCTGGGATTGCCTATAATGACTATGGAGTTTTCAATAGGTAGAGCTGCAAGAAAGAGTCCGGTAATGGCTTATCAAAGGTTAGAACCTGCAGGAAGTAAATGGCATATACATGGTATAGTAGCACTTGTAGGAAATTATCTTTTGATGATGTTCTATACCACTGTATCAGGATGGATGTTACATTATTTCTACTTAACTGTTACAGGAGGGTTTGAGGGTCTGGACTCAGAAGGAGTTTCCAAGGTGTTTGAGAACATGCTTTCACAGCCTACTATTATGATTTTTTGGATGGTTGTGGTAGTTGTTGCAGGTATGTTTATAGTATCAAGAGGACTTGAATCGGGACTTGAGAATATTACAAAAATAGTTATGGTTACACTTCTTGTTGTAATGATTATTTTGGCAATAAATTCATTCTTCTTAAAAGGTGCTGCGGAAGGACTTAAGTATTATCTTGTACCAAGTATAAGCAGAATAGAAGAGACAGGTATAGGTGATGTGATCACCGGTGCCATGAATCAGGCATTCTTTACACTTAGCCTTGGAATAGGTGCAATGCTTATATTCGGAAGTTATATAAGTAATGATAGAAGTATGCTTGGAGAGTCTGTTACAATAGTTATACTTGATACTTTCGTAGCTATAGTTTCAGGACTTATTATCTTCCCTGCTACATTTACATATGGGGTTGATCAGACTTCAGGTCCTTCACTTATATTTATAACATTGCCAAATATCTTTAATAAGATGCCACTGGGTAGACTTTGGGGAAGCTTCTTCTTTATCTTCATGTCATTTGCGGCTTTTTCTACAGTACTTGCAGTATTTGAGAATATAGTTTCATGCGGTATGGATCTTACAAAGAAGTCTAGAAAACAGGTGAGCCTTTTCAATCTGATAGTGATAATATTACTTTCATTACCATGTATATACGGATTTAGCAGCTGGAGTTTTGGATGGTTAAAGCCATTTGGAGGAACTATACTTGATCTTGAAGATTTCCTTGTAAGTAATATTATATTGCCTCTGGGTTCTTTGGTATATCTGTTGTTTTGTGTAAGCAGATATGGCTGGGGTTGGGATAATTACCTCAAGGAATGTAATAAGGGAGAAGGTCTTAAAATGAAGAATTGGATGAGATTTTACCTCACATTTATATTGCCAATTATAGTATTATTTATATTTGTATTTGGAATATATGATAAGTTCTTTAAATAAGAAATAAAACAATCAGCCGGTAACTTTTAAAGTTGTGGCTGATTTTTAATTTATCAAGAATATTAGCACTCAAAGCTTGACACTGCTAATAAAAAGTGATATAAAACTAGATAGTTGATTTTATAGATATTAGGAGGAATACAAAATGAAGTTAATACCTTTATTTGATAGAGTGGTTTTAAAGCAGTTGGTTGCTGAAGAAACAACCGCATCCGGAATAGTGCTTCCGGGACAGGCAAAGGAGAAGCCTTCACAGGCTGAGGTTGTTGCAGTAGGTCCGGGTGGAGTCGTGGACGGAAAAGAAATAAAGATGCAGGTTAAGGTAGGAGATAAGGTTATTTATTCCAAGTATGCAGGTACAGAGGTAGAACTTGACAAGGTTGAGTATATCGTTGTAAAGCAGAATGATATTTTGGCAGTAATTGAATAAATCGTTTTTATAAAGTTTAAAGGAGATAAATCATGGCTAAGGATATTAAATATGGCGTTGAAGCCAGAAAAGCATTGGAAGCCGGTGTAAATAAGCTGGCTGATACAGTAAGAGTTACATTGGGACCTAAGGGAAGAAATGTTGTACTTGATAAGTCATTCGGTACACCACTTATCACAAATGACGGTGTAACTATTGCAAAGGAAATAGAGCTTGAAGATGCATTTGAGAACATGGGTGCACAGCTTGTAAAGGAAGTTGCTACAAAGACAAATGATGTGGCTGGTGACGGTACAACAACAGCTACAGTTCTTGCACAGGCAATGATAAATGAAGGAATGAAGAACCTGGCAGCAGGTGCAAATCCTATTATCCTTCGTAAGGGAATGAAGAAGGCTACAGATGCAGCAGTTGAAGCTATTGCAAAGATGAGTGAGCCTATAAATGGAAAAGAGCAGATCGCAAGAGTTGCAGCCATATCTGCAAGTGATGATGAGGTTGGTAGCCTTGTAGCTGACGCTATGGAGAAGGTAACCAATGAGGGTGTTATCACTATCGAAGAGTCAAAGACTATGCTTACAGAGCTTGATTTGGTAGAGGGTATGCAGTTTGACAGAGGTTATGTTTCTGCATATATGTGTACAGATATGGAGAAGATGGAAGCAAATCTTGATGATCCATACATACTTATTACAGATAAGAAGATCTCAAATATTCAGGATATCTTACCTGTACTTGAGGAGCTTGTTAAATCAGGACAGAAGCTTCTTATTATAGCTGAGGATGTTGAGGGTGAGGCTCTTACAACACTTATAGTAAATAAGCTTAGAGGAACATTCAATGTTGTAGCTGTAAAGGCTCCGGGATATGGTGACAGAAGAAAAGATATGTTAAAGGATATAGCTGTTCTTACAGGCGGGACAGTGATCAGCGAGGAGCTTGGACTTGAACTTAAGGATGCTACACTTGCAAGCCTTGGTCGTGCAAAAAGTGTTAAGGTTCAAAAAGAGAATACAGTTATCGTTGACGGACAGGGTTCAAAGGCTGATATCGAAAAGAGAGTTACTCAGATCAAGGCACAGCTGTCAGAAACTACATCAGAGTTTGACAAGGAGAAATTACAGGAAAGACTTGCTAAGCTTTCAGGTGGTGTAGCTGTTATCAGAGTAGGTGCAGCTACAGAGACTGAGATGAAGGAAGCTAAGCTTCGTATGGAAGATGCACTAAATGCTACAAGAGCAGCAGTTGAGGAAGGTATCATTGCAGGAGGTGGTTCAGCTTATATTCACGCAAGTAAGGAAGTTGCAAAGCTTGTAGATACTTTGGAAGGTGATGAGAGAACAGGTGCAAAGATCATACTTAAAGCACTTGAGGCACCACTTTTCAGAATAGTAGAGAATGCAGGACTTGAGGGAAGCGTTGTTGTAAACAAGGTAAGAGAGTCAAGTGAAGGTGTAGGATTTGATGCCTATAGAGAAGAATATGTGGATATGGTTAAGGCAGGTATCTTAGATCCTGCAAAGGTTACAAGATCAGCACTTCAGAATGCAAACTCAGTTGCATCTACACTTCTTACAACAGAGTCAGCGGTAGCTAATATCAAAGAAGATGCACCTGCAATGCCTGCAGGCGGTGGAATGGGAATGATGTAAAATACCGGAACTAAATATAAATAAATCAAGCATACCTTGTATATCAGGGTATGCTTTTTTATATCCGTAAATGGTATGACTTCCTGTATGCTTTCCATCAAGTCCTTTCGCTCTATATACTGCCTTAACATTCCTACCGGTATCTACTGCATAGATTTCATTGATAAATGAAAATATAGGCATTGACTACTTAGTGGCATATCCCCAAATAAGTCGCTATCCACTGTTTTCAGTGAAAACATTCTTTTTTCAATTAACTTTATTTTTCCTTGTAATTCCTTAAAACTCTTTCGACTTGTTCTTCTAATTGTTCTCTATTAGGAATATATAAAGTGTATTTAGAAGCAAATATCTTATTGGACAAACTGCCAAGTGCATATTCTGCCTGTATACTGTCCTTATCGGTACAAAGGATAATTCCAATCGGTTCATTATCCGTATCGTCATTAACTTCCGTCTTGTAGTAGTTAAGATACATATTGATTTGTCCGACTGCTTCCGGCATTAGCTTTCCTGTTTTTAGCTCAATCAAAACATAGCTCTTAAGTATCTTGTTATAAAACCTGACTTCCGTCGTTTCTCTCAAAACCTAGTACTCTAGGTATACAAGAGCATGCAGTTTTGAAAGAAATTGTCGACTTCAGCTTTGGTTAAATAGAGGGCATCAAGGTTACTAAAACCAACCAGTTTTTTAACCTTTTCGTTAACGGCCTGGTTTCTTGATATATTGATATATGTATCATCACCTTTATTTACCACCCTAAAATCACGCATAAAGTTGATCAAGTCATAAGAGTTTATTTTATTCTTGAAACACTTGATTTCTAATACTCTTAAAAGAAACAAGCTAAGGTAGCATATCAAAAAATGCCCATAGATTGTTTCTTTTTTCTGTAAATAAACGGGTCTTGCATCCAGGTATGATTTTGTAAGTCTAAAAGATTCTTCGATCTTCCATAGGCTATGGTATGTTTTATATACCTGTAATGGCTCCATATCTATTTCGGATGTCACTAAAAGATTATATCCTGCATATTTAAGATCTTCATCAATCTTAGATTTATTTAAATCTATTATAGGCTTTATTGTCTTGCCTGTACTATCTTTAGTTATAATGTCTACATATTTAGCACAATCTCCAAGTTCATCTTTAGCGATATTTTTGTATGTAGAAAACTTTGAAGCTTTATCGACCATTTTCATTATTTCAAGCCTTTGTTTCTTTGCAAGGTTAGGATTATAAGAGACGATACGCTTTTCTTTTACAGAAAACCTTGTAACACTCTCTTTTCCTGTTTCCGGATCAATCTCTTTAAAACTGTAATCAAAGCTGTCAATACAGGATTTAAGACGAAAAGATATATTACCTCTTTCATCAGTGTAATTAGAAAAGACATTTGTATCATTCTCAAGTAGAACCCATTTCTTTTCCTTTTCACTTAGATTCTTACCATGTATTGATTTTGAAAATATATAGCCGTCACTAGCTTCTTTAACTGCAGCATAAATATTTCTTGCACAATTAAGGCCTTTATCAGCCACCTGAATTGTCTTGCCTGATACGCTGTGTCGTTGCTTCATTTCTTCAATAACTTTTCTAATATATGGCTTTTCCGATTCATTTCCGGGATACATTTGCATGGAGACAGGTACTAGATCAGCATCTAAAAGTAAAGCCTGCCCTATTATCGGAGAGTGCCTATTCTCTTTTGAAGGTCCCTTTTGCTTGTCATCGCTAGGAAGATCAATTTCAAAGTAATAATTAGTACAATCGAAAAATACATTGCTTAAATCTCTTTTAAAATACTTTTCATAAGAGTGATTAAACAAATCAATGTACTTCTTATAAGACTCTCCTATGAAAGAACACCCGTCATATACTTGGTCTTCAGAGATTGTAGAGCTGCCGTAAATGTATGGAAAGACATGAGAGGCTGTCTTTGACTTAGAGCATGGTGATATAACCCTTGCATAAATAAGTTGTGTAATTAAGTCAAATACAGAGAACTGAAAACGCATTTGAGAAGCAAGTATATCAATAGTTTCCTTAACATCAAGCTCATCAATCAATGAGTAGAGCAAGAAGTGTCCTATATTAAGTTCAACAGGAGTGGAAAATGCACGAGGACGGGATTCTTCAGAAAGAACTTTTGTTCTATTCTCATTTTGCTCTTTTACATAATCGCTATAAAATTTAATCGGATCCGGAATCTCATCTGAAGTCAGATCTTCAACGTAACCAAAAGATTTTACATTTCTTGTTCTTGGTTGCTTTTTATCCTTATCCCAAAATGATTCATACATCTGAAGATAAGTACCTTTTTTCTTCTTTTCTTTTCTCAAAAAATAAGCCATAAACACCTCTAAAAGTAAAGTACTATGAAGTACTATGATTATAACATGCTGTAAAAATTTTTTCAATTTTTTCAAATTATTTTTTATGTAAGAAAAGCCTTTAAAATAAAGGGTTTAAAAGAATTGTATAAAATTAAATAGTTTGCTAAAAATTTGAAACGTCGGAAATTTCATAGTACTTCGACGGAAGACGGGTACAAAGGATAATTCCAATCGGTTCATTATCCATATCGTCATTAACTTCCGTCTTGTAGTAGTTAAGATACATATTGATTTGTCCGACTGCTTCCGTCATTAGCTTTCCTGTTTTTAGCTCAATCAAAACATAGCTCTTAAGTATCTTGTTATAAAATACCATATCAACATAATAATGGGTATTTCCAAGTGTTACTCTTTGTTGTGAGCCTACATACATAAAGCCCTTGCCAAGTTCAAGCAAGAATTTTTCAATATGAGCTATTAAGGCTTTTTCTAAATCACTTTCCATAATTGGCTTTTCTTCAGGCAGTCCTAAAAATTCAAATACATAAGGATCTTTTACAACATCACTTGCCTTATTTATTTCATTTCCCTTTAAGGCTAACTCCAATACCTTTTCTTTATTTTCATCTCCTGATGAAAGTAAAAGTCTTTCAAAAAGTGATGTTTTTATTTGCCTTTTTAGCTCTCTTACAGACCAATTTGCATTAATAGTTTCTTTTTCATAAAAGCTCCTTTTCTGCTCATTGCTTATGGAAAGTAGTTCACAATAATGCGACCAACTTAATTTGCCAGACAGTGTCTGGCAAATTGGATATGACAGATAAAAATTCCTCATATTTTGCAAATTAGATCTTGAAAATCCCTTACCATATTCTTTGGTGAGCCTCTTTGATAAGTCTGTTACTAACTGTTTTCCATACTTGGCTCTATCAGAATTTCCCTGTTCATCTTATACGATAATTCGCCCAATCTCCCAATAAGTTTGAATGAGGATATTATTAACTTCTCTTGCAACCTTGTTTCTTGCATTATCCATCAATTCTTTAATGCTGCTATAAACATCTTTATGAATTTTATCTATTTTATTATTCATATAGCTACCACCTCTTTATCAACTACAAATTCAATTATTATACCATAAATATTGAGTGTATTTAATATTATGTTTCTTTTGTTTATATGCCTCATAGGATAGATTTTTTGTTTTTTCTCTCTGTATATCGTTGCAAATTGAGATATATTCATAGAGATTAAAGAGTTCTGCTTTATTGTCTATTTTATCTTGTCTTGTCTGTTTATATTCATCATATTTTGATTGTAAATTTCAAAGTAAAGAACCTATACAAGAAGTAAGCTCCGATATTCTTTCTCTAATAGTTTTGACTAAAGAGTTATGCTTTTTAATTTCTCTATTTATGTTTCCTTTATCGGTTTCAATGCCTTTTCTTTCTAAGGCACTGGCACTTGCTCCTAAATGAATGGTTGGTATTTCTTCTATACCCTGTCTTTCAAAGGAACGATGGTCTACTCTTTTTTCAAGGTTATTTTTCTCTAAATACTGATTACAAAAAGTGGCAAAACTTTCAAAAAAGACTTTTTTGAACTTGGAATTTCAAAAGCAAAAACACCTTTTGGAAATGAAGCTTTCATTTATAATCTTGAACGTACTGTTTGTGATATGATTCGTAGTCGTTCACAAATTGAAATTCAAATTTTTCAGGATGCAATGAAGCAGTATATCAGGGTATGCTTTTTTTATATAAAAAACTTCTCACTGTTTTGATTAAGTTTTTATATGTAAAAATAAATAAAATAATATATTATTTTTGTACTATAAGCTGTTTTTTAAATGGTTATATAGCAATATAAACTAAAAATAATAACTTGTTTTCGTCATTATATATAATATATTTTTACTTTATTAAGGTTTATAATTTTATTAAATCGTAGTTGGACATTAAGGAGGGCGTGATGAAAAGAAATCTAAAAAAATCTATTATAAGTATGATTATTGTATTGATGCTTTTTTTATCAGGATGTGGTGGTAGTGAAAATAAAACAGGCAAAAATACAGAAAAAGAAACTGTAAAGAAAGAAAGGTCGTATAAAAAGAAAGCAAAAAAAGAAAAGAAAGAGAAGAAAGAGGACAAGGAAAACAAAGAAACTGAAGAAGAAAATAAAAAACTCAATACATCAAAATTGTCATTAGGGAATATTGAAGATGGTGTATATATAAGTAAAATGTTGAATCTCAGGTTTGATGCAAAATCCAATAATATGGAGGTATACTATGAATCAGAGTTTATGGGAGAGTTTTCAGATGCCATAACAGATAGGTCAGATATAGAGGATATAGATAAAAGATTAGATGATGAATACTACATGGTAAGCGATATGCATGCTATTGATATATCAGACCCTACAAGAACTGTTGATATATTTATCTACAAAGATCCGGATGTAAGGAATATATATGATTATACAAAAAAGGTTATTAAGGAATTTGAAGAAGACCCGATCGAAGATGATAATGAAACTATGGATATCCATTCAAGCTCCGGAGTAATAGCAGGAAAAAAGGTACCGGGTATAGAGATAAGCTGGAAATCAGAATATGAAGGTATAGAAATGCCTGGATATTATGAAAAACAATTATATTTTAAGATAGAAGAGTATATAGTAGAAATCAGTGCATGTTGTTATGATGAAGAAGATGCCCAAAAGCTTTTTGATATATTTGAAGACGCCAAAAATACTGATTCAAATAGGAAGACAAAACCGGAAAAAGATGACATTGTAAAAGAAAGATCACGCTTTGCAAGAGGAGAAATAAAAGATTCTGTTTATACAAGCAATATGTTGAATATGCAATGCGATATCAGCAAAAAGCATATGATTTTTTCAACACAGGAGGAACTGGAATTAATGGGTAATCCTCCAGACAGAGAAATAAAAGACTATATTGACAGTGGGAACATGTATATAGATATGATGGCACATGATGTTACATATGACAATACTATTGTCATTATGGTATCTAAGAGTAGAGAAGAAACCAAAGAAGAAGAAACTACAGAAACCTATTTTGATGAAGAAGATAATAAAACTGTAGAATTAACCAAAAAAAAGATAAATTTTCTTGGAGAAGATTTTATTAGTAGAAGTACTGTAGAGACTTATTCTGATGGTGAAAAGAGTTATAAAAAGTATATATTTATTCCATATGGAGAATATACATTGATTGCTTTAGCAATGGGAAGAGATCAAGAATTTGTTGAAAATGCATTTGATATCTTTACTCTAGCTAAATAAAAGTTATAGCATATTATATTTTTATTATTTTAAATAAAAAATTAATACAAATTATAATTTTTTCACATGTTCTATTTTGTATAATCAGCGAGATACTATTTTACAAAATGGAGGATATTATGAGAAAAAATTTTAAATTAGCTGCATTGGCTATAGCATCAGTATTGGCGGTAACAGCATGTGGTGCTAATGCAAAGACTGAGAAGGTTGAAACATCTGCAACAGAAAGTAAGGAAGCAAGTCAAAAGACTGATGAAAAGAAGGCTGAAGAAACTACAGAGAGTCTTTCTGAAGCTAAAACGGATGATTTAAGCGGTGTAACTGAAGGTAGTGTTTATACAAATAAAGCTTTCAATATAAAGTTTGATGCAGAAGCTAATGGTATGATTTTAGCAAGTCCTGAAGAATTGGCTGCTTTAGGACAGGATGCACCTGATGGGCTTTTAGAAGCATATGCTTATGACAGTACTTATACAAAAACTGTAATGATAGGTATAATGAATGAGGAATTTAATGATGTTCAGGCATACATGGAGACAGTAGTTGATGGACAAAAGAAAATAAATGAAGAGATGGGTATGGAAGACTCAAAGGTTGAAACTGCTACAATAAAACTTTTGGGTGAGGATGTACCATGTGTGAAGACAGAAATCACTTCAGGTGGTGTAACACAGTATCAGATTCAGGCATTTATAAAGTCAGGTGATCGTATAGCAATAGTTGTTCTTATGACAATGGATGAAGAGATAGCTAAAACAGGAATGGATATGTTTACCAAGGCAGAATAAATATAAAGTCATACTTTATGAACCGACCAACAAAAGTTGGATCTAGAATCTAACTTTTGTTGGTCGGTTTTTATATAGGGAATTTGCAAAAATACAGTATAAAATTTTAAATTATTGTTTTTATTTAAATAGATGATATACTCAAATAAAAAAGTATATTTTGTAGGTGGGAGGTAAAATGAGAAAAAAATTTAATTTTATAATGATTGGTATTATTATGGTGTCAATATTTTCTATAACAGCCTGTGGCAGCAAAGCAAAAAAAAGCTATGATAATGATAAAGTGGTAAAATCATTTACAGAGGAAAGTAGGGATACCAGTCTGGATGGTATACTTGATGGTGATGTATATATAAATGATGTATTTAATATAAAGTTTGATGCTAAAGTGGCAAATATGGAAATGGTAGATGACCAAGAGCTTAGTGCTATGCATATAAGTCATGGTGATTATTCAATAAGAATGGAAGCTAATAGTAGTGATAGCGGTAAAACTGTGTCGTTTAAAATTTTAGAAGATAGTACAGATATAAAATCCTATATAGACGAAGAGATTGCTGTAATAAAGGACGATAATAAGGGATTAGGTGATGAAAATATTAAAGTGGAAAGCAACACATTAAATTTTTTAGGTGAGGATGTTCCCTGTCTTAATTCAGTATTAACTTCAGGTAGTGTGAAATATTATCATACAGAAGTTTTTTTACAGTCAGGAAATCATGTAGCTGTTATAGAAGTAAATACTACAGATGAACAAGTTGAGGATTGTTTGAATGCATTTACAAAAGCAGATTAAATATTTGTGATTTGAGGTTTTATTTTTTGGAATAAAATAAAAGAAGCTTTTTTACATAAGTACAATAATGATAATAAGGAAAACAATGAGAATAAAGTAAGTAATGAAAATATTAGAAACAGCCTCCATTACATAAAAAAAGTTAAGATTATATAAAATCTGGTTAAAAAAATATTTACATTTTAATCACACTGTTGTAATATTTTATTGATATTTAATATAGATAAATTTTATGATTATTACATGGAGTGGTGATATGAAAAAAAACATTTTTATACCATTGTTATTTTTAACTGTTATGATGACTGCCTGTGGCGGAGGAAATAAAACTGAAACTACAGCTGAAAGTACACAAGTGGAATCAAGTGCTGTTGAAACAAGCACAGAAGTTCCAACAACAGAGGTTCTAACTACACAGGCAGAGGTTCTAAAAGAGGAAACTCATGTAGAAGATGATATACAGTACTATAGAGGTAGAAAAGAAGATTCTGTATATACAAATGAAGTTTTCAATATCAAATTTGATGCACCTGCCAACAATTATAAGATGGAGAGCAGAGATAATATTGCACAGATGAGAGATATTTTCATAAAGCAATCCGGTATGTCACAGGAGGCAGCAGATGAAAGTATATATATGGATGTATATGCTACCAGTGAGAATGGAACAGGAGTCAGCAATGTAAATGTTGTTATTGAAAAGATGGGTACACCTTTTGAGACGGAGACAGAATTAGAGGCGGTGGTAGCCAAATTACAGGAGCAATATAAGGCTGCAGGCATGGTAAATGTCAGTGTAGAAAGTGCCAAGGCTATGTTCAATGGCAAAGAGACTATAGCAATGAGTGCAACTGATACAACCGGAGATTATACAGTATATAGAAAGCAAATTTATATAAAATCCGGAAATTTTATGGCAATAATTACAGCCAGCAGTATTTCTGAAGAGAAAGCTCAAAAGGCATTGGATACATTTACAACATTAAAATAATTCTTATAGACTCGCTAAATTCAGGGTGTAATCTGATATTAGCGGGTCATTTTTTATAGACTTTTATTTTAGTTAACAATAGTTTAAAATATAAGAGTATTCTTTTTAGACTATGAGGAGCAAAATGAAAAGATGGCAGATATCAGAGTCCATAATGGTGGGGATACTTTTGGCACTTTCCGGAGGCTTTATGGATGCGTATTCATATATAAATCGTGGAAAAGTTTTTGCCAATGCTGAAACGGGTAATATAATACTGATGACATTAAAGATATGTGAAGGCAAGTTTTTGGAATCGGTAAATTATATTATACCGATATTGTCCTTTGCCATAGGTGTGGCTATATGTGAAATAATAAAACATAGAAAAGAAAAGATTAATATTATACATTGGAGACAGATAATAGTAGTATTTGAGATAGTTGCGTTTGTATTTGTAGCTTTTTTGCCTCAAGATATGAACCAAATAGCCAATTCAATAATATCTATGATATCAGGAGTGCAGTTTGCTACATTTCCAAAGGTTAGGGGTACAGCTATGGCGACTACTATGTGTACCGGAAATTTAAAAGCAGGAACCCAGAATATGTATCGAGGAATAAAAACCGGTGATAAGTCTGCACTTGAAAAAGGACTTTATTATTATGTATGTATATTTGTATTTATTATAGGTACTATGGTAGGATATTTGTTTGTGAGACTTTGGGCTGAAAAAGCTATTTTATTTGCAGCTGTAGCTATGTTAATCATTTTTTTAATGATGTTTAGAGAATTTGAAAATTGATATTTGAAAGGAGTTTTTTATGTATTTTGCAAAGGAAGACAGATATGAGAAAATGAAATATGCTCATTGTGGTAACAGTGGATTAAAGTTGCCATTGGTGTCACTTGGACTCTGGCATAATTTTGGAGACCATTCAAATCTTGAAAGTATGAAGGATATTTTGTTTACAGCTTTTGACAATGGTATCACTCATTTTGATCTGGCAAATAACTATGGTCCTGCACCGGGAAGTGCTGAAAAGAATTTTGGTATAATCCTAAAGGAAGATTTAGGAAAATACAGAGATGAAATGATCATTAGTACCAAGGCAGGGTATACTATGTGGGATGGTCCTTATGGTGATTTTGGAAGTAGAAAGTATCTTATAGCAAGTATTGATCAGAGTTTAAAAAGAATGGGACTTGAATATGTAGACATATTCTATCATCACAGAATGGATAAGAATACACCTCTTGAGGAGACATGTGGTGCTCTGGCACAGATAGTAAATATTGGAAAGGCATTGTATGTCGGACTTTCAAACTATGACGGTGAGACTTTGGAACAGGCAACAAAGATTTTAAATGAGCTTAAAGTTCCTTTTATAATAAATCAAAACAGATATTCAATATTTGATAGAACTATTGAAAATAATGGATTAAAGGATATGTCAGGCAAACTAAAGAAGGGTATTATATCTTTTAGTCCACTGGCACAGGGACTTTTAAGTGATAGATATCTTAATGGAATACCGTCTGATAGTAGAGTAGTTACTGATGGAAGATTCTTAAATGAAAACAATCTTACAGCAAAGAAACTTGAAGCTATAAGTAAACTGAATGATATTGCAAAAGCAAGACAGCAAAGTTTGGCACAAATGGCACTTGCTTGGGTACTTAAAGATGATGTCATGACATCTGTACTTATAGGTGCTTCAAAACCTTCACAGGTACTTGATAATATTGCGGCTATAGAAAATACTTCATTTAGTGAAGAAGAGTTAAAGAAGATTGATGAAATAGTAAAAGAAAATGAATAAGAAAATCCTTATTAAGCTTTTTATTTCAACACTTTATTTGAGTGCATTCACATTTGGGGGTGGCTATGTGATAGTTACATTGATGAAGAAAAAGTTTGTGGATGAGTATCATTGGATAGAAAATGATGAAATGCTTGATTTGGTGGCTATTGCACAGTCAGCACCGGGAGCTATTGCAGTAAATGGGGCTATAGCAGTGGGATATAAGCTTGCAGGAATAGTAGGAGTGGTAGTGGCAACTTTTGCCACGGTCATTCCCCCTTTTCTTATAATTTCAGTTATATCAATATTTTATACACTGTTTCGTGAGAATGCTTTTATTGCATATATGCTTGAGGGAATGCAGGCAGGAGTTGGTGCGGTTATTGCTTCTGTAAGTTATCAGATGGGATCTGATATAATTGGTAAGAAGAGTGCTTTAAGTGTGTTTATAATGCTGATAGCTTTTTTAATTAATTTTTATTTTAAAGTAAATGTGATATATATTATATTGATCTGTATTTTAGTTGGAGTCATACAGACTCTTTTATCTAAGTGTATGGAGAAAAGCAAATGATTTATCTAAAACTTTTTATAAGCTTTTTAAAAATTGGAGCTTTCAGTTTTGGTGGAGGATATGCAGCCATGCCGATTATACAAAGTGAGGTGGTGGATGCGAATCACTGGCTGACGATAGCAGAATTTAATGATCTTATCACTATATCACAGATGACTCCGGGACCTATTGCTATAAATTCAGCTACCTTTGTAGGTATAAGGATTGCAGGAATAAAAGGAGCTATAGTAGCTACTCTTGGTTGTATAATGCCATCTTTCATTTTGGTGACTTTACTAGCTCAGGTATATATGAAATATAAGAAACTGAGAATGTTGCAGTCAATATTGAGTATTTTAAGACCGGCTATAGTATCAATGATTGCAATATCAGGTATAAAGATATTACAATCAGCCTTGGGTATAAGTGAAATAGCAATAGAGAATCTTAGATTGCATATGGTGGTTATATTTATTATATGTATGGTACTTTTGATAAAATATAATAAGAATCCTATATTTGTAATGGTTTTAGCAGGTTTATTTAATCTCTTTTATAATATTTTGTTTATATAAAATATTAGCTGTCGCTTTAAATACTTAAAGTGACAGCTATTTATTATTTTATATTTTTTCTATACTCTGAGGGTGAGAATCCTTTTATCTTATGAAAAAGTCTGCTAAAGTATAGTGGATTGTCATATCCGACAATTCTTGAGATTTCGGATATGGAATATTTTGTGGTTTCAAGAAGTAACTGTGCATTGGATATTCTGGCTGAAACAATAAATTGCATAGGTGTAGTTCCGGAATATTTTTTAAAGTTTCTAATAAACCAGCTTATACTCATACCTCTTGAAGAGGCATATTCTTCAATATTGATTTCGCTACTGTAGTTATCGCTGAAATACTGAGTTGCCATATCCATTTCGTTGTCCAGATAAATATCTGAGATCTTTCTTTCCTTTTTAAGTTCTCTATGTATGCAGATAAGTAGCTGCTGCATAAGTATTGAGAGCAGCTCTTCATAGTCATCTTGGCAACGCTGCAACTCTGATATTATTTTTTTATATATTCTTTCATATTCCAAGGATGTACCTACAAAGAAATAATGTAGATCGTCACTGATACCATATTTTCTCAAAATATTTTTTACATCACTTCCGGTAAAATGTACCCAGTACACTTCGGTTCTGTTTGTACCATAGTATTCATATTTTTGAAATTCCTTTGGACGAAATAAAACCATATTTCCGGCAGTTATAACAGTTTCACTGTCCTTATTATTAAAATGAAAATGTGCCTGTCCTGAACTTATATAAATCAGCTGATAGTCCAGACGACCACGAGGTCTATAGGTAGGAAGTTTCGGTTTGGTGAGTAGACGATAAGTGCCACAGCTTCCTACAATAAGCGGCCTTGATTTATCTTTGAAGTCTATGGCAGAGTTATGCATATAGCCACAATTTAAGTACATATAACCTCCTAATAACAAATTTATATAATTGTATCATTTTGTGCATATTTAATCTAGTATAGTTTATAGACAAAAAGCCATAAAAACACTAAAATTAAGCTAAATTAAAGATGTACGAAAGTGAGAAATTTAATATTATAGTATGATATTGTTCATATAAAAGGAGGTTAAAATGATTGTACCACGCTATTATGAGGACCTAAATATTTTACATGAGAACACTGTGCCGGCAAGAGCGTATTATATACCCGCTTCAAAGAAAATGGATGATCTTGTAGAGAATCGCAAAGGCTCAGACAGGATTCAGTTTTTAAACGGCATATGGAAGTTTAAATATTTTGAAAGTATCTATGATGTAGAGGAAGAGTTTTTTAAGCAAGGATTTGATGTATCAGAGTATGTAGATATGGAGGTACCGGGAGTATGGCAAAATGAGGGATATGATAATCATCAGTATACAAATATAAAATATCCTTTCCCATTTGATCCTCCATATGTACCACAGGATATACCATGTGGAGCATATGTCTATAATTTTGAATATAAAGAGGATGAGAAAGCCAAAAAAGCATTCCTAAATTTTGAAGGTGTGGACAGCTCATTTTATTTATGGATAAATGGTTCATATGTAGGATACAGTCAGGTAGTGCATGCTACAAGCGAATTTGATATCACAGATGTATTAAAAAATGGAAAGAATACCATTGCTGTTTTAGTATTGAAATGGTGTGACGGATCTTATTTGGAAGATCAGGATAAATTCCGTATGAGTGGAATTTTCAGAGATGTATATATATTAAAAAGACCACAGGCTTATATAAGAGATTATAGAGTTAATACAGATGGAGGGAAGTTAAATCTTGATATAGAGCTTACAGATCCGGTAGGGGTAAAAATAACTCTGGAAGATAAAGACGGAAATATAATAGCAAAAGGTGAAATAGACAAAACAGGAAGTATAGAGTTTGAAGTTAGTGATCCCATTCTTTGGAATACAGAAAATCCATATCTTTATACTTTGGTACTTGAAACAGAGGAAGAGACTATTGTTGAGTATGTAGGATTCAGAACAGTTGAGATAATTGATAGGGTACTTTATTTTAATAAACAAAAGATAAAGTTTAGAGGAGTAAACAGACATGATTCAGATCCGGTAACAGGATTTACAATCAGTATGGAACAAATCATAACTGATCTTACTATGATGAAGCAACATAATTTCAATGCTATAAGAAGCAGTCATTATCCAAATGCACCATATTTCTATCAGCTATGTGATAAGTATGGATTTATGGTTGTTGATGAGGCGGATATTGAGGCACATGGACCTGTTATGATTTACAGAAAAGAGGATACTGACTATAACAGGTTCAAAAGATGGAATGAAAAAATAGCTGATGATCCGGCTTGGGAAGCTTCTATTCTTGATAGAGTGGAGCTTATGGTAAGAAGGGATAAGAACAGACCTTCTATCGTAATGTGGTCAATGGGAAATGAGAGTGCCTATGGATGCAATTTTGAAAAGGCACTTAAGTGGACAAAGGAGTTTGATCCTTCAAGAATAACACAGTATGAGAGTGCAAGATACAGAAATTATGATGTGGTATACAACTATGATTACCTTGATATATACAGTAGAATGTATCCTTCACTTGAAGAAATCAGAGAGTATCTAGAAAATGATGCAAGTAAGCCATTCTTACTTGTGGAGTATTGTCACAGTATGGGAAACGGACCCGGAGATTTTGAAGATTATTTTGAGCTTATTTATGAAAATGATCTTATGTGTGGAGGTTTTGTCTGGGAGTGGTGCGACCATGCAATATATAAGGGTAAAGATAAAAACGGTAAAGATATGTACTACTATGGTGGAGATCATGGAGAAAGTGTACATGATTTAAACTTCTGTATGGATGGACTTGTATATCCGGACAGAACGCCACATACAGGACTTTTAGAATATAAGAATGTTTACAGACCTGCGAGAGTTGTTTCATATGATGAAGTAAATGGAAAGCTTGTTATACACAACTATATGGATTTTGATGATCTGAAGGATTTTGTAGACATTTATTATGAAGTGAGCTGTGATGGACTCAATGTTGAAAGTGGAGTCTTAGAGCTTCCTTCTATAGAGGCACATAGTGAAAAAGAGCTTGAGCTTAGGATAAAGATTCCAAACAAGGGAAAGGTATTCCTTAAACTTATCTATAAACTTAAAAAAGAAATGCCGCTATTATCAAAGGGATATGAACTTGGATTTGATGAGATAAAGATCTCAAATGAGGATGGAAGAAATCAAAACTCACTTAGATGGCTGGATAGAGAAATAAATGTGTCAGATATGAAAGTTGTAGAAGATGATGTATCAGTGATTATTAAGGGACAGTCATTTACCTATACTTATAATAAGAGAAACGGAATGTTTGAATCATTGGTATTTGCAGGAAGAGAATATATTAACAGACCTATGGAGCTTAATATTTGGAGAGCACCTACAGATAATGATATGTATGCAAAGCTTGAATGGAAGAAGGCAAAGTATAATGAAGCATATGTAAGAGCATATGAAACAGATATTATACAATCATCCGATGGGGTAAAGATATCAGTAAAAACTTCTATGTCTGCTGCAAGCATTCAAAAGATTTTGGATGCGGATATTGTTTGGAAAATTGACTGTATGGGAGCAATAACATCATCTATCAAAGTCGTAAAGGATGAAGAGTTTCCTGATTTACCAAGATTTGGAATAAGATTATTCCTTGATAAGAAGCTTGAAAATGTAGCCTACTTTGGTATGGGACCTCATGAGAGCTATATAGATAAACATCATTCTACAAGCCATGGCATATATAGAGCAAAAGTGAGCGATATGCATGAAGATTATATAAATCCGCAGGAAAATGGAAGCCACTATGATTGTGATTATGTGGAACTGGCAAATGGACAGTTTGGAATGGTGGTGGCAGCTCAAAAAACTTTCTCATTTAATGCTTCTGTTTATACACAGGAAGAGCTTGAAAGAGCGAAACATAATTTTGAGCTTGTAGAGTCCGAGAGTACAGTGCTTTGTCTTGACTATGCTCTAAACGGTATAGGTTCAAACAGTTGTGGACCGGTAGTAATAGATAAGTATAGATTTGATGATATCAAGTTTGATTTTGATATTAGTATGATACCTTTTGTGAAGTAAAAATATAGGTAAAGGAGAGTTTTTATGGGAGAAAAGAAATATTTAAAGTGGTATAACAAGATAGGATATGGTTCAGGTGATATAGCAGGAAATGTAGTCTATGCACTTTTAGCTGCATTTGTAATGATATATTTAACAGATATCATAGGATTGAATGCAGGTATAGTAGGAACATTGATTGCGGTTTCAAAGATTTTTGACGGTATCAGCGATGTGTTCTTTGGTGCAATGATTGATAAGACCAATACCAAAATGGGTAAGGCAAGACCTTGGATGCTATATGGATATTTCGGATGTGCTATATGTTTGGTAGCAATATTTTGTATTCCTGTGGATATGGGAAAGACTGCTCAGTATGCCTGGTTTTTTATAGCATATACATTATTGAATGCAGGATTTTATACAGCCAATAATATTGCATATTCGGCACTTACCGCACTTATTACAAAGAACAATTCTGAAAGAGTACAGATGGGCTCTATAAGATTTATGTTTGCATTTGGTACGAGTATGCTGATTCAGGCTGTAACAGTCGGATTTGTAGCAAAGCTTGGTGGTGGTGCAGCAGCTTGGAGAATAGTTGCTATTATATATGCCATCATAGGAGTTATATCAAATACTGTTTCGGTATTGTCGGTTAGAGAACTTTCAGATGAAGAACTCTCTGAAGGAAAAGCTGAAGATGAACCACAGGAAAAATACAATCTTATTGATGCTTTTAAGATACTTGTCCACAATAAGTATTTCCTTATGATTTGTGGTGCTTATCTTCTTATGCAGCTTTATTCGGCAACACTTGGAATGGGTATTTACTTTATGAAGTATGTACTTGGAAATGATGGACTGTTTGGGACATTCTCCTGGGCTATAAATATTCCTATGATTATAGGGTTACTCATAACACCTGTTCTTGTAGAAAGATTAAGGGGTATGTACAAGTTAAATATTGTTGGATATGTTATAGGTACAGCAGGTCGTCTGGGAGTGGTTATTGCCGGATACATGGGAAGTATTCCACTGATGCTTTTCTTTACAGCGGTAGCGGCACTTGGTATGAGCCCTCTTCAAGGAGATATGAATGCGCTTATTGCAACAACATCAGAGTATACAAGACTTACAACCGGTAAAAAGGTAGATGGTACAATGTATTCTTGTACATCATTTGGAACTAAGGTTGGTGGTGGACTTGGTACTGCTATAGCAGGTTGGATGCTTGCAGCAAGTGGATATGTTCAAAATGCCACAACACAGTCACAGTCCTGTGTAAATATGCTTCATATTATGTACTTATGGCTTCCTATGATATTCAATGTGTTGATAACTTTTATACTTCTAAATCTAAAAGTAGAAAAGGCAAACAAGGAGCTTCAAAGTCAATAAAACAGAAAAAATTTCTTTATCAATGTAATTTTTATCTATTGCAATTAAGTATTTATTGATTGATAATAGACTTGCAGGGTGTTATATATGTGGAGAATAAAGAGAGTTTAGGGAGCAAAAATATGATTAACAAGCTTATCAATGAACTTATGGCCTATGGTATTCGTGAGCATTTGGTGGATGAAGATGATAGAGTATATGTAACAAATAGTCTGCTTGAATTGTTCGGGCAAATGGAGTTCAAAGAGGAAGAGATAGAGGAAGAAAGAATTTTGGCAGATATACTGGCTGATATGTGCAGGTTTGCCTATGAAAATGGTATTATTGAGGATGATACGGTAACAACTACAGATCTCTTTGATACAAAGATCATGGGATTACTCACAACTATGCCATCTACTGTGAGAAGAATATTTAAAGAGATATACAATATAAGCAGTAAGCTTGCTACAGACTACTACTATAATTTTAGTAAAAGAGTCAATTATATCCGTACAGACAGAATAGCAAAGGATGAAAAATGGGTAACACAAACAGAGTATGGTCCTATAGATATTACTATAAATCTTTCTAAACCTGAAAAGGATCCAAGAGATATAGCAAAGGCCGGAAAGGCTAAAAGCTTTGGATATCCAAGCTGCCTTCTCTGTATGGAAAATGAGGGATATGCAGGACATTTTTCACATCCGGCAAGACAGAACCTTAGAGTTATTCCAATTTCTTTAGATGGAGAAGATTATTTCCTACAGTATTCACCATATGTCTACTACAATGAGCATTGTATTATCTTCAATAAAGAGCATAAGCCTATGAGAATTGATAGGGCTGTATTTAAAAAGCTTTTGGAGTTTGTAAAGCTTTTCCCTCATTATACAGCAGGTTCCAATGCGGATCTCCCTATAGTAGGTGGTTCTATTTTAAGCCATGATCATTTTCAGGGAGGTGGTTATGTATTTGCTATGGCAAAGGCTCCTTATGACAGAAACTTTGTACTGCCGGGATATGAGGATCTTAGTGCAGGCATTGTAAAATGGCCCATGTCAGTTATCAGACTTCAGGGTAAGGATATAGATAGAATAGTGGAGGCTTCTGATCATATTTTGTCAGCTTGGAGAGGATATAGTGATGAGGATGCATTTATCTTTGCTGAGACTGAGGGTATTCCACATAATACTATTACACCGATTGCAAGAATGAGGGATGATCTTTATGAAATAGATTTAGTCCTTAGAAATAATATCACAACTGAGGATAGTCCTTGGGGAGTGTATCATCCCAGTGCAGATCTTCATCATATTAAGAAGGAGAATATAGGTCTTATAGAAGTAATGGGACTTGCGGTGCTTCCTGCCAGACTAAAAAAGGAAATGGCAGTTTTGGAAGAGTATATTCTTGATAAGAAGGATATCAGAAGTGATGAAGAACTTTCAAAACATGCTGACTGGGTAGATAGCTGGATTGGCGATTATGATATCAATGCCGAAAATATTCATACTATTGTACAGGATGAAATAAGTAAGGTATTTGTAAAGGTTTTGGAATGTGCCGGAGTGTATAAGAGGACGAGAGAAGGTCAGGAAGCATTTGACAGATTTATTAAGAGTATATAATGTGGAACTTAAATAATTTATATGAGTACAAAATAAAAATATGGGGCTGTCGGGAAATGATAGTCATAAGAAAGGGTGGTGTGGCTCAAAATGAGTCACACCACCCTAAGTTTTTACATAAAAAAAGATGGCTAACGATAACCATCTTTCTCCGTTACATGTTATAATGTAACTATGCTTACAGTTAATTATTATAACGACTTTTTTGAAATAGGTCAACAGAAAATCAACTTTAGCTTCTATGAATTGAGTTTACCCGATGACGATCCAGTCTATACCCTAAAAAAAGTTATGGAGGATTTAGATTTTTCCGGACTATTAGCCAATTGTTCGGACAAGGGAAGAACAGGGTACAACCCGATCATGATGTATGCAGTTATTACTTATGCAAATATGCGTGGAATACGCTCTATTGATCGTATTGTGGATTTATGTGAAAGAGATATTGCTTTTATCTGGCTTACTCAAGGGAGGAAGCCTAAAAGAGATGCTTTTTATGAATTTAAAAGTAAGAAACTTACTTCAGATATTTTGGATGACTTAAACTATCAGTTTATGAGACGATTACAAAAAGAAGGATTTGTTACATTAAAAGAATTGTTTATTGATGTAACAAAAATAGAAGCTAATGCTAATCGTTATACTTTTGTATGGCGTGGAAGCATTAAT
Organism: Lachnoanaerobaculum umeaense; assembly: GCF_003589745.1. Lineage (GTDB taxonomy): Bacteria > Bacillota > Clostridia > Lachnospirales > Lachnospiraceae > Lachnoanaerobaculum > Lachnoanaerobaculum umeaense. The sequence continues at coordinate 12,222 of NZ_CP032364.1, read as the reverse complement.
TATCACCTAGCAGGTCTTCTGGATTCTATCGATAAGCTTTATTCAGACTATAATTCTTTTTTACAAGATAATGGTTTTGGGGAGAAGTACGAGCTTGGAAATGCACAAATGTTTGTAATTGACGGAATTGATAAAGTTAGAGATGTTATTGAAAAGAATAGAAAAAGAAAGATTACGAAACATAAAAAGCTATCTAATAACCGTATTATAGAGATTGATAACTGCTCGCCTCTTGAAATGCTTAAGCTACAGAAAAACCTTATGGCTATTGCTGACGGAGAAGGTATTGTATTTGTTAACGGAAAGGGTAAGAGAAAGCCAAAACTTCAACAACTATATGAAGAACTTGAGCATTGTGGACAGCGATTAATGAGCTATAAAGAATGCTTTGAAATTATGGGAAAAGATAGAAACAGCTATTCCAAAACTGATTTGGAAGCAACTTTTATGCGAATGAAGGAAGATCATATGCTGAATGGGCAGCTAAAGCCTGCATACAATGTACAGATAGCAGTAGAGAATTATTTTATTGTACATAGTTATGTAAGTAATGATCGTACAGACTATAACACACTGATTCCTGTCCTTGAAAAGCATAAGAAAGCATTTGGAGAAGTGCTTGAAGAAGTTACGGCAGATAGCGGCTATTGTAGTGAGAAAAATCTCTTATATCTAAAAGAAAATAAGATAGATAGTTATATAAAACTACAGGATCATGAAAAACGAAAAACAAGAGCATACAGTAAAGATATAGGTAAATACTACAACATGAAGACAACAGTATTTGATGATGAGCAAGTCTATATCTGTCATGACGACCGTGAACTGAGACATATCAACACAGAAAAGAAAGAACAGAATGGTTATACACAAACATATGAAGTATATGGATGTTCAGACTGTAGTGGATGTGAACATAAGTCTAAATGCTTATACAAATATAATCCTGATAAAGATATTGATAAGAATAAAGTAATGAAGATCAATGAAGTATGGGAAGAGCTCCGAGAGAAGTCACATGCTAACATACAGAGTGAAAAAGGTATTCTGAAACGACAGATACGCTCTATTCAAACAGAAGGTCATTTTGGAGATATTAAAGAGAATGAAGATTTCCGACGCTTTAACTATCGTACTTCAGATAAGGTTTATAAAGAATTTATGCTTTTTGCAATAGGAAGAAATATAAATAAATATCATCGTTTTCTCTATGCCAAACTAAAGAAATTTGAAGGAAAACTACAGGAGAAAACAGCATAGTAAAAAATGCAAAAGCAAAATTTCAGCCAAGGGGGTTTTATGCCCCAAAATAGCCAGTATTATAGAAAAGTAAAATATCCTGACAAAGTCGCAAAGCCAAAACGCCTTGTATTTGTCAGGATATTTCTATTTCGTTCTGTAGGGATTAAAATTCAGTATTTCCCGACAGCCCCACATTTTTATTATTTTTTAAAAAGTTTTGCAAAGAAGCCTTTTTTCTTTGTCTCAGGCTTAATTATTTTACCACCTTTTACACTCTTTATATCTGAGATATAGATACCGCTTACTACAGCTTTTACTTCAGTCTTTAGCGGCAATATGGAAAATACTTTTTCATCTGCCATAAGTGTCATTATTTTGGGTCCGACCTTTGCCTTAACAATAGGTACTTTAGTCCATTTTAGATACCAAGGAGTTTGTTCATACACTATCTTTGGTAAACCAGACTCTTTTATCTTCAGTTTCTTTTTATCTATAATAAGCATTGAAACCGTTTGTTTAGCAGCTTCCATAGCAGCTTGAGATTCTACCTGTCTGCTCTCCATCTTTCTTCCGAAGAAGTATAATGCAACCAAAGCGACAAGTAATATAACCAGTATGACAATAAGAATTGTCAGAAATGTTTTCACTTTTAGTTCCTCCAAAAAATAAAAATTGTGAAGTATCACTGATGCCAATTATACCAAAATCTTAACAATTTATCAACATTTTATCAATATCTTGCGAGCTGTATAATTAAATGGAAAAATGCAAAGAATAGTATAAAGACTTTTTAAATAAGCATGTGAAAATTAGAATTAAAAAATAGATATGTGAGGATTGGTATTACATATAAATTAATATTATTTTTAGATATATATTGTGATATAATCGAAAAGGATTGTGAATAATATTTATACTGTCAGGAGGTTATATGAGAAGAGTATTGATTGTTATAGATATGCAAAACGACTTTATTGACGGAAGCCTTGGAACAAAGGAGGCGGAGTCTATTGTAGAAGGAGTAATAGAAAAAATATTAAAGTACCCAAAAGAAGATACATTTGCAACTATGGATACTCACAAGGAAAGTTATCTAAATTCTCAGGAGGGTAAAAATCTTCCGATACCCCATTGCATAGAAAATACTGTAGGGTGGGAGTTACATCCGGATATAGCAAAGATAATTAAATCGGAGAATATCTTTAAAAAACCGAGTTTTGGAAGTGTGGATCTGGCAAATAAGATGCTTGAACTATCAAAAGCAGAGGATATAGAAATAGAGTTGGTAGGACTTTGCACCGATATATGTGTTGTATCAAATGCTCTTTTAATTAAAGCATTTCTGCCGGAGGTAAAAATTTCAGTTGATTCAAATTGCTGTGCAGGAGTAAGTGTTGAAAAGCATAATGCTGCAATCGAAACATTGAGAAGCTGTCAAGTGGAGATAAAATAGGTGTATGAATGAGAGTAATAGATTTAACACATACAATAAATGAAAATATGCCTGTCTATCCCGGTACAGATACACCGAAGCTTATCTCTGTAAATACATATGAGAAAAATGGTTTTAAAGAAACTTTTCTTCAAATGTATACTCATACCGGAACACATATGGATCCGCCTGTGCATATTTGTGAGGGTAAAAAAACTCTGGATGAGTTTCCAATAGAGCAGTTTATAGGAAAAGCAATAGTGATAGATTGCAGAATGTTAAAAGAAGGTGACGCTATCACTATGGAGCAATTAAAGTGTTATGGCGATAAGATTGAAAGGGTGGATTTTCTTCTTTTTAATTTGGGTTGGGATAAAAAATGGGGAAGTGATGAGTACTTTGGTGATTATCCCTGTATTGATGATGAGGTAATGGAATATATTTTAAAGGGCAAATACAAGGGAATAGGTTTTGATGTTATAGGTCTTGATCCTATTGCAGATGAAAATCTTACAAGGCATAAGAAGCTTTTTGAAAATAGTGACATTATTAATATAGAAAATCTCACCAATTTGGAGCAGTGTGTAAATGATCTGTTTTGGTTTAGCTGCTTTCCACTAAAAATAGAAAAATGTGACGGCTCACCCATAAGAGCGGTAGCATGGTTTGAATAGCTAAAAGTCTTACATTCAAGTTTTACTTGTTTGTAAGGCTTTTTTTCACATATTTTTCACAAATTAGCCTGTTTTTTTCAGTTTCATTTCAGTTTACTTTTGTATTCTTAATGCATCAAAGGAAAACATTACTTTGAAAATAAAATTAGTATAAGAGAAATGAGGAGCTTATGAAAAGTAAAATAACAGATAATAAGAAGATAAACAGAAATATTGCATTCTCCTTAATGGGAATGGGACTTATGCTTGGACTTGGTGCCTGCAATGCATCACAGGATGCAAGTGCGGCAACAGTAAGAGCAAATGTAACTAACAGTAAAAGTGAGAAAACTCAAGGGAATGAAACAAGTATAAAAATTGATAATAATACAGTTTCTATAAACGGAGAAGGAGCAAGCAGCGAGGGAAATATCATTACAATAAGTAAGGCGGGAAATTATCGATTAAAAGGCAATTTGAGTGAAGGACAGATAGTGGTAAGTGCAGACGGAGATGTAAACTTAAATCTTGATAATTTTACAATATCAAATTCATCAGATGCACCGATAGTCGGAAAGAGCGGAAATATAAATATCAACCTGGTTGATGGCAGCGATAATAAGATAAGCGATATGAGAGCTGCAAATACTCAGGATGAGAATTCCTCAAGTGAGGATAATGCTTACGATGCGGCTGTTTACAGCGAAGGAGATATAAATTTAACAGGATCAGGCAAGCTTACAGTGGAAGGTGGATATGAGGATGCTATACATTCAAAATCAAACTTGAATGTAGAAAGCGGAAACTACAGTATTACAGCTTCACATCACGGACTTAACGGTAAGAAAATACTTGTTGTAAAGAATGGAAATTTTGATATTACTACTGTAGAGGATGCACTACATTCCAAGGGTGATGTTACATTTGAAAATGGAGAGATCAATATCAATGCAGGTGATGATGCATTGCATGCTGATAATACCTTGACTGTTAAAGACGGAAAAATAAATATAGCGGCTTCAAATGAAGGCCTTGAAGGAATTACCGTAAATATTGAAGGTGGAAATATACTTGTAAACTCAAGTGATGACGGTATAAATGCAGCCGGAGATTCAACAGACGGATCACAGGTTAGCTATGCTATCAATATCTCAGGAGGAGATATAAAGATAATTCCGGGCGGTGACGGTATAGATTCCAATGGTGATTTAAATATTTCCGGTGGAAATATAGTTGTAGACGGACCTTCAAATGGTGGGAATGCACCGATTGATTATGAAGGAACAGGTACTATTACAGGCGGAAGCATACTTGCAACAGGTAATTCCGGAATGTTCCAGGGATTTAACGGAAATAATTCAACTCAGTCAAGTATTATCTACTATTTAGATAATAATGCGACTACAGGAGCTACTATTAAGGTAAGCGATGAATCCGGAAAGGAGCTTTTCACATCAGCAGATCAGACACAGAGCTATAATGCAGTTTTATACAGCAGTGCTGAGATTGAAAGTGGAAAAAACTATAAGGTAAGTGTAGGAGACAGTGAAAGTTCTGTTACCGCGGGCAACTCTCAGGGAGGAAACTTCGGTCAGCCACCACAGGGTGGAATGTGTGGAAATGGTCAACCACCACAGGGCCAGCCACCTGAGATGAATGGAAACTTCCAAGGAAGAGGAGGAAATGACCAGGGTCAGCCGCCACAGGGTGGAAATCAGCCAAAAATGGGTCAGCCGCCACAGGGAGGACCAAATGGAAACTCACAGGGAAGAGGTTATGGAAACAACCAAGGGCAGCCGCCAATGGGCCAACCACCTGAGATGAATGGAAACTTCCAGAGAAGAGGGGGAAATGACCAGGGTCAGCCACCACAGGGAGGACCAAATGGCAACTCACAGGGAGGAGGTCAGGGAAATGACCAGGGACAGCCACCAATGGGCCAGCCGCCACAGGGTCAGCCACCTGAGATGAATGGAAACTTCCAGAGAAGAGGGGGAAATGACCAGGGTCAACCGCCACAGGGTCAGCCACCGGAGATGAGTGGAAACTTCCAGGGAAGAGGAGGAAATGGCCAGGGCCAGCCACCTGAGATGAATGGAAACTTCCAGGGAAGAGGGGGAAATGGCCAGGGTCAACCGCCACAGGGCCAGCCACCTGAGATGAATGGAAACTTCCAGGGAAGAGGAGGAAATGGCCAGGGCCAGCCACCTGAGATGAGTGGAAACTTCCAGGGAAGAGGTCAGGGAAATAATCAAGGTCAACCACCAATGGGACAGCCGCCACAGAATGAAAACAACAAGAGCAGTAAGAGTAAAACTGATTCTAATAAGAAAAAGAATAAACAAAACAGCAATCAAAAGACAGGAGATACATCCAGAAAGGAGAAGTAATGAAAAGAAAATTTGCCCTAATACCGGCATATAAGCCAAATGAAAATTTGATATATTTTGTGCAGTCCATTGAAGCAAGAGGAATAGAGGTAGTAGTGGTGAATGACGGTTCAGGGGAAGAATATCTTCCCCTATTTTCCCAACTTGAAAAGAACAGTAGAGCAAAGGTCATTCACTTTTATGTAAATCAGGGAAAGGGAGCCGCACTAAAGGAAGGTCTGTCTTATTTAAATAAATTAGAAGATGATTTCGTAGTAATAACTTTGGACGCAGACGGACAGCATTCACTAAAGGACGCACTATATCTGCTGGATAAATCAATGGAAAGTGAAGACAGCCTAATACTTGGATGCAGAGAACAGTCGAAGGATTCGCCACTAAGATCAAGAATAGGAAATTATATCACCAAAAAGATATTTTCTATTTCTACAGGCGTAAATATTGAAGATACTCAGACCGGAATGAGGGCATTTCATAAAAGTTTGATTCCGGAGCTGCTACAAATAAAAGGAGAGAGGTATGAGTATGAGATGAATATGTTACTTCATTTTGCAAGAAAAGGTATAAGGATGAAGGAGTACACTATTGAAACGATATATATCGATGACAATGAAGAAAGTCACTTTGATACTATAAAAGACTCTGCAAGAATATACAGTCAGATCTTCAAGTTTTGCGGCAGCTCTATTCTATCCTTTATTATAGATTTTTTACTTTACACAATATGCTTTTTGTTTTCAGGAAGCATAATACTTTCAAATGCGATTGCCCGCATTATATCATTACACTTCAACTTTTTTGTAAATAAAAAGTTTGTGTTTAAAAATAATAAAAAAGACGAGAAGAATCTTGCAGGAGAATATCTCTCGTATTTGGGACTTGCGGCATTTATATTTTCAATGAATACTTTAATTCTTCGAGGAATGGTAGAAATATTAAATATAAATGCATATTTGGCTAAGATAATAACAGAAGTGGTTTTATTTACAGTATCATACTTTGTGCAAAGACATCTGGTGTTTGCAAAGAAAAAAGAGACTGTAAGAGAGAATAATTATGCCGCTTCTTTAAAATAGACAGGAGTAAAATATATGAAGAAATTAAATAAAAAGGGTTTAGGCATATTATATGGCGTAGCCTTATTTTCATTCAGTACATATGCTCTTTTAGATACATTTGTAATACCGCATCCTATGCAAAGTGTAATGGCTTCAAATGTAGTCGCAGAAACTACAAGCAGCAGTATAAAGGAAAGTGTGGAGGCTGCCATACAAGAAAAACTTAATACCGGAACAAGCACAACAACAAATTTAACATCAGAGACAAATGTAGCATCAAACAGTGCCGAAAAAGAAAATTCTGATGAAATAAGCAGTGCTACAGTGGCTAATGTGCAGACAGTTGAAGGAGGTACTGTTATAGGAGAGTATTCCGACAGTAATACAAGTATTACATTAAAACAGTACAGAGCATATGATAGTGATATTTATGTGGCGGATGTAACAGTAAGTGATGTTTCGGTTTTAAAGACTGCACTTGCAAATAATACTTACGGAAGAAATATTACAGATACAACTTCAAATATAGCTGAAGAGAATAATGCCATCCTTGCTATCAATGGAGATTACTATGGTGCAAGACAGGCAGGATATGTTATAAGAAACGGAAATCTTTACAGAAACACATCAGGAGACAGAGATGCCTTGGTTATAACTAAAACCGGAGAGTTTGAGTTTGTATCAGAGAATGAAACAAGTGCAGAAGAACTTTTACAAAGCGGAGCATATCAGGTGCTATCATTCGGTCCTGTACTTTTAGCGGATGGAGAAATATCGGTAGGCGAAAATGATGAAGTAGGAATGGCGATGGCAAGCAATCCGAGAACGGCAATCGGATATCTTGGAAACAATCACTATGTATTTGTGGTATCAGACGGAAGAACAAGCGAGAGTGCAGGATTAAGCCTTTATGAACTTGCAACATTCATGAAAGAACTTGGAGTAACAGATGCCTATAATCTGGATGGTGGCGGTTCTTCCACTATGGTTTTCAAGGGAGAGATCATAAACAATCCTACTACAAACGGGCGATCAAATCAGGAAAGATCGGTAAGTGATATAGTATATATTGGAGGTGGAAACTGATGAAGAAATCACGGATTTATCTTGGAGTTTCAGTATTTGTATTTATATTCGGACAGATATATGAGTATTTTTCACATGGCGTATATTCAAGCTATATGATGTATGCATTTTTGATACCTTTTATAGGACTTTTCATACCAAGTCTTTTAAATAATCTTATTTTAAAAAGAACAGTTTCGGACAATGTAACCCTGCCTTGGAAATGTGGTATAGCAACTCTTAGTGCAGGTTCAATATACAAAGGTGTATTGGAAATCTATGGTACAAGCGGAACCTTTGAAATGGTTTATTTGATAATAGGAAGTTTTCTTTGCATTATGGCAGCTATTATTATGGCAGGTGAAAATGGAAAAACAAAAAAAGATTGTGAAAGCAGCTCATAGTAAATAGGGTGGTATGATTCATTTTGAGTCATACCACCCCTTTTTATGGCTGTCATTTCCCGACAGCCCCCTTTTTTAATAACAAAGACCTTGATAAAGTAAGAAAAAAGAGTGTCTTATCGAAATAGATGCAGATATTAATATTAGATTGTAAAAGAAACCATATAATATGAATATAGTGGATTAATTTATAAATTAATTGTGAATTAATGCTATTTTTATTAAAAAACATATAAAAACTTATCTGTTACAAGAGATTATATTAGATATATAATTGTGTTATAATGATTACACAAAATTAAAGGAGGTTGCATTATGAATGCACATGATATTTTGAATAATCCCTTTTTAAATAAGGGAACTGCCTTTACACTTGAAGAGCGTAAAGAACTTGGCTTAGTTGGAGTTTTGCCACCTTATGTGCAAACTTTGGAGGAGCAAGCGGCACAAACCTATGCTCATTTTTCTAAAAAAGCAACAAATCTGGAAAAACGCTTGTTCTTGATGGAAATCTTCAATACTAATCGCACCTTGTTTTACTATCTTTTTAGCCAACACATTGCCGAATTCAATCCGATTGTTTATGATCCAACGGTTGCAACTACGATTGAAAATTACAGTGATTTGTTTGTTGATACGCAATATGCGGGCTATTTAGACATTAACAACCCTGAAAATATAGAAGCTACCCTTAAGAATGCGGCCGGAGACCGTAATATTAGACTTATTGTTGTGACAGATGCAGAAGCAATTTTAGGTATTGGTGACTGGGGAACCAATGGTGTGGATATTTCAGTTGGAAAGCTTATGGTTTACACAGGAGCGGCCGGTATTGACCCTGCAACTGTTTTACCTTTGGTCATTGATGCCGGAACTAACCGTAAAGAATTGCTGGAAAATCCTAACTATCTTGGGAATCGCCATGAGCGTGTACGTGGAGACCGTTATTATGATTTTATTGATCAGTTTGTACAAACAGCTGAACGACTTTTCCCTAAGCTCTACTTACACTGGGAAGATTTCGGTCGTCTAAATGCTGCCAATATTCTCAACAAGTACAAGGATAAAATTCCTACTTTCAATGATGATATCCAAGGAACAGGTATTGTCACACTGGGTGGTATTTACGGATCATTAGATATTAGTGGTGAAAAATTAACAGACCAAATCTATCTTTGCTTTGGCGGTGGAACAGCAGGTGCAGGAATTGCATCACGTGTTCTCAGTGAAATGATTACAGAAGGACTCTCAGAAGAAGAGGCTTACAAACGTTTCTTTATGGTAGATAAACAAGGTCTTCTTTTTGATGATATGGATGATTTGACACCTGAGCAACGTCCATTTGCAAAGAAGCGTTCTGACTTTGCTAATGCTGACAAGCTAACAGACTTGCTTGAAGTTGTAAAGACGGTTAAACCGACAATCTTGGTAGGAACATCAACAAAACCTAATACCTTTACAAAAGAGGTTGTTGAGGCTATGTGTCAAAACACTGAGCGTCCAATTATTTTCCCGCTTAGTAATCCAACTGAGCTGGCAGAAGCAAGTGCTAAAGACTTGATTGAGTGGTCTGATGGAAAGGCTTTTGTAGCGACAGGAATACCTTCCGACAATGTGGATTATAAAGGGGTATCTTATCAGATTGGTCAGGCTAATAATGCTCTTATCTATCCCGGTCTGGGACTTGGAATGCTTGCTTCAGAAGCTAAGCTCTTGACAGATGAAATGATTGGTGCAGCTGCACATTCATTGAGCGGTATAGTTGATTCAGGTAAACCGGGTGCACCTGTCTTGCCGCCATTTGCTTATGTGGCAGAAGTTTCAAGTAAAGTAGCGGAAGCGGTTGCTAAAAAAGCTCAAGAGCAGGGATTGGCACAAAGTCAAGAAACCGATATGAAGAAAGCTGTTAGTGAACTTAAGTGGTATCCAAAGTACTAGGAAGTAGTATAGAATATGGTTTTTTTAACTTCAATTGAAAGTATTATTCCTATTATAGTCCTTATAATTCTGGGCTATTTCTTGCAGGTACGAGGATGGTTCGATGATAGTTTTGGCGGTAATTTATCTAAGCTGATTATGAATGTCGCAATGCCTGTTTCCATCTTTGTGTCTGTTTTGAAATACCTGACTTTGGATAAGTTGATTAGTCTGTCCGGTGGTATGATTTATACCTTTGGTGTTTGTATTTTAGGCTATATCTTTGCATTTGCGGCTGTAAAAATATTTAATGTTCGCCCCGGGCGTCGTGGTACGATGATTAATACCTTTGTCAATGCTAATACCATTTTCATTGGTCTGCCTTTAAATATTGCTCTTTTCGGTGATGAGGCACTGCCTTATTTCCTCATCTACTATATCACCAATACGGTCTCTACATGGACTTTAGGCGTTTACCTGATGACAACAGACAGTAAGTCAGGGAAAAGTAAGCAAGTAGCTAAATTTAATTGGAAGAAACTCTTCCCTGCTCCCCTTGTTGGTTTCCTTGTTGCCTTGGTCTTCTTAATCTTGCGAATTTCAGTACCAAGTTTTGCAACAAATACCTTGACTTACATCGGGAATATAGTGACGCCTTTGTCTCTGCTATATATTGGAATTGTCTTAGCCAAGGCGGGATTGAAGACCATTCGTTTTGACATCGATACCATTGTCACATTGGTAGGACGCTTTATTTTGGCACCTGCTACAATGTACTTTATATTAAAATTTGCAGCCTCCGGTATGGAGACAAAAGAATTTAATACATTTGTAGTACAATCGGCGGCTCCGGCCTTAGCCGTCCTCCCAATTTTAGCTAACCAGGGAGATGGAGATGTGGAATTTTCTACAAATGTTGTGACATTGAGCACTATACTCTTTATAATTGTCGTTCCGATTGTTGTTACCTTATTGGGTTAGTATTTCATATATAAACCAAATTGATAATATCAATAAGTTTAGTGTAAAAAGATTGTGAAAGTAGATTATGGTAAAAAGGTGCAGATTCGATGGATTTCGAATCTGTACCTTTTTTATTAATAAAAATATTTTGTTCTATAAAATATTAAAATGTAATAATATGGAATAATAAACATGGTTTTTCTTTTTATCTAAAATATTCTTTATAAGGAGCGTTATGAAGGTTTTTAAAAAAAGTGATTTTTATAGCGAAAAGTTTCCAATTACCTCAAATATGAAATATCGACTTAAATATGGAGAGAAAGGAGAAGGTATGACAGAAGCATTAAAGGAATTATATGAGGATTTAAGAAAAGAAGTAGATGTATTAGAGCTTGATAGAGCCGGAGAAAGTGGAATTGTAAGTACTTTGGTATCACTTGTAAAGGATGGTATATTGAGTGTTGATGAGGCTGCTAAGCGAGCAAAAATGAGTGTAGACAAATTTGAGAAGTATGTTAAGTAGAAGATACAAAATTACCCGGTTTTATGAAATATATAGGAGGATATAATATTTGCTATATCCTCCTAATTACTTAGTTAAAATTATATATGAAAATAAATCTCAAAGAATACTTTCTTATCCTTACTTACGACCTTAATTTCTCCCTTATGCATAAGCACTATTTCCTTTGCGATAGGAAGACCGAGTCCATAGCCGCTACTTGAGTGAGATTCGTCAAGTCTGTAGAAACGCTTAAATATATTGACGGTATCCTCTTTTGAAAGTTCTTTTTCCACGTCATTTTCAACAGATAAAACAATATCCTTTTTTCTCTTATTTAAAGTAAGTGTGGTGTGTGAAAGTGAGTATTTCATAGCATTTTCCAAAAGTACCGAGATAAGATCCTTTATCTTATTTGCATCTCCCAAAACAGAAATATTATCCTCTATATTATATTCAAGTTCTTTATTATTCTCAAAAAATACGGGTTCAAAATACAGACATTCTTTGTTTGCAATATCTGATAAAACTATTCTTTCCATTTGCTCTTTTCTATCCTGCCAGTTTTCAAGGCGGCTTAAATCAAGCAAATCCTG